>JAMLIM010000031.1 GCA_023954175.1 Rhizobacter sp.
GAGCGCGGCCCAGTGGTCGTAGTCGTGGCGGTGGCCGCGCACGTAGAGCATCGCGTTGATCGAGCTCGAGCCGCCGAGCGTCTTGCCGCGCGGCTGGTAGCCGCGGCGGCCGTTCAGGCCCGGTTGCGGCACCGTCTGGTAGGCATAGTTGTTGATCTTCGTCGGCAGCATCGCGACGACGCCGACCGGCGCGTGGATCAGCACGCTCTTGTCGGGGCCGCCGGCTTCGAGCAGGCAGACGCTGACGTCCGGGTCCTCCGTGAGGCGCGCGGCGATCGCGCAGCCGGCCGAGCCGGCACCGACGATGACGTAGTCGAATTCGAGGTCGTGGTTCATGCTGATGTCTCCTTCAGGTGTTCAATGCGCGTTCGAGGATTGGGCCGCAGGCTGGAGTGCGGGGTCGCCGCTGCCGAGCCAGAGCTTCAGGACCAGCTTCTGCACGGCGTTGCCGTAGGGCGGATAGAAAAGCCCGATCGGGTAGAAGCGGTGGCGCTGGAACACCGTCTTCGCGTGCGACAGCTCGCGAAAGCCCTCCTCACCGTGGTAGGTGCCCATGCCGGAGTTGCCGACGCCGCCGAAGGGCGCGTCGTGGTTCATCACGTGCCAGCCCCAGTCGTTGATCGTCACGCCGCCGGAGTGGGTGCGTTCGAGCAGTTCGGCGCGCGCCGCCGCGTCGTGGCCGAAGACGTAGAGCGCGAGCGGCCGCGGGCCACTGCGGATATGCGCGATCGCCTCGGCCAGCGTGTCGTAGGCGAGCACCGGCAGGATCGGGCCGAAGATCTCCTCGCTGGCGATGCGCATCTCGGGCGTGACGCCGGTGACGATGTGCAGCGGCATCTGCCTGCCGGTCCCACCCTCGGCGCAGGCGACCACCTTCGCGCCCTTGGCGCGCGCGTCGTCGAGCAGCGCGACGATGCGCGCGTGCTGGCGCTCGTTGACGATCGCGGTGTAGTCGTGGTGGCCCTGCACGCGCGCACCGAACGAGCGCGCGAACGCCGCGCGCACCTCGGCGACGAAGGCATCGACGCTCTCGCGCGGCACCAGCGCGTAGTCGGGCGAGACGCAGATCTGGCCGCAGTTGGTGGCCTTGCCGTGGGCGATGCGCGTCGCCGCGTCGGCGATCGAATAGCCGCGCAGCACGACCGCCGGCGACTTGCCGCCGAGCTCGAGCGTCACCGGCGTCAGGTTCGCGGCCGCGCTGCGCATCACGATGCGGCCGACCGCCGGCGAGCCGGTGAAGACGATGTGGTCGAAGGGCAGCGAGGTGAAGGCGTTCGGGTCGGCCAGTTCCTCGCCGACGACGGCCACGAGATCGGCCGGAAAGGCCTCGGCGAGCATGCGGCGCAGCACCGCGTTCGTCGCCGGCGTGACCTCGGGCATCTTGATCATCGCCCGGTTGCCCGCGGCCAGCGCCGCGGCGAGCGGGCCGAGCGCCAGATAGAGCGGGAAGTTCCACGGCACGATGATGCCGACGACGCCCTTGGGCTGGTAAGTCACGCGCAGGCGGTTCGTCGCGAACAGCAGCTCGGTCCGGCGCCGGCTCGGCTTCATCCAGCGCTTGACGTGCGAGATCGCGTGGTTGATCTCGAGCGTCGAGCCGAGGATGTCGAGCATCTTCGATTCGGCCGGCGCGCGAAAGCCGAAGTCGCGGCTCATCGCGTCGGCGAGCAGGTCCTGGTAGCGGTGCAGCTGGCGCTTCAGCGCCTGCAGCTGCTCGCGGCGCGCGGACGCGCCCGGGTAGGGATCGCGCTCGAACGCCTGCCGCTGGGCGGCATGCAGGTCGGCGACGTCGATCTCGGCGAGCAGCGGGGTCATCAGGCGGTCGTTCATGTCTCCTCCGTCGGTGGTCTGGTCGAGTGCCGTCATCTTGCCGGCCGACCCCGGGTTTGAAGAGGTTGATTGCCGCCACCGGGCGGGTGAAAATCTGCCAAATCCCCTTTTCGGCCCCCTCCGCCCCCACGATGGATCCGCTCGGCATCCTGATCACCAAAGAGACCGACGACGCCGCCGGCGGCACGCACAACATGCTCGGGCTCGGTGCGCTCGTGGCCGAGATGGCCGAGCAGGGCATCGGTGCCGAGGCCTTGCTGCTCGGCACGGGTCTGCTGCCGCAACAGCTCGACGACCCGCAGGCGCGCATCACGCAGCAGCAGAAGCTGACGATCTTCCGCAACACGAAGCGCCTCAGCGCAGTGCCCGACGTCGGCCTGCGCGCCGGCGCGCGCCAGCGGCTGAGCGACTTCGGCGTCTACGGCTATGCAGTGGTCAGCAGCCGGACCTTCGGCGACGCCGTGATGCTCGGCATCAAGCACGTGCGCCTCGCCGGGCCGGTGCTCGAGAAGCGCTTCCGCCTCGACGGCGACACGGCGGTGTTCGAGGCGCACGACCGGCTCGACCTCGGCGACGTGCTGCCGCTCGCGACCGAGTTCTGGTTCGCGTCGATCCTGAAGCTCGCGACCTGCGTGCTCGAGGCGCCGATGCCGTCGCGCCGCCTGCTGCTGCCGTACGCGCGGCCCGATCACGCCGCAGCCTACGAGCGCATGTTCGGCTGCCCGGTGAACTTCGGCGCCGACGTCATGGAGTGGCACTTCGACGCTGACGTGCTGCGCGTGCCATGCCCGAACGCGAACCCGATCACCGCCGGCATCTGCGCGCAGTTCTGCGAGCGCATGTTCGACAAGCTGCCCGACGAGACCGACCTGTCGCGCAGCATCCGCACCGCCTGCCTGAACAGCCGCGGCGAGTTCCCGAACGCCGAGGCGATGGCGGCGCGGCTCGGGCTGTCGGTGCGCACGCTGCACCGGCGACTGGCCGACGAGGGCCAGCACTACCAGCGCATCATCGACGACGTGCGGCGCTCGCTGGCGATCGAGTTCCTCGAAAACACGTCGCTGACGGTGGACGAGATCGCCGGCCGCGTCGGCTTCTCCGAGGCGTCGAACTTCCGCAAGGCGTTTCGCAAGTGGACCGGCCACGCGCCGGCGCATTTCCGCGCCTGATGCGCGGCGCGCAGGCGCGCGATCCGGGCACCGCCGCATTCACATCGACCGGCACCCGCCTGCCCGCGTGAAGCGCCTTCCCGCTCCGCCGCCGCGGCCCGCTCCCGCATGAAGGCGAGCGGCCCGCGCGCCTCGGTCGTCGCCGCGCTCGGCAGCGCGCAGACGCTGGCCTGGGCGTCGTCGTACTACCTGCCCGCCGTGCTCGCCGGGCCGATCGCACGCGACCTCGGCATCGACGTGGCGACGGTCTTTGCCGCCTTCTCGTTCGCCCTCATCGTGTCGGCGCTCGTCGGCCCCTGGTCGGGCCGCGCAATTGATCGGTACGGCGGCCGGCCGGTGTTGATGGCGACCAGCCTCGCCTTTGCCGGCGCGCTCGCCGGGCTCGGGCTCGCGACGACGCCGACGGCGCTGTTCGCCGCCTGGGCCGTGATCGGCGTGGCGATGGGCGGCGGCCTGTACGAGGCGGCCTTCGCGACGCTGGTGCGCCTGTACGGCCCGGCCGCGCGCAACCCGATCACCGGCATCACGCTCATCGCCGGCTTCGCGAGCACGGTCGGCTGGCCGTTGTCCGCGTGGATGACGACGCACTACGGCTGGCGAGGCGCCTGCTTCGGCTGGGCCGCGCTGCACCTGAGCGTCGGCCTGCCGCTCTACGCCTTCCTGCCGCGCGCGTCAGCGACCCGCGCCGATGCGCCCGTTTCCTTGCCGCCTGCAGGCAAGCGCGTGCCTGCCGCAGTCCCCGGCGCTGCGCGCGTGAGCGCGACTTCCATATTGCTCGCGTTCGTGTTCGCGGTGACCTGGTTCACCAGCACGGCGATGGCCGCGCATCTGCCGCGCATGCTGCAGGCGGCCGGCGCGAGCCTTGCGGTGGCGATCGGTGTCGGGGCGCTGGTCGGGCCGGCGCAGGTCGCCGGGCGGCTGCTCGAGTTCGGCCTGCTGCGGCGCGTCCATCCGCTGCTGTCGGCACGGCTCGCGGCGCTCGCGCACCCGGCGGGCGCGCTGCTGCTGCTGGCAGGAGGCTCCGCGCTGGCTCCGCTGTTCGCGATCCTGCACGGCGCGGGCAACGGCATCCTGACGATCGCCAAGGGCACGCTGCCGCTCGTCTTCTTCGGCCCGGCCGGGTACGGGGCGCGCCAGGGCTGGCTGATGCTGCCCTCGCGCATCGCGCAGGCGTTCGCGCCCTTCCTGTTCGGCCTGGCGCTCGACAGCTGGGGCGCGCGTGCGCTGTGGCTGACCTGCGGCCTCGGCATCGCGGCGTTCGCCGCGCTGATGGCGCTGCGCAACCACCCCGCGGCGCAGCCTGCGCAGGCTGCCGCCTGAAGCACCGAGCGCCTCGGGCCCCTCACCGCGACGCGGTCGACCCCAGGTTCGGGCCGCACCGCGCGCTGTCAGGCGGTCGCGCGCCCTGCCTTGGCCATCGCGCGCCCGACCTCGTGCGTGCCCTGGGCCGCACCGCTCTCGGGCACCATCTCGCCCTCGCGCTGCTTCACCTGCGGGAGCAGTTCGGCGAGCCGCTCGGGTGCCTTGCCGTCGAGGCCGATCCACGCGCCCTGCGTCAGCGTGACGTGCGCCGCCTCGACGTTGCCGGCACCGGCGCACAGCACGGTGCGCGTCGGCGCGCCTTCGGATGCGAGGACGAGCATCGCCGGCACGACGGCCTCGGGGCCGAGCGCATCGAGCACATCCTGCGGCATCAGGTCCTGCGTCATGCGCGTCGCCGCCGTCGGCGCGAGGCAGTTGACGCGGATGTCGTGCTTCGCGCCTTCGAGCGCCAGCGTCTGCATCAGGCCGACGAGCGCCATCTTGGCCGCGCCGTAGTTGCTCTGGCCGAAGTTGCCGTAGAGGCCGGTGGACGAAGTCGTCATCACGATGCGGCCGTACTTCTGCGCCTGCATGATCGGCCAGACCGCCTTGGCGCAATGCACGGCGCCCATCAGGTGGACGTCGAGCACGAGGCGGAAGTCGGCCAGATCCATCTTCGCGAAAGTCTTGTCGCGCAGGATGCCGGCGTTGTTGACGAGCACGTCGACGCGGCCCCAGGCGTCCATCGCCTGCGCGACCATCGCCTGCACGGCGTCGAAGTCCGTCACCGACGCGCCGTTGGCGATCGCCTCGCCGCCGGCGGCACGGATCTCGGCGACCACGGCCTCTGCCGCGCTCGCCGAGCCGCCGCTGCCGTCGCGCGCGCCGCCCAGGTCGTTGACGACGACGCGTGCGCCACGTGCCGCAAGCGCGAGCGCATGCGCGCGGCCTAGCCCGCCGCCGGCGCCGGTGACGATCGCGACCCTGCCCTTGTAATCAATGCTCATCGATGCTGTCCTGTTCTGAAAAAGTGGATGTCGGGGTTCATGGAAGAATGCATGTCGCGCAGGGGCTCGCCCGGCGCAACGGTGGCAGGCATCATAAGAGCTGCCCTCGCCCTGCCCGTCAGAATCCCGTCAGATGCCCGTCAGCGCCCCACACGCAACCAGGACCCCACGCATGAACCAGAAAGCCCGCGCCGTCATCTGCCGCGAACTCAACCAACCGGTGGTGGTGGAAGACATCGTCGTCGAGGCGCCACGCCGCAACGAGGTGATGATCAAGCTCAGCGCCTGCGGCGTGTGCCACAGCGACCTGTCGGCGACGAACGGCACGATCCCCTTCCCGCCGCCGCTCGTGCTCGGGCACGAAGGCGCCGGCATCGTCGTGCAGGTGGGTGAAGGCGTCACCGAATTCGCGCTCGGCGATGCGGCGATCAGCTCCTTCGTCAGCATGTGCGGCAAGTGTCGCTACTGCGTCAGCGGCCGGCCGCAGCTGTGCGACCAGGCGAGCAAGGCGCTCTTCACGCTGCCCGATGGCAGCGTGCGCACGCGCGACGCCGCGGGTCAGCCGCTCAACGTCTTCTCCGGCTGCGGCGTGATGGCCGAGTACGCGACGCTGCACGTCGACAACCTCGTCAAGGTCGATCACGAGGTGCCGCTCGACCGCTGCGCGCTCGTCGGCTGCGGCGTGATGACGGGTGTCGGCGCGGTGTGCAACACGGCCAAGGTCGAGCTCGGGTCGATCGCGATCGTGTTCGGCGCCGGCGGCGTCGGCCTGAACGCGATCCAGGGCTGCGTGCTCAGCGGCGCGGCGATGATCGTCGCCGTCGACATGAGCGACGCCAAGCTCGAGCTGGCGCGCGCGTTCGGCGCGACGCACGTCGTCAACACGGCGCGCGAAGACAACATCGTCAAGACGCTGCGCAAGCTGACCGGCGGCGGCGCGGACTATGCGTTCGAGTGCGTCGGCCAGGGCGCGATCCTGGCGCAGGCCTATGGCGCGCTGCGCAAGGGCGGCACGGCAGTGATGGTCGGCATCGCCAAGCCGCAGGACCAGACGACGCTGCGCACGAGCACGCTCTCGTTCGAGGAGAAGACGCTGACCGGCAGCTACTTCGGCTCGGCGCGCCCGCGCGAGGACTTCCCGCGCCTGATCTCGCTCTACAAGGCGGGCCGCCTGAAGCTCGACGAGCTGATCACGCAGCGCTACCGCATCGACGAGGCGGCGCAGGCCTTCGACGACCTCGCGAGCGGGCGCAATGCGCGCGGCGTCATCATGTTCGATTGAGCGCGGCGCACGCCATCCGCAGGCAATTCGCAGGCAAGCCGCACGCAAACCCCTCTCGCTTCGCCACTGCACCCACGCTCCGGATGATCTATTCGATCCTCGCTGTCGCTGTCGGCGCCGCCCTCGGTGCGGTGTGGCGCTGGGGCCTGGGCGAATGGCTCAATCCGCTGTTCACGCCGATCCCGCTCGGCACGCTCGTGGCGAACCTGCTCGGCGGCCTGCTCGTCGGCGCGTCGGTCGCCTATTTCACGCACCAGCACACGGGTGCGCCGGAATGGCGCCTCTTCGTCATCACCGGGTTTCTCGGCGGGCTGACGACGTTCTCGACCTTCTCGATGGAAGTCGTCCACATGATCGAGCGCCACGACTACGGCTGGGCGCTCGGCACCGCGGGCGCCCATCTGGCCGGCTCGCTGCTGCTCGCCGGTGCCGGGCTGTGGTTGGGCAACGCCCTCCTCGCGCGGGCGTGAGGGCGCCCCGGCCCCAATGAGCGAAGGCCTGATCCCCCGCGCGTTTTCCAGCGCCCGGCGCTGGCTGCGGGAGTGGCGCGCGGGCGCCAAGCTCGGCCCGCTGGTGACGGGCCTCGCCACGCTGCGCGCGCAGCTGCTCGCGCTGTGGCGGCACGACTTCGTCGCCGGCGGCGCGTGGATCGATCACACCGTGATCCTGACCTACGCCGGCCTGACCGGGCTGCTCGCGGTCGGGTTCACGCTGCTCGCGAACGCCGCGCACGACGGCTTCGAAACGCTGAGCCACGCCACGCCGCTCGGACCCTGGATCACGCTGGCGCTGACGCCGCTGCTCGCCGTCGGGGTGATGTGGTGGGTGCGGCGCTTCGCGCCGGGCGCGTCCGGCTCGGGCATCCAGCAGGTGATCCGCGCGCTCGACGACGACCTCAAACCCGAGCAGCGCAGCTGGCTCGTGTCGCTCAGCCTGTCGCTGCAGAAGCCGCTGCTCGTCTGCGTGGGCCTGCTCGGCGGCATGTCGATCGGCCGCGAGGGGCCGATGGTGCAGATCGGCGCCGGCGTCATGTACCACGCGCGGCGCTGGCTGCGCCCGCAATCGGGCATCGACGCCAACGACCTGCTGATCGCGGGCGCCGCGGCCGGCATCGCGGCCGCGTTCAACACGCCGCTCGGCGGCGTGATCTTCGCGCTCGAGAAGATGTCGCGCCGGCGCAGCCTGTCGCAGAGCAGCCTCGTGATCGGCGCGATCGTGCTCGCCGGCATGGTGTCGGTCGCGTTCTTCGGCAACATCACCTACTTCGGCGAGCTGCGCGTCCAGCATCTGAGCAGCGACCTGCTCGCGCCGGGGCTTGCGGTCGCGCTCGTGTGCGGCATCACGGGCGGCGTGTTCGCGCGCCTGCTGATCACGACGGCACGCTGCCTGCCGGACCGCTTCACGCGCTGGCGCACAGACTATCCGCTGCGCTTCACGGCGGCCTGCGCGCTCGGCGTCGCGGTGATCGGCATCGTCACCGGCGGCACGACGAGCGGCACCGGCTACGGCCCGACGCGCGCCCTGCTCGAGGGCGAGGCGCAGCTGCCGGGTGTCTACACCGTGCTCAAGTTCTGCTCGACCTGGCTGTCGGCGTGGAGCGGCGTGCCGGCCGGGATCTTCGCGCCGTCGCTGTCGATCGGCGCGGGCATCGGGCGCGACATCGCGCTGCTGGCCGACCTGAACCGGGAGGCGGCGATTCCGCTCATCGCGCTCGGCATGGTCGGCTTTCTGTCGGCCGCGACACAGGCGCCGCTGACGGCGTTCATCATCGTGATGGAGATGGTCTCGGGCCACGCGATGGTGCTCAGCCTGATGGTCTGCTCGATGCTGGCGGGGGGCGTCTCGCGCCTGCTCGGCCCGCCGCTGTATCACGAACTTGCGCTGCTGCTGCCGCTGCCGCCGATGCCTTCGCCCCCGAAGCCACCGTCCGCGCCTCGGACGTAGCTGTTGATTTGGCGAGCGTTGCCCTAAGATCGAGACTCCCACACACGAAACCAGGAGGCACCAGATGACACAAGCAAAGAGAACCGTCCTCGTCACCGGCGGCATGGGCGGCTTGGGTGAGACGATCTCGACCAAGATGGCCGACGACGGCTACAAGGTCGCAGTCACCTACTCGCCCGGCAACACCAAGCATGGGCAGTGGCTCGCGGACATGAAGAAGGCGGGCTACGACTTCGTCGCCGTCGCCTGCGATGTGGCCGACATCGACTCCTGCGCGCGCGCGGTGGCCGAGGTGAACGAAAAGCTCGGGCCGATCGACGTGCTCGTCAACAACGCCGGCATCACGCGCGACATGACCTTCAAGAAGATGGACAAGATCAGCTGGGACGAGGTGCTGCGCACCAACCTCGACAGCCTGTTCAACATGACCAAGCAGGTCGCCGACGGCATGGTCGAGCGCGGCTGGGGACGCATCATCAACGTCTCGTCGGTCAACGGCTCGAAGGGCGCGTTCGGGCAGACCAACTATTCGGCCGCCAAGGCCGGCGTGCACGGCTTCACGAAGGCGCTCGCGCTCGAGGTCGCGCGCAAGAACGTGACCGTCAACACCATCTCGCCCGGCTACATCGGCACGAAGATGGTGACGGCGATCCCGAAGGACATCCTCGACTCGAAGATCCTGCCGCAGATCCCAGTCGGGCGCCTGGGCAAGCCCGAGGAAGTGGCCGGGCTGATCATCTATCTCGCATCCGAAGAGGCGGCGTTCGTGACGGGTGCGAACATCGCAATCAACGGCGGCCAGCACATGCAGTGACGCGCGAACGCGCCTCAACCGAATCAAGGAGCAAGCAATGATCAAGTCCGGAATCGACCAGGACGCCCTCATCACGCAGTTTTCGCAGGCGAGCGCCAAGCAGGGCGCGGCCTTGCGCAAGGCTGTCAGCGAGGCGACGCTGAAGGCGCTGCAAGGGCGCGAACTGACGCTCGCGAACATCAAGAGCGTGTTGCAGTCGGTGACGCAGGCGGCCTCCGCCGGCGCCGCCGAAAGCAAGCTGCCGATGCCCGACGTCGAAGGCCTGCTCGGCCAGGCCTTTGCCGGCATGGACGCCGCGCTGCTCAAGACGGTCGAGGCGCAGCGCAAGGCGCTCGAGCAGGTCGTCAGCCAGGGGGTCGACGCGCAGGACAAGCAGTTCAAGAGCGCGCTCGACAACCTCGAGAAGATGGAAGACATGTTCTTCACGACGGTCGGCAAGGCGGTGCAGGGCCTCGACAAGCCGATGCAGGGGCCGTGGGATCAGGTGCTCGGCGCGATGAAGCTCAAGGGCACGAACACCGGCTCGCAGGCCACCCAGACCGTCGAGCAGATGCTCGCGCAGACGCGCAGCGCGATCCGCGACGGCCGCGCCACCGGGATGCGCGCCGCGCAGGCGATGATGGAGAGCTATGCGATGCTCGTCAGCGGCGTGCTGATCGGCATGTCCGAAGGGCTGCAGCAAGGCGCCGCGTCACCCCCGGCCCAGGGCACGGCGCCGAAGGCGGCGGCGAAGCGCCGCTAGCGTCGCCCCAGGCCCTTGAAGTCGATGCCGAAAGGCCCCGGCCCGCGCTGAGCGAACCGCCCGATGGACAGCCTCGACCTTCAGGTGCTGACGCGGGCGCGTGACTGGCGCGCCGAGGGCCGTGCCGTCTGGCTCGTGACGGTGATCGAGACCTGGGGTTCGGCCCCGCGCCAGCCCGGCGCGCTGCTCGCGCTGTGTGACGACGGCCAGGTCGTCGGCTCGGTATCGGGCGGCTGCGTCGAGGACGACCTGATCGACCGCGTGCGCAAGGGCGAACGTGTCGCGAGCCCCTCGACCATCCTCTACGGCGTGACGAACGAGGAGGCGGCGCGTTTCGGTCTGCCCTGCGGCGGCAACCTGCGCCTGCTGCAGGAGCCGCTCACCGACGCGTCCTGGATCAACGAGGTGCTGACGCGCACCGGCAAGCACGAACTCGTCGCCCGCCGCCTCGACATCGCGAGCGGCACGGTGAAGGTCGAGCCGGCGCAGCGCACGACGCGCTTCACGTACGACGGCCAGACGCTCGTCGCACCCTACGGGCCGCGCTGGCGCATGCTCGTGATCGGCGCCGGGCAGCTCTCGCGCGTGCTCGCGCCGATCGCCGTCGCGCTCGACTTCGAGGTGACGTGTTGCGACCCGCGCGAGGAATATCACCTCGGCTGGGACGTGCCGGGGACGATCCTGAGCACCGGCATGCCCGACGATGTCGCGATCGAGATGCAACTCGACGCGCAGTGCGCGGTCGTCGCCGTCACGCACGACCCCAAGCTCGACGACCTGGTCCTGCTCGAGGCGCTCAAGTCACCCGCCTTCTACGTCGGCGCGCTCGGCTCGTCGCGCAACGATGCCAAGCGCCGCGAGCGGCTCGCGATGTTCGACCTGCCCCCCGAGGCGATCGCGCGCCTGCGCGGCCCGATCGGCCTGAACCTCGGCAGCCGCACGCCGGCCGAAATCGCGGTCGCGATCGTGGCCGAGCTGGTCGCGGTGCGCAACGGCGTGACGCAGACCCAGCGCGATGCGCAGCGCCCGCGCGGCGCGGCAGCCGAGACCGCAGCGCAGCCGGTCGCGGGCTCGGCGCACGCGGCGCACTGAGCGCATCACCGTGATCGCGTGGCTGACGCACGAGCAGCAGCCGCTGCCGCCGGCGTCGCAGGCGCTCGGCGCCGAGACCGAGGCGCCCGGGCTGCTCGCGGCCGGTGGCGAGCTCACGCCGCGGCGCCTCGCCGAGGCCTATTCGCACGGCGTCTTCCCGTGGTACGGCGCGGGCCAGCCGATCCTGTGGTGGTCGCCCGACCCGCGCATGGTGCTGCCGGTCGCGGCGTTCGCGCTGTCGCGCTCACTGCGCAAGACGATCGCCCGCTTCATCGCGACGCCGGGCTGCGAGGTGCGCGTCGACAGCGCGCTCGAACGCGTGATGCGCGCCTGCGCGACGACGCCGCGTGCCGGCCAGGACGGCACCTGGATCGTGCCCGAAATGATCGCCGCCTACTGCGCCTGGCCCGCGGTGCACAGCTTCGAGACCTGGATCGCGGGCGAGCTCGTCGGCGGCTTGTACGGCGTCTGCCTCGGCCGCATGTTCTACGGCGAGTCGATGTTCTCGCACCGCACCGATGCGTCGAAGATCGCGCTCGCGGCGCTGGTGTGCTTCAGCCGCACGCATGGCATCGATCTGATCGACTGCCAGCAGCGGACGAGCCACCTCGCATCGCTCGGCGCGCGAGAAATTCCACGCGCAAGCTTCGAGCGCCTGATCACCCCCCGCGTGCGGGGGCCGGTGTTGACCGATTGGGCCTATCATCGTTCGCACTGGGAGCGGTTGCACGACGCACCGCAGACCCTGCCGCTCGAGGACGCCGCGTGACGCATCCGAAGGAACTACCGCTTTCGTCGCTCCAGTTCTACGCCACGGCGCCCTACCCCTGCAGCTATCTGCCGCAGCGCATGGCGCGCTCTCAGGTCGCGACGCCGAGCCACCTGATCAACGCCGACGTCTATTCCGGCCTCGTCGCCAACGGCTTCCGGCGCAGCGGCATGTTCACCTACCGGCCCTACTGCGACGGCTGCAAGGCCTGCGTGCCGCTGCGTGTGCCGGTCGCCGAATTCGTGCCGACACGCAGCCAGCGCCGCGCGGCGCGTGCGCACGCCGGGCTGCGCGCGCGCGTGCTGCGGTTGTGCTTCGTGCCGGAGCACTATCAGCTCTACCTGCGCTACCAGTCCGGGCGCCATGCCGGCGGCGGCATGGACAACGACAGCATCGACCAGTACACCCAGTTCCTGCTGCAAAGCCGCGTCAATTCGCGCCTCGTCGAGTTCCGTGAACCGGCGGCGCAGGGCGTGGGCGCGCTGAAGATGGTCTCGATCCTCGACGTCCTGAACGACGGCCTGTCCGCGGTCTACACGTTCTACGAGCCGGAGCCGAACACGAGCTACGGCACCTACAACGTGATGTGGCAGATCGAGCAGACGCGCCAGCTCAGGTTGCCCCACGTCTACCTCGGCTACTGGATCGACGGCAGCCCGAAGATGGCCTACAAGAAGCAGTTCCGCCCGCACCAGGTGCTGCGCGACGGCCAGTGGCAGGCGGGCGACGTCGGCACCTGACGCTGCGCCTCAGGCGTCGAGGCGGGCGACGACCTCATCGGCAAGCGCAAGGCAACTCGTGAGCCCCGGCGACTCGATGCCGAACAGGTTCACGAGCCCCGCGACACCGTGCTCGCGCGAGCCCTGGATGCAGAAGTCCGGCGCCGGCTCGCCCGGGCCGTGGATCTTGGGCCGCACACCGCTGTACGCCGGCTGCAGCGCGCCATCGGGCAGGCCCGGCCAGTAGCGGCGCACGTCGGCATAGAACGCCTGCGCGCGCGCCGGGTCGACGCCGTAGTCGATCTCGTCCGACGTTGCCGCGTCGAGCCACTGCGCATCCGGCCCGAAGCGCGCCTGGCCCGCGAGGTCGAGCGTCAGATGCACGCCGAGCCACGCGTCCTGCGGCATCGGGTAGACGAGGCGCGAGAACGGCGCGCGGCCGGCGAGCGCGTAGTAGCTGCCCTTGCTGAAGTGCGCGCGCGGCACATGCTGCGCGGCGAAGCCGTCGAAGCGCCCGGCCAGCGCCGGCGCGTCGAGGCCGGCAGCGTTGACGACGATGCGCGCGCGCAGGGTCATCGGCTCCGCGCCGCCGATCGTGAGGACATGGCCTGCGCGATCGAGACGCATGCCGTCGACCGGCGAGCGCAGCACGACCGCGCCACCGGCGCGCTCGAGATCACCCTGCAGCGCGAGCATCAGACCGTGGCTGTCGACGATGCCGCTCGAGGGCGACAGCAGCGCAGCCTCGCAGCGCAGCACCGGCTCCAGCGCGCGTGCTTCCTCGATGCTGAGCAACTGCAGGTCGTTCACACCGTTGGCCGCGCCGCGCTGGGCAAGTTGCGCGAGCCCCTCCACCTGCGCCGGCGACGTCGCCACGACGAGCTTGCCGCAACGCCGGTGCGCGACGCCATGCGACGCGCAAAAGTCATAGAGCTGCGCCCGGCCCTGCACGCACAGCCGCGCCTTGAGCGAGCCCGGCGCGTAGTAGAGCCCGGCGTGGATCACCTCGCTGTTGCGCGAGCTGATGCCGGTGCCGATCGCGTCCTCGCGTTCGAGCACCAGGGTCTCGAGCCCCTTGCGGGCGAGCGCGCGGCCGACTGCGAGGCCGACGACGCCGGCACCGATGACGATCGCGTCGACCTGTTCCATCGTCAAGCGTAGCGGGCGAGCGCGCGGCCGAGTCGGGCACGGATCGCGTCGCGCAGTGTCGCCGGCGCGACGACTTCGACCTGCTCGCCGTAGCGCAGCACGTCCATCGCGAGCTCGGTGTCGTCCGCGTAGGGCAACTGCAGTTCGTAGCGACCGTCGTCTAGCGTGCGCCCGCGTTGGTCCGCGTGCCAGACCTCCCTCGACACCCAGGGCGCGACGCCGGCGTCGAACACAAGCGTCGCCCGGCGCGCCGCCTTGCCGCTGAAGATGCCGTAGGTGCCGTCGAGCTCGGCTTCGACCGTCTTGATCGCGACGACCTTCGCGGGCTGCTCGAGCACCTCGGCGTCCTCGATCGCGTCAAGTGCAAAGCGCCGCAGGGCGTCGGCCTGATGGCACCAGGCATCGAGGTACCAGGTGCCGCGATAGTGCACGAGCCGAAGCGGCGAGACCGCGCGCTCCGCGGTCGTGCCCCGGCTGCGCGTCAGGTAGCGCATCCGGATCCGGCGCCGCTTGAGCAAGGCGCTGCCGACGAGTTCGAAGTAGCGGCTCGGCACCGGCCGCGCCGTCGCGCCGAGGATGCGCACGCGCTGCATCATCTGCCGCACCTCGGCCGCATCCGCGCCGAGCATGCCGTCGAGCTTGTCGAGCAGCGGCTGCAGGTGGCGGCCGAGCACGCCATCGGCATCGAGCCCGGCAATCAACTGGTGCATCGTCAGCAGCGCATGGATCTCGGGCTCGCTGAACCAGACGCCCGGCAGCTCGTGTGTCGCCGATCGCGTCGCCGCGTCGGGGGCGAAGCGATAGACGTCGTCCCCGCGGTCATAGACGATCGGCGCGTCGAGCCGGTCGCGCAGGTACTGCAGATCGCGCTTGAGCGTCGCCGGCGACACCTCGAGCGCTTCGCGCAAGGTCTTGAAGCTGACGCCGCCACGGTTGCGGATCAGCAGTTCGATCTTGTAGAAGCGTTCGGTTCTGTCCATGCCGGCTCCGACAGGCTCATGGCGTGAGCCAGCATCGGCCCGCCGGCATTTTCGCATGGGTGCGAACGACGCAGCACAGGCTCATTTGGTGAGCCTGTCGAGCGCGAGACTGACACCGTCGTCGCGCATCGGGCGCGGCGCAGATTGCCGGAGCAGACTCATGAGCCAGATCACTTTCGCATTCGATTCGCCTGTCGCCGCCGCCACCGATCCCGCCGTGGCGTTCGAGATCGGCTGGGACTTCGCCCACTTCGGGCTGACCCCGCCCGCCGACCAACTGATCGCCAGCGGGCCATTGCGCCAGGGCTGGGACGCCGCCTGCGCGAGCTTCGGCACGCGCACGCTCGCACCGACCCGCCACACGCGAAAGTGGCTGCAATTGCGCCTGAACGCATGGCGCCGCGGCCGCGTGTTCGAGGGGTTGCAGGTCACGCCCAACTACCTGCGCCAGATCGATGTCGAGCGCTGCCCGATCACCCGCGAAGCCTTGACTCAGGCGACCTGCACGCCGAGCGATGCATCGATCGACCGGGTGCGCAACGACGCCGGCTACGCCGCCGGCAACCTCGTCGTGATGAGCACGCGGGCCAACGTGGCGAAGGGCGAAGTCGACTTCGACGACGCGCTCGCGCAGATGCGACGGGTCGAGGCAACAGCACTGTCGCAAGGCGGAGGGGAAGGCGCAATGCGCGCAGATGGGGCTCCGATCCTGCGGTTTGCCTCGTCTCAGGATGCAGCGCGCGAATCGACCCCCCTTTCTGCCGCCGAGTGGGCGCGCATCGCGGTGCTGTGCTCCTTCGTCACCGAACTGCCGCACGCGCAGGCGGCGGCGTTGCCGCTGCTCGTGCTGCCACCGAATCGGCTGCGGCTCTTCAACCCGATACAGGCCCTCCAGGCGCTCGTCACGCGCCAGTTCGAGAAGCCGGGCTGGAGCACGCGCATCGCGCGCCTTGCCGAACTCCTGCCGGGCAAGAGCCTGCGACGCGACTTCCATGTGTTCGTCAATGCGCTCGTGCCGCGCGTGCTCGAGGCCGGGCAACCGGGCAGCGCCCATCAGATGCGCTGGGCGCTCGAGGACGCCTGGCGCAATGCGCTGGTGCTGCGCTGCTGGAAGCGCGTCGCGCTCCAGTTCGACGCGACGCTGGCCGAGCGCACCGTGCTGCGTGCGAGCGCGCTGCACCTGGCCGATCGCGCCGCACTCGCAACGAGCTTCGAGCAGGCGACCGACGGCTGGGGAATCGCACAGCGCGGCTACGCGAGCCTCGACACCGCAACCGCGAACGTGCCGCCACGCCGACCGCGCCCGGCGCCGAGAACCACGCCCGCCCCGGCGCCAATCTTCGTGCCGGCCCACCGCGACGCGCGCCTTGCGGCGTCGCCGGCCATGCGTTGAGCAACGAAAGGGCCCGCCGGTCGTCGACCGCGGGCCTGTGTCGTTCCTGGTGGGCGGTGCAGGCTTCGAACCTGCGACCCCAGCAGTGTGAATGCTGTGCTCTACCCCTGAGCTAACCGCCCTTTTCCTGTGTCGCGTTGCGCTTCGCGAAGGGCGAAATTATGCCATGGCGCGGCGCCACACCGTCTTGCCGTGGCTCGCCTCGTCGAGTGCCGAAAGCAGCGCTTCGTGCGCCGCCAGTTCTTCGGCATCGGCGCTCAGCACCGGCAGCGCGAAGGCGCTCAGATCGGGCGCGTCCGTCGCCGATTCGCCGGCGTCGATCGTCGTGTCGTCGATCACAAGCGATTCCTGGCCTCGCGTCATGCGGATGTAGACCTCGGCCAGCAGGCCGGCATCGAGCAGCGCACCGTGCAGGCTGCGGCCTGTGTTGTCGACCTCGAGCCGCTTGCACAGCGAATCGAGCGAGTTCGACTTGCCGGGAAACATCTCGCGCGCCATCAGCAGGCTGTCGGTGATGCGCACGCCGAGCGCCTGGACCTTCGGGCGCCCGATGCGGCGCAATTCCTCGTTCAGAAAGCCGATGTCGAAGCTCGCGTTGTGGATGATGATCTCGGCCCCCGCCAGATAGTCGAGCAGTTCGTCGACAACGGTCGCGAAGAGCGGCTTTTCGGCGAGGAATTCGTCGCTCAGACCGTGGATGCGCGCCGCGTCCTCGCTGCTGCGCCGCTCGGGGTTAAGGTAGTAGTGCAGGTTGCGCCCGGACAGTCGCCGATTCAGCAGCTCGACGCAGCCGATCTCGACGATGCGGTCCCCCGATTCGGGTGAAAGGCCGGTGGTTTCGGTGTCGAGAAAGACTTGTCGCATCGGTGTGTGAAAGCTGCGCGCTCAGGCTCTTGCAGTGACTGCCGCGCGCCGTGCCGCCCAGACCCACATCGCGACGCCGGCGACGGCCATCGGCAGGCTCAGCCACTGCCCCATGCTCAGGTTGAATGCGAGCAGGCCGAGGAAATTGTCCGGTTCGCGAAAGTACTCGGCGATGAAGCGCAGCACACCATAGCCGAACAGGAAGGCGCCCGAGACCTTGCCCCAGACCGGCTGCCCGCGCACGCCAAGATACGCGCCGGGGCGGCGTGCATAGAGCCACAGCAGCACGAACAGCAGCAGGCCCTCGAGCAGAAACTGGTAGATCTGCGATGGATGGCGCGGCAGGTTCGAGCCCGACTGCGGAAAGATCATGGCCCAGGGCAGCGCAGGGTCGGCCGCGCGGCCCCAGAGTTCGCCGTTGATGAAGTTGCCCACGCGCCCCGACGCGAGCCCGGTCGGCACGCACGGCGCGATCAGGTCGGTCACTTCGAAGAAGCCGCGC
Organism: Rhizobacter sp.; assembly: GCA_023954175.1. GTDB lineage: Bacteria > Pseudomonadota > Gammaproteobacteria > Burkholderiales > Burkholderiaceae_C > CAIKUF01. The sequence continues at coordinate 17,559 of JAMLIM010000031.1, forward strand.
CCACGCACGCGGGCGTAGAGCGCCATCGCCACGAGCACGCCGAGCATGCCGCCGTGAAACGACATGCCGCCCTTCCATACGGCGAGGATCTCGAGCAGATTGCCGGCGTAGTAGTCGGGCTTGTAGAAGATCGCATAGCCCAGGCGGCCACCGACGACGACGCCGAGCACGCCGTAGAACAGCAGATCCTCGACGTCCCGGCGCGTCCAGCCGCGCGCGGCGAACGGCGCGAGCTTCACGCGCAGCGACGCCAGCCACAGGAAGAGGCCGAAGGCGACCAGGTAGGTCAGCCCGTACCAGTGAATGGCGAGCGGTCCGACCTGAAGGGCAACGGCATCGAACTGCGGGTGAATGAGCATGCGCGCGGAGGAGGCAAAGGGTCGCGAGATGATACGGCGCGGCTATAGTTGCTCTTGATCCTGAACGTTCCCGGGCGCCACGGCGCCTCCACCCTTTTTCACGAGCCCAGCGTCATGAGCAGCATCAACAGGCGGTCCCGCAACATCACCGAAGGCGCCGCGCGCGCGCCGAACCGTTCGATGTACTACGCGATGGGCTACGAGGAAGGTGACTTCAAGAAGCCGATGATCGGTGTCGCCAACGGGCACTCGACGATCACCCCTTGCAACGCCGGGCTGCAGCGGCTTGCCGATGCGGCGGTCGCGGGCATCGAGGCGGCCGGCGGCAACGCGCAGGTGTTTGGCACGCCGACGATCTCCGACGGCATGGCGATGGGCACCGAAGGCATGAAGTACAGCCTCGTCTCGCGCGAGGTGATCTCGGACTGCATCGAGACCTGCGTCGGCGGCCAATGGATGGACGGCGTCATCACGATCGGCGGCTGCGACAAGAACATGCCGGGCGCGATGATGGGCATGCTGCGCGCCAATGCGCCCGGCATCTTCGTCTACGGCGGGACGATCCTGCCGGGCCGCTATAAAGACAAGGACCTGAACATCGTCAGCGTGTTCGAGGCGGTCGGCCAGTACAGCGCCGGCAACATGAGCGAGGAAGACTTCTGCCAGATCGAGCGCCGGGCGATCCCGGGCAACGGCTCGTGCGGCGGCATGTACACCGCGAACACGATGAGCTCGGCCTTCGAGGCGCTCGGCATGAGCCTGCCGTACTCGAGCACGATGGCCAATCCGCACGACGAGATCGTCACCGCCGCGGCCGAAGCGGCGCGCGTGCTCGTCGAGGCCGTCAAGCGCGATCTGAAGCCGCGCGACATCGTCACGCGCAAGAGCATCGAGAACGCCGTCGCCGTGATCATGGCGATCGGCGGCTCGACCAACGCGGTGCTGCACTTCCTCGCGATCGCGCATGCGGCAGGCGTCGACTGGAGCATCGACGACTTCGAGCGCGTGCGCCAGCGCGTGCCGGTGCTGTGCGACCTCAAGCCCTCGGGCGAATTCCTCGCCGTCGATCTGCACAAGGCGGGCGGCATTCCGCAGGTCATGAAGATGCTGCTCAAGGCCGGGCTGCTGCACGGCGACTGCATCACGATCAGCGGCAAGACGATCGCCGAGACACTCGCCGATGTGCCGGACGCGCCGCGCGCCGATCAGAAGGTGATCCGGCCGCTGTCGAACCCGATGTACGAACACGGCCACCTTGCGATCCTGAAGGGAAACCTATCGCCCGAAGGCTGCGTGGCGAAGATCACCGGCCTGAAGAACCCGGTGATCACCGGCCCGGCGCGCGTCTTCGACGACGAGCAGTCCGCGCTCGCCGCGATCATGGCCAAGAAGATCGTCCCCGGTGACGTGATGGTGCTGCGCTACCTCGGCCCCAAGGGCGCGCCCGGCATGCCCGAGATGCTGGCGCCGACGGGCGCGCTGATCGGCCAGGGTCTGGGCGAATCGGTGGGCCTGATCACCGATGGGCGCTTCTCCGGCGGCACCTGGGGCATGGTCGTGGGGCACGTCGCGCCGGAGGCGTACGCGGGCGGCAACATCGCGCTGATCGAGGAAGGCGATTCGGTCACGATCGATGCCCACAAGCTGCTGCTGCAGCTCAACGTCGCCGAGGACGTCATCGCCAAGCGGCGCGCCGCCTGGAAGGCGCCGTCCCCGCGCTACAAGCGTGGCGTGCTCGCCAAGTTCGCGTTCAACGCGTCGAGCGCATCAAAGGGCGCGGTGCTCGATCGATTCGAGTAGGCGGCGGTTCGTGCGGGCGCTGGCTGCCTGCGCTTTGCTTGCCGCTTTACTTCCGCTTCGGGCCGGTGCCCAGCGCATCCATGTTGCGCTGGCGCCGTGCGGCCTTCTTCGCTTCCATGCCTTCCATCGCGCGCCGCTTGTTGTAGCCCGACGCATCGGCCCAGGCCCACCACACCGCAGCGCCCGCGAATGGCGCGAGCACGACCCACCAGGACCAGCCACCGACCGGCCCGTACTCGAGCAACTTGAGCAACAGCAGGGCCGTGCCGAGCAGTACAAGGTACATGGTGAAGGACTCCTGAGTACGCCTCGTGGCGGCAAGCGGTCAACCGCCGACCCTAGAATGCGTTGTTTCGACTGTAGTGCATCGATCTTTATCGACCGAGGAACTAAATCATGAAGCCGACCCTTGCCCTGCTGCTCACAGCCTCGTTCGCCGCCCTGTCGAGCCCGGCCAGCGCCCAGGACGCCGGCGCCCAGCTCGCCGCGAAGAAGAACTGCCTCGCCTGCCATCAGGTCGACAAGAAGCTGGTCGGGCCTTCGTACAAGTCCGTCGCCGCGAAGTACGCGGGCGACAAGGGCGCGGTCGACCTGCTGGCGACAAAGATCATGAAGGGCGGCTCGGGCGTCTTTGGCCCGGTACCGATGCCCGCGAACCCGCAGGTCAGCGAGGCCGAGGCCAAGCAGCTCGCGGCCTGGGTGCTGACGCAGAAGTAGGCGGCGCGCCGGCGCTTGCCGCCTTGGCGTCGCACCAGGCGGCGCCGCGCCGCCAGCCGGGTGATCGCGCCTGCGGCTCTCAGGGCGCGTGCCGCGTGATGCAGTCCCGCACCGCCGCCCCGAGTGCAAAGCGCCCCCCGTGGCGCGCAGCGAGTGTCTCGGCGTTGGCGACGAAGCGATCGATGCCTTCGGCGTAGATGAACTGCATCGCGCCGCCGGTCCAGGCCGGAAAGCCGATGCCGAAGATCGAGCCGATGTTGGCGTCGTGCGTGCTCGTCAGCACGCGTTCGGCGAGGCAGCGCGCGGTCTCGATCGATTGACGGTAGAGCAGCCGCTGCACGAGATCCGGCAGCGCGGCGTGCATGCCCGGCTTCTCGAAGTGCGCCTTCAGTCCGGGCCACAAGGCCTTCGGCGCGCCGGCCGGATAGTCGTAGAAGCCGCCACCGCCCGCCCGCCCCGGGCGCTTGAATTCCTTGACCATCTGCTCGACGAGGCGTTCGCCGGCCGCGATCTCGTAGCTCTGCCCTTCCGCTGCGAGGTCCTTGCGCGTCTGCTCCATCACGTGCACCGAGAGCGACAGCGACGTCTCATCGAGCACGGCCAGCGGCCCCACCGGCATGCCCGCGGCGAGCCCGGCGTGCTCGATCAGCGGCGCGGGCAGGCCTTCGGCGAGCATCGCGGCGCCCTCCATCACGAAGGTGCCGAACACGCGGCTCGTGAAGAAGCCGCGCGAATCGTTGACGACGATCGGCGTCTTGCCGATGGCGAGCACGTAGTCGTAGGCGCGCGCGATCGTCTCGTCGCTCGTCTGCCTGCCGCGGATGATCTCGACCAGCTTCATCTTGTCGACCGGCGAGAAGAAGTGCAGGCCGACGAAGCGCTCGGGCGCGCGGCTCGCGCTCGCGAGTCCGCTGATCGGCAAGGTCGAGGTGTTGGAGGCGAACACGCCACCCTCGGCCAGCATCGGCTCGGCTTCGCGCGTCACCTGTGCCTTCAGTTCGCGCTGTTCGAACACCGCCTCGATGATCAGATCGCAGCCCTTCAGGTCCGCCGTGTCGGCGGTCGGGGTGATGAGCGCGAGCAGCTTGGCCTGCTTCACCGCATCCGACCTGCCGCGCGCGATTGCCTTGTCGCTCAGCTTCCTGCTGTGCGCCTTGCCGGCCTCCGCGCGCTCGAGGCTCACGTCCTTCAGCACGCTCGCAATACCGCGCATTGCGTTGGCGTGGGCGATGCCTGCGCCCATCATGCCGGCGCCGAGCACGCCGACCTTGGCCGGCCGCCACTTCGCAAAGCCCTCGGGGCGCGACTTGCCGGCGCGGATCGCATTCAGGTTGAAGAAGAACGCGGTGATCATGTTCTTCGCGTTCTGCCCGACCATGATCCTGGCGAGCTTGCGGCTCTCGATGCGGGTCGCGGTGTCGTAGTCGACGAGCGCGCCTTCGACCATGGTCTCGAGCACGGCCTGCGGCGCCGGATAGAGTCCGCGCGTCTTCGCGTTCAACATCGCGGGCGCGACGGCCAGCCCCATCGCGATCTTCGGGCTCGCCGGCGTGCCGCCGGGCATCCTGTAGTCCTTGCGGTCCCACGGCTGGACGGCGTTCGGATGGGCAGCGATCCACTCGAGCGCCATCGTGCGCAGGGCCTCGGGCGAGTCGCCGAGGCCGGTCACGAGGCCGAGATCCAGGGCCTCGCGCGGGCCGAACAGCCTGCCTTCGACGAGATACGGGTTCGCGCCCATCAGGCCAAGCAGCCGCACCGTCTTCGTGATACCGGTCGCACCGGGGATCAGGCCGAGCGTGACTTCAGGCGTGCCGAACTTGATCTTCGGGTCGTCGAGCGCGAAGCGGGCGTGGCCGATCAACGCCACCTCCCAGCCACCGCCGAGCGCGGCGCCGCCCAGCAGCGAGACGACCGGGCGGCCGAAGGTCTCGAGCTGCCGGAAGCCCTTCTTCATCGCCTCGATGCGCGCGAAGCCCTCGGCCGCGTCGGCGGCGGTGAGCTGGAGCACGCTCGTCAACTCGGCACCGGCGAAGAAGGTCGTCTTCGCCGACGCGAGCAGCACGCCCTTGATCTTGTCCTTGTCGGCGAGCACCTGGGCTACGGCTTCGGCGAAATCGGCCTGCCATTGCAGCGTCATCGTGTTGACCGGCGAACCGGGCGCGTCGAAGGTGATCGTCGCGATGCCTTCGGCGTCGAGCTCGTAGCGGATCGTCTGCATGATCAATGGTGCCTCTCGTCCGATGGGTAAATCGGCCGGTCCCCCGAGGGGACGCGGGCCGGCTTGGGAGCGGCCCGGCGCTCGGCCCGCCACAGCAGCAACGCTGCCTCACTCATACGCGTTCGATGATCGTCGCAATGCCCATGCCGCCGCCAACGCACAGCGTGACGAGGCCGCGTTTCAGCTGGCGCCGCTCGAGCTCGTCGAGCAGCGTGCCGACGAGCATCGCGCCGGTCGCGCCGAGCGGATGGCCCATCGCGATCGCGCCGCCGTTGACGTTCACTTTCTCGTGCGACACGCCCATCTCGCGCATGAAGCGCATCGGCACCGCGGCGAAGGCCTCGTTGACCTCGAACAGATCGATGTCGTCCACCGTCAACCCGGCCTTGGCGAGCGCCTTGCGCGCGGCCGGCATCGGGCCGGTGAGCATGATCGTGGGGTCGGCGCCCGAGAGCGCCGTCGCGACCACGCGCGCGCGCGGCGCAAGGCCGAGCGACTTGCCTATCGCCTCACTGCCGACCAGCACCGCCGCCGCGCCGTCGACGATGCCCGACGAATTGCCTGCGGTGTGCACGTGATCGATGCGTTCGACTTCCGGGTAGCGCTGCAGCGCGACGGCGTCGAACCCCATCGCTCCGAGCTCTGCGAACGCGAGCTTGAGCGAGGCCAGGCCTTCGAGCGTCGTGCGGGGCTTGATGAACTCGTCGCGATCGAGCACGGTCAGGCCGATCGCGTCCTCGACCGCGAGGATCGACTTGTCGAAGCGCCCTGCCGCCTGCGCCGCCGCGGCGCGCTGCTGCGACGCGAGCGCGTAGGCATCGACATCCTCGCGCCCCCAACCCCCGAGCGTCGCAATCAGATCGGCGCCGATGCCCTGCGGCACGAAGCCGGTGCGCGCGTTCGTCTCCGGGTCCTGCGCCCAGGCGCCACCGTCGGAGCCGAGCGGCACGCGCGACATGCTCTCCACACCGCCGGCGATCACCAGATCCTCCCAGCCGCTCGCCACCTTCTGCGCGGCGAGGTTCACCGCCTCCAACCCGGAGGCACAGAAGCGGTTGATCTGCACGCCGCTGACGCGGAAGTCCCAGCCCGCCTTGAGCACCGCCGTTTTCGCGATCACCGAACCCTGCTCGCCGACCGGCGAGACGACACCCATCACGACGTCGTCGAGCGCCGCCGGGTCGAAGTCGTGCCGCTGCTGCAGCTTGACGAGCAGCCCGGCCAGCAAATCGACCGGCTTGACCTCGTGGAGGCTACCGTCCTTCTTGCCCTTGCCGCGCGGCGTGCGCACGGCGTCGAAGATGAATGCGTGTGTCATGTCGATGCTCCTGCCGATCCGCTGACCAGATGGCTGCGGGATCAGTATAGACTTTACGCAGAGCGATCGCTTTGCATAAATGACCACCCGCCCTTCGCCCACAGTCCACCCCCGGGGCGCCGCAGCCGCGAAGCGCCCGCGCGGCAGGCCGCGCAAGACGCCGGACGAACTCGACGAGGGCAACCGCCGCCGCGTCGTGCTCGATGCCGCGGCGCGGCTCTTCCGGCGCAAAGGCTACGCGGCGACGACGACGCGCGACATCGCCGCCGCGGCGCGCATGCACGCCGGGTCGCCCTTCTATCACTTCAAGAGCAAGGGCGCGCTGCTGGGCGCCGTGATGGAGGCGGGCATGCGCGCGGCGATTGCGCGTCAGGCCGGATCTCGGGAACTCGATGCCGAACCCGTCACCGCGCTGCGCGGGCTGATACGCGGCCACTTCGACACGCTGCACGGCGCGGGGCGGGATTTCATTCCCGTCATGCTCTACGAGGCGCGGTCCCTCAGCGCGAAGCAGCGGACGACGATCGCCCGCCTGCAGCGCGAGTACGAATCGGCCTGGCTGCCGGTCCTAGACGCGCTGGCCGCAAGCGGGCGTTTGCGCTGTGACGTCGCGATCGCGCGGTTGCTGATCTTCGGTGCGCTGAACTGGTCGGTGCAGTGGTTCGACCCGAAGAAGACGCTGTCGCTCGACGACCTGACCGACGCCGCGATCGCCATGTTCGTCCACGAGGAGCTGACGTGAAGTACCAATCCATTTTTGCACCGGGCCTGTTCGCGGGCCAGGTCGTCGTCGTCACCGGCGGCGGCTCGGGCATCGGGCGCTGCACGGCGCATGAACTTGCCGCGCTCGGGGCGACCGTCGCGCTCGTCGGCCGCAAGGCGGACAAGCTGGCCGCGGTGTGCGAGGAGATCGCAGCCGCCGGTGGCCGTGCGAGCAGCCACGCCTGCGACATCCGCGAGGAAGAGCGCGTCGCCGAATCCATCGCCACCATCATCGCCGCGCACGGGCGCATCGACGGCCTCGTGAACAATGCCGGCGGCCAGTACCCGGCGCCGCTGCGCGACATCAAGGCCAAGGGCTGGGACGCGGTGATCCGCACCAACCTCACCGGCGGCTTCCTGATGGCGCGCGAGTGCTACACGCAGTGGATGGAAGCGCACGGCGGCGCGATCGTCAACATCATTGCCGACATCTGGATGGGCATGCCCGGCATGGCGCACAGCGGCGCGGCGCGCGCGGGGATGCTCAACTTCACCGAAACCGCTGCCTGCGAATGGGCGCCGGTGCGGCTCAATGCGGTGGCACCGGGCTGGATCGCGTCGAGCGGCATGGATCACTACCCGCCCGAGATGGGGCCGCTGATCCGCAAGATGGCGGCGATGGTGCCCGCGCGACGGCTGGGCACCGAGAGCGAGGTGGCGGCAGCAATCGTCTTCCTGCTCTCGCCGGCCGCGGCATTCATCTCCGGCGCCTGCCTGCGCGTCGACGGCGCCGCACCCAACGCCAGGCGCGTCTGGCCGGTGGTCGGCACCGGCACGTCACCAAAGCCGTTCGATGGCTTTCATCTGGCGGCGACGCCGAAGGTCCTGCAGGGAGCCTGAACCATGAATCAAAAGCCGATCGCTCCCGAGGTCAGCTTCGAGCCGGAGTTCGTCGCACGCCTGAAGACGCTGTTCGAGGAACTGATCGTCTTCAACCAAACGCTCGGCCTGCAGGTGACAGCCGTCGCGCCGGCCCATGCTTCGGCGCGTGTCGAGATGCGGCCCGAACTGATCGGCCACTTCACGCACCACCGCCTGCACGGCGGCGTGATCAGCGCGTCGCTCGATGCGATGGGCGGGCTGGCAGTGATGACGGCCATTGGCGCACGCCACATGAACGAATCGATCGACGCGCGCATGGCGCGCTTCGGCAAGCTCGGCACGATCGATCTGCGCGTCGACTATCTGCGCCCGGGCGTCGGGACGCACTTCACCGCGCACGCCGAAGTGATGCGCCTCGGCAGCCGCGTGGCGTCAACGCGGATGCAGTTCCTCGATGCCGATGGCGGACTGCTGAGCATGGCCTCGGCGGCGTATATCGTGAGCTGATCCTGGCGCCAGCGAAAGCGCGTGCTGCCAGACGGGTCGTCAAGGTGCTCGCGCGATAGTGCGTGTCGCCCGCAGTAGACGATGCGGCCGCATTGACGGCGGGCGATTGCATGGCCAAGAAAAGAGGCGCGCCTGCGGCGCGCCTCTTTGCACGAGCAGGTTCCGCAAGCGATTCAGCCCTCGCGGTGGCGGCGGGCCAGCGAAGCAACGAGGACCAGGCCCGCCATCATCAGCGCATAGGTTCCCGGCTCCGGCACCGCGACCGTGTTGGTGAACGAGAAGCTCAGGTCGTTATATACAAAGGGGCCGCCATACAAGTCCTCGAAGCTGACGAGCGTCGTGTCGGGCATCCAATTGCTCTGGACGCGGGCATGCGCATAGCCGTCCGGATTTCGCTCCGCGGGGCCGGTGAAGAAGTCGAAGCCGGTATTGTTCACATGCAGGCGGAAGATCAGTTCAGTGCCGGCAGCGAAGGAACCAAGATTCGCCGTATCGCCAGGCGAGTTGGCATGGTTGTTGAACACGAATGTGCCTGTGTTTTGCAGGTAGAGGTCATTGCTGTACGAGGCGGAGTTGCCTTCGTAGGTGGCGATCACGTCGTCGGTCCCGGATACGATGACCTTGTAGCCCTCGGTACCAGGGTCAGCAATCGGGAATGCCACGGCAGACAGGCAAACCAGGGATGTGGCGGCGACCGTCGCGATCTTGGTGAAAAACTTCATGGTGTACTCCACTTGCACGAGCGCGCAGATGCGCGCCCGTCGATTTGACTCTTTGCCTGCGCAGCTTTCCACCCCCGGATTGGGGGGAGGCAGAATGCCGCCGCCCGCGGATGTGAGCCTGCGCCGGAACCCGGCAAGCGCCGTTCCGGCGCCGAGGCTGCGCCTCGGGATCAGTTGGACTCTGCCAACTGATCCAGGATTGCGCGGTTGTGGCTCCGGCACGCCCTGCGGGCTTCACATCCGCTGCGCGGATATGAGCCTGCGCCGGAACCCGGCGAGCGCCGTTCCGGCGCCGAGGCTGCGCCTCGGGATCAGTTGGACTCTGCCAACTGATCCAGGATTGCCGGGTTCTCCAGCGTCGAGGTGTCCTGGGTGATCTTTTCGCCCTTCGCAACGGAGCGCAGCAGGCGGCGCATGATCTTGCCGCTGCGGGTCTTGGGCAGGTTGTCGCCGAAGCGGATGTCCTTCGGCTTTGCGATCGGGCCGATCTCGCGGCCGACCCAGTCACGCAACTCCTTCGCGATGCGCTTGGCCTCCTCACCCGTCGGGCGCGGGCGCTTGAGCACGACGAAGGCGCAGATCGCCTCGCCGGTCGTGTCGTCGGGGCGGCCGACGACCGCCGCTTCGGCGACGAGTTCGGTGTGCGAGACGAGCGCCGACTCGATCTCCATCGTGCCCATGCGGTGGCCGCTGACGTTGAGCACGTCGTCGATGCGGCCTGTGATCGTGAAGTAGCCCGTCTTGGCGTCGCGGATCGCGCCGTCGCCGGCGAGGTAGTACTTGCCCTTGAAGTCCTCCGGGTAGTAGCTCGTCACGTAGCGGTCGGGATCGCCATAGATGGTGCGGATCATGCCGGGCCACGGCTTCTTGACGACGAGTATGCCGCCCTGCCCCCACGGCACGTCCTTGCCGGTTTCGTCGACCACGGAGGCCATGATGCCGGGGAACGGCAGCGTGCACGAGCCCGGGATCAGCGGTGTCGCGCCGGGCAGCGGCGTGATCATGTGGCCGCCGGTTTCGGTCTGCCACCAGGTGTCGACGATCGGGCAACGCCCGCCGCCGATGTTCTCGTGGTACCACTCCCACGCGGCGGGGTTGATCGGCTCGCCGACCGAGCCGAGGATGCGCAGGCTCTTCAGGTCGTAGTTGCGCGGATGCGCGCTCGCCGTACCTTCGGCGGCCTTGATGAGCGAGCGGATCGCTGTCGGTGCCGTGTAGAAGACGCTGACTTTGTGGTCCTGGATCATCTTCCAGAAGCGCCCGGCGTCTGGGTAGGTCGGCACGCCTTCGAACACGATCTCGGTGCCGCCGAGCGCGAGCGGGCCGTAGGTGATGTAGGTGTGGCCGGTGACCCAGCCGATGTCGGCGGTGCACCAGAAGATGTCGTCGGGCTTGAGGTCGAAGGTCCACTTCGTCGTCAGCGCCGCGAACAGCAGGTAGCCGCCGCTGCTGTGCTGCACGCCCTTGGGCTTGCCGGTCGACCCCGACGTGTAGAGCAGGAAGAGCGGGTGCTCGGCACCGACCCACTCGGGCTCGCAGGTGTCGGGCTGACCTGCCGTCACCTCGTGCAGCCACTTGTCGCGCGGCGCGTTCCATTCGATCTTGCCGCCGGTGCGCTGGTAGACGATCACGTCCTTCACGCTGTCGCAGCCGTCGAGCGCGAGCGCCTCGTCGACGATCGCCTTCAGCGGCAACTGCTTGCCGCCCCGAAGCTGCTGGTCGGCGGTGATGACCATCACTGCGCCGGCGTCGGCGATGCGGTCGCGCAGGCTCTGCGCCGAGAAGCCGCCGAAGACGACCGAGTGCGTCGCGCCGATGCGTGCGCAGGCCTGCATCGCGACGACGCCCTCGATCGACATCGACATGTAGATGACGACGCGGTCGCCCTTCTTCACGCCGCGCGCCTTCAGCGCATTGGCAAGCCGGCAGGTGCGCGCCAGCAAGTCCTTGTAGGTCACGCGCGTCACCTTGCCGTCGTCGGCCTCGAAGATGATCGCGACCTTGTCGCCCAGGCCGGCTTCGACCTGCTTGTCGAGGCAGTTGTAGGAGACGTTGAGCGTGCCGTCCTCGAACCACTTGAAGAACGGCGCCTTGCTGGCGTCGAGTGTCTTCGTGAACGGCGTCTTCCAGCTGACCAGTTCGCGCGCCAGACGCGCCCAGTAACCCTCGTAGTCGGCCTCCGCCTCGGCACACAGCTTCTCGTAGGCCGCCATGCCGGAGACATAGGCGTCCTTGACCAGCGCCGGCGGCGGCGGAAAGAGCTTGAGTTCGTACGGGACGTGGTTTTCGGCAGCGGACATGCAGGTCTCCTTGAGGTGTATTCGGCGGTCAGCGGACCTTAGGCGGGCGCTCTTACGAACGCCTTACTCTATCGGGCTTCTCGGCCCACTTCCATCCCCTACCGGTGCGCCCCTGTGCGTCCCCGCTCGCGCGGCCGGCGGCCTCGATCCGCAGGGGCGATATCTACAATTGCGGCCTCGCCAATTCCGGAGCCCGGACATCAAACCCATGACTCACCCCGATCCGACCCGCGCCGCCCGCATGCGCGTGTTGCCACGCATGATCTTCATGTCGCGCTGGCTGCAGCTGCCGCTGTACCTGGGCCTGATCCTCGCGCAGTGCGTCTACGTCTTTCACTTCTGGATCGAGTTGACGCACCTGATCGAGGCCGCCTTCGGCAGCCAGACGGCGTTCGAACTGCTTGTCACCGGCGTCGGCTACCGGGGCACGACGGGCGTGCTCAACGAAACCGTGATCATGCTCGTCGTGCTCGGGTTGATCGATGTCGTGATGATTTCCAATCTGCTCATCATGGTCATCGTCGGTGGCTACGAAACCTTCGTCTCGCGCATGTACCTCGAGGACCACCCCGACCAACCCGAGTGGCTGAGCCACGTGAACGCGTCGGTGCTCAAGGTCAAGCTGGCGACGGCGATCATCGGCATCAGCTCGATCCACCTGCTCAAGACCTTCATCAACGCCGAGAACTACAGCGACAAGGCGCTCATCGCGCAGACTGGGATTCACATCACCTTCCTGCTCTCGGCGATGGCGATCGCCTTCACCGACCGCCTGCTCAGCCCGGCGCACGACGCCAAGCATTGACACCGTCGAAGCGAAAGGGCATCGCGGGCCGGTGACAATGCCGCTGCATGAGCAAAGCCGCGCCGCGCGTTCGCAAACTCCACCTCGATACCCTGGCCATCACGCTGCTGGTGGCGTGCTGCGCGTTCTGGGGTTTCCAGCAGATCCTGATCAAGTTCGCGGTCGCGGAGATCCCGCCGCTGTGGCAGGCGACGCTGCGCTTCTGGGGCGCGACCGTGCTGCTCTGGCTGTGGTGCCGCGCGCGCGGCGTGCCGCTGTTCGATCGCGACGGCACGCTCGCTGCCGGGCTGCTGGCCGGGCTGCTCTTCGCGGGCGAGTTCGCGAGCATCTATCTGGGGCTGACGCTCACCAGCGCGTCGCGCCTGACGGTCTTCCTCTATACCAGCCCGTTCGCCGTCGCGCTGCTGTTGCCGCGCGTGGTGCCCGGGGAGACGCTGCGCCGCGTGCAGTGGATCGGCCTCGTGATGGCCTTCGTCGCGGTCGCGGTCGCTTTCAGCGAGGGCTTCATCCACGGCTCGCCGGTGGCGGGCCAGTGGCGCGGCGACGCCTTCGGGCTCGCGGCCGGCATCCTGTGGGGCCTGACGACGCTGACCATCCGCGCCACCGTGCTCGCCGAGGCGAGCGCCGAGAAGACGCTTTTCTATCAGATCGCGGTGACGGCCGCGGTGGCGCCATTCCTGTCGATCGGCCTCGGCGAGTCGTGGGGCTTCGCCTATTCGGCGTTGGCCTGGGGCGCGCTCGCGCTGCAGACTGCCGTCGGCGCATTCGCCAGCTACCTGGCCTGGATGTGGATGCTGCGCCACTATCCGGCGACACAGATGTCCACCTTCACCTTCCTGACGCCGGTGTTCGCGCTCGTCTTCGGCGTGGTGTTGCTCGACGAACCACTGACCTTGCAGTTGGTGCTGGCCCTCGTCGGCGTCGTCGCCGGCATCGTGCTCGTCAACCAGCGCGCACGCGCAGCACCACTCGTGGAACCCGCATAGCCTGGATGCTCCGGCGTTTCACCACCCCATCGGGTTCACACCGTACAGGCCGGCGAGTTCGCCGTAGACCTCAGGCGCCTCCGCAGCGAGTGCCAATGGCCGCTCGAAGAACGCTTCCGTCACGACCGCGAAGAACTCCGCCGGCTCGCTTGCGCCATAGGCGTCGATCACGGTCGAGGGCTCTTGCCTGAGCCTTTGCAGTGCGGCGTCCATCACCGCGGCCCAGCGTCGTCGCTTCGCGGCGCTCGGCCGCCACGGCCGCCCGTCGGCTGCGCCCTTGTCCTGGTCGATCTGATGCGCGAACTCATGCAACGCAACGTTGCGGCCGTCGGTTGGGTCCGCGGCGCTGGCCGTCACCTCTGCCCACGAAAGGATCACCTGACCCACACCCCATGACTCGCCGACCATGGTGCGTCGCTGCTCCTGCAGCAGCCCCGCGCCCACCGGGTGTTCGCGGTTGACGACGAAGGCGTCTGGGTAGACCAGGACCTGGCGCAGACGCGGGTAGTAGTCCGGCCGCTCGTGGCCGAGCAAGAGCAGGCAGGCGTGGGCAGCGACGGTGACGCGCACTTCGTCCGTGATGGCTTGGCCGTTGCAGCCGATGAAGGGCTTCTCGGCGAGGAAGACCTGCATGTGCCGCCGAAGCCGGATCTGCAGGTCGGACGGCAAGCGCGCGACGATCGGCACCCGACGCCGCACGATTCGACGCCACGCGGCCGGAAAGGGCCGCGCCCGGGTCTGCGCGCGGCGGCGCTCCTTCAGCCAGGGCTGCCCGAGCAGACCACCGACGATCCCGAGCGCGACGAGCACCAGGATGATCGGCGGCAGCGCGGAGTAGATGGCATTGGCGCTCATCGTGAGCACATGCGCCCGCGGCGGATGAAATCAAGCGACCAGAACGGAACCACCTGGGTATGGCGTCCACACAGCGGCCGGGGATGGATCAACTGGCGGAGTCGACGCGCAACGTCGGTTCCCTGCGGTCAGACGGGACAGGATGTGCGCCTCGAGATCGGCGCACCCGGGACGCTCCTTCCGCCTATGTACCTCGAATTTCACTTTTAAGGTGCACCGAACCATGCCTCGCGCGAAAGCTGTCAGCCCGCTCTATGTCAGTTTCGAGGGGCCAGTCAGCACACTGTATGCAGAGCTGGTCGAGCGGACTCGCGCCGCGGGCCAGTTGCTTCCCGGAACTCCTGGGTCGCTCGCGCTGCGCGAACGGCCCGGCTCGGGCTCGTACTGGTACCGGCGCTACTACCGTCTGCCCAAACTGCCTCAGGTCGAAGACTTCGTCTGCGCGCAGGACGCACAGGCGGCCCACGACGCCATGAGCAACCGCATCGAACTGGCGGCCTGGAGCCAGGAGCAGGTGCGCATGCTGCGCACGCTGGGCATGCAAGTCGCCGACAAGGAAGCTGCTCTCGTCTTGGTCGAGATGCACAACCGCGGGCTCTTCGCTGCCGGCTTGGTGCTGGTCGGGACTCTGGCGTACATGGCTTGGCTCAACGAGTTCGGTGTGCGCGCAGTCAGCTCGCGCACCCAGGACATCGACCTCGCCCGGCGGCAGGCCCTCGAGCTGTCGACACCTGTTTCATTCATGGAGGCCGTGCAAGCGACCAAGCTTGGCTTCTCCGCGGCCTCCGGAGGCTTGTCTCCTTCCGCGCGGCCAACCTCGGTCAAGCGACCCGGCAGAGAAGGCCTGCGAGTGGACATCTTGACGTCTGGCCCGGCGTTGGGCCGGGTGGTTCATCTGCCGGAGCTTGACTGGTACGCCCAGTCCGTACCCTATTTCGACTACCTGCTGACTTCGCCGCGACAGGCCGCGCTGCTGGCTGGCGGGCATTGCGTGCCGGTCAACGCTCCGGCACCAGAGCGCCTCGCATGGCACAAGCTGTATTCGAGCACCCGCCGCGCGAACGATATGGCCAAGGCTGAAAAGGACCTGCGGCAAGCCGCAACCTTGTTGGCCGTGCTGGTGGAGCGCGACAATCTCGCGCTTTCGACGACGGTAAAGGCGGTGCCCAAGGAGGTGCTTGACGCGGCCCGTCAACGGCTACCGGCGCTCCAGGCCCTGCTCGAACCACATCCGCAGGCACTGGACGAATTGGAGCGCGCCCTTGCACTTCGCTGAGGCTTGACAGCCTGCTCGAGTCGGCCGGTGCCGAGGCCTTTCAGAGCTGCCGCTGTCCACCGAACACTTCGCGACAGTCCGCAGGGACCTTGCGCTTGAAGCAGTACCGCGGCCCGCGCCGATGCAGGAAGGAAGACTTGGCTGTCGGTCTGACCAACGCCAGATGGTTGGCGCGCGCTGCTGACGTGCTCATGTCGATGCTCCGCTGACGGGTGGACATCGACCCCACAAGGCAGCTCAGCGATGCAACAAAGTGGCCGCGAGGCCTGCAACACCACCTGCTACCCCGAAGGGCCGTCGGGGTAGCACCGATGCAAGTAGGCGGGGTAGCAGCAGAAAGGGAAAAGCCCTTGCGAGTCAACGACTTGCAAGGGCTTCTCTGAAGGTTGGCGGAGTGGACGGGACTCGAACCCGCGACCCCCGGCGTGACAGGCCGGTATTCTAACCAACTGAACTACCACTCCAGTGATCGGGAGGCGTTACCGCGGCGCCCCGAATCAACCTGCAAATATAGCACAGGCCGCCACCCGCACGGACCCCAGACAGTGGTCGCGGACGGCGATTCCTTCAGTCCTTCACGCAGTCGACGTAGTAGCGGCGGACGCCTTCGGCATCGGGCTCCTCGACCAGGCCGTGAACGTCGGTGTCGAACCCTGGGAAGCCGGCATTGAAGGCGCGCGTGAACTTCAGGTAGTCGACGATCTTCTTGTTGAATCGCTCACCGGGGATCAGCAACGGAATGCCGGGCGGGTACGGCGTCAGCAGCGAGGTCGTCACGCGCCCTTCGAGGCGGTCGATCTCGACCCGCTCGGTCTTGCGGTGCGCGATGTGCGCGTAGGCGTCGCTCGGCTTCATCGCCGGCTGCAGGTCCGACAGATACATCTCGGTCGTCAGGCGCGCGATATCGCCCTTCGCGTAGGCCGCGTGGATGCTCTGGCACAGGTCCGCAAGGCCGACGCGCTCGTAGCGCGGATGCGCGGCGCAGAACTCGGGCAGCGCGCGCCAGGTCGGCGCGTTCTTGTCGAAGTCGTCCTTGAACTGTTGCAAGGCGGTCAGCAGCGTGTTCCAGCGCCCCTTGGTGATGCCGATCGTGAACATGATGAAGAACGAGTAGAGGCCCGTTTTCTCGACGATGACGCCGTGCTCGGCGAGGTACTTGGTGACGATGCTCGCCGGAATGCCGACCTTGGCGAACTTGCCCGTCACGTCGAGCCCCGGCGTGACGATCGTCGACTTGATCGGGTCGAGCATGTTGAAGCCGTCGGCCAGCGCGCCGAAGCCGTGCCACTTGGCGTCGGCCTTGATCATCCAGTCGTCGGGCGTGCCGATGCCGGTCTCGGCCAGCTTGCTCGGCCCCCAGACCTTGAACCACCAGTCCTTGCCGAACTCCTTCTCGACCTTGCGCATCGCGCGCCGGAAGTCGAGCGCCTCGCTGATGCTCTCCTCCACCAGCGCCGTGCCGCCGGGCGGCTCCATCATCGCCGCCGCCACGTCGCACGACGCAATGATCGCGTACTGCGGGCTGGTCGAGGTGTGCATCAGGTAGGCCTCGTTGAAGAGGTGCCGGTCGAGCTTGGTGTTCTGCGCCTCCTGCACCAGCACCTGCGACGCCTGGCTGATGCCGGCCAGCAGCTTGTGCGTCGATTGGGTCGAATAGACCACCGCCTCCTTCGGCCGCACGCGGTTCTTGCCCATCGCGTGGAAGGCGCCGTAGAAGCGATGAAACGCCGCATGCGGCAGCCAGGCCTCGTCGAAGTGCAAGGTATCGATCCAGCCGTCGAGCAGCGACTTGATCGTCGCCGTGTTGTAGAGCACGCCGTCGTAGGTGCTCTGCGTCACGGTCAGGATGCGCGGCTTGGCCTTCGAGGCATCGATGCCGGCCAGCAGCGGGTTGGCGGCGATCTTGCGGCGAATCGTTTCCGGCTCGAACTCGCTCTTCGGGATCGGGCCGATGATGCCCAGATGGTTGCGCGTCGGCGTCAGGAACACCGGCACCGCGCCGGTCATGATGATCGCGTGCAGGATCGACTTGTGGCAGTTGCGATCGACGACGACGATGTCGCCCGGCGCGACCGTGTGATGCCAGACGATCTTGTTGCTCGTGCTCGTGCCGTTGGTGACGAAGAAGCAATGGTCGGCATTGAAGATGCGCGCGGCGTTGCGCTCGCTCGCCGCCACCGGGCCGGTGTGGTCGAGCAACTGGCCGAGTTCCTCGACCGCATTGCAGACGTCCGCGCGCAGCATGTTCTCGCCGAAGAACTGATGGAACATGCGCCCGATCGGGCTCTTCAGGAACGCGACCCCGCCCGAGTGGCCCGGACAGTGCCATGAATACGAGCCGTCCTGCGCATAGGCGACGAGCGCCTTGAAGAACGGCGGCGCGAGCGAATCGAGGTAGCTGCGCGCCTCGCGGATGATGTGGCGGGCGACGAACTCCGGCGTGTCCTCGAACATGTGGATGAAGCCGTGCAGCTCGCGCAGGATGTCGTTCGGGATGTGCTGAGAAGTGCGCGTCTCGCCGTACAGGTAGATCGGGATGTCGGCGTTCTTGCGCCGAATCTCCGCGATGAACTTGCGCAGGTTCAGCACGGCCGGGTCGACCTCCGGCCCGGCGCCGAACTCCTCGTCGTCGATCGACAGGATGAACGCGCTCGCCCTGCTCTGCTGCTGGGCGAACTGCGACAGATCGCCGTAGCTCGTGTTGCCCAGGACTTCGAAACCCTCCTTCTGGATCGCTTCGGCGAGCGCGCGAATGCCCAGCCCGGACGTGTTCTCGGAGCGGAAGTCTTCGTCGATGATGACGATCGGGAAACTGAAATACTGCATCCGTGGGTCCTTCAAGCTGCGCCGGTCTCGCGGGCGAGGCGCAGAGTGTAGGGCTGATGACGGAAAGCGGCGGCCACGGTCAGGTGACAAGGCGGGGCCACGGGCGCAAACCGGGTCCGGGTTTGCGCCTAAACTGGCCGCCATGCTCATCGCCATGCACGCGCCATGAACCTCTCGGCCGAAGTCCTGTGGTGGATTGCGGCGGGCGTGCTCGTGGCCGCTGAACTCACCAGCGGCAGCTTCTATCTGCTGATGCTCGCGATGGGCATGTCGGCCGGCGCACTCGCCGCACATGCGGGCCTGGGCCAACCGGTCCAGTTCATCGCCGCAGCGCTCGTCGGCGGCGGCGCCGTCGTGCTGTGGCGCGCCAAGCGCAAACGCAATCCGGGCCCTGCGCCGGGCTCACCGAACCGCAACGTGAACCTGGACATCGGTTCGCGCATCCAAGTCGCACAGTGGCAGGCCGATGGGACCGCGCGCGTCCAGTATCGCGGCACGGCGTGGGACGTGCGATACCAGGGCCAGGGCACGCCCGCCGCAGGCGAATTCACGATCCGCGCACTCGACGGCAACTGGCTGCTCGTCGATCGCTGAGCCCAAGACCCCCGGAGCGCCCGCATGGAAATCGTCGCCGTCGTCATCTTCGTCATCGCTGCGATCTTCATCTCGCAATCGATCAAGGTCGTGCCGCAGCAAAACGCCTGGGTCGTCGAGCGGCTCGGCAAGTACTTCGTCACGCTCACACCCGGGCTGAGCTTCCTCGTGCCCTTCATCGACCGCGTCGCCTACAAGCACTCGCTGAAGGAGATCCCGCTCGACGTGCCGAGCCAGGTCTGCATCACGCGCGACAACACGCAGCTGCAGGTCGACGGCATCATCTACTTCCAGGTGACCGACCCGATGCGCGCGAGCTACGGCTCGAGCAACTACGTGGTTGCGATCACGCAGCTCGCGCAAACGCTGCTGCGCTCGGTTATCGGCAAGATGGAGCTCGACAAGACCTTCGAGGAGCGCGATCTGATCAACGCTGCCGTGGTGTCCGCGCTCGACGATGCGGCGCTGAACTGGGGCGTGAAGGTCCTGCGCTACGAGATCAAGGACCTGACGCCGCCGGCCGAAATCCTGCGCGCGATGCAGGCCCAGATCACCGCCGAGCGCGAAAAGCGCGCGCTGATCGCCGCCTCCGAAGGCCGCAAGCAGGAGCAGATCAACATCGCCGAAGGCCAGCGCCAGGCCTTCATCAACAACTCCGAGGGCGAACGTCAGGCCGCGATCAACCGCGCCCAGGGCGAGGCCGCCGCGATCATCGCGGTGGCCGATGCCACTGCCGACGCCATCCGCAAGATCGCCGCCTCGATCGAAGCCCCTGGCGGCGAAAAGGCTGTCACGCTGAAAGTGGCGGAGAAAGCCGTCGAGGCCTACTCCAACCTCGCGCAGAAGAACAACACGATGATCGTCCCCGGCAACATGACCGAGGTGTCGGCGCTGATCGGCACCGCGATGACGCTGATGAAATCCGTCCGACCGAGCTGACACCATGGCCTACAACGTTCTTGGCACCGAGCTCGTGCCCTGCTCCTACGACCCGCTGACCGGATTCTTCCGCGACGGCTGCTGCAACACGAGCGACGAGGACGTCGGCGCGCACGTCGTGTGCGTGCGCGTGACGGCCGAGTTCCTCGCGTTCTCGAAGGAGTGCGGCAACGACCTCTCGACACCGCTCCCCGAAGCACGCTTTCGCGGCCTCAAGCCGGGCGACCGCTGGTGCCTGTGCGCACTGCGCTGGAAGCAGGCCTGCGACGCCGGCGCCGCACCCGTCGTCGTGCTCGAAGCGACGCACGAACGCGCGCTCGAGTACGTCAGCCTCGAAGCGCTGCGCGCCCACGCGAAGAACCCCGTCGGCTAAACTTCGCCCTCCCGGAGAGATGGATGAGTGGTTTAAGTCGCACGCCTGGAAAGCGTGTGGGGGCTAAACACCCCCCGCGGGTTCGAATCCCGCTCTCTCCGCCATTGCCTATTCGAGGAGGCCCCTGCTAGGGGCCCTTTTCATAGGTAAAAGGCGCGATCGACGTCCCACCTGGTCTCGCGCAATCTCCTACAATCTCCCGATCTTTAGGGGGTAGATAAGGGGTACGGATTGCCTCGCAAAGCACGTGAGCTCTCACCCTTGGAGGTGCGTCGGCTGAAGGCGCCGGGACGCTGGGGCGTCGGTGGCGTCGACGGTCTGGCTTTGCAGGTCGCTTCGTCAGGCGCGCGAAGCTGGGTTCTGCGTGTGACGGTGGCCGGCAAGCAGCGCGAGATGGGTCTCGGCAGCTTCCCGTCTGTTCCGCTGGCGGAAGCGCGCGAACGTGCGCGCGCACAGCGTGCCAAAGTCGCTCAGGGTACCGATCCGATCTCGGAACGCCGGGCGCTGCGAAGCGCCGCCGCCGCCGAGCGCAGTGCGCAGCAGACCTTCTCCACCGTCGCCGCGCAGTACATCGCGCAGCACGAGAGGGGATGGAAGAATGTCAAGCACGCAGCCCAATGGACCGCAACGCTCAAGACCTACGCCGAGCCCGTCATCGGATCGCTGCTGGTCCGCGACGTGACGACGGCTCACGTCATCCAGGTCCTCGAACCGATCTGGCTCACGAAGACCGAGACCGCCGCGCGGGTGCGCTCGCGATTGGAGCTGGTGCTGGACTTCGCATCGGCCCGGGGCTACCGCGCCGGCCCCAATCCGGCGCGCTGGAGAGGGCATCTCGACGCCGCCCTGCCGAAGCCTTCGCGCGTGGCAACCGTGAAGCATCACGCCGCCATCCCACTCGACGATGCAGCCGCGTTCATGACCCGCTTGCGCTCGCAAGCAGGAAACGGGGCACGAGCGCTCGAGTTCGCGATCCTCACGGCGGCCCGCTCGGGCGAAGTCAGGGGGGCCACCTGGTCGGAGTTCGACCTTCGCGCGTCGCTGTGGACGGTGCCGGCTGCACGGATGAAATCGGGCCGCGAACATCGTGTGCCGCTGTCGGAAGCCGCCTTGGCTGTGCTGCGTGGTCAGTCCAGGGGCGAAGCCGGGGACCTCGTCTTTCCAGGCATCGGCGGCAAGCTCTCGGACATGAGCCTCACGGCCGTGCTGCGTCGCATGAAGGTCGAGGCAACCGCCCACGGTTTTCGCAGCACGTTCCGGGACTGGGTCTCGGAGCGAACCGAATACAGCAGCGAGGTCGCCGAGATGGCGCTTGCGCACGCGGTGGGCGACAAAGTCGAGGCGGCATACCGACGCGGAGACCTGTTCGAGAAGCGGGCTCGAGTCATGGCGGCCTGGGCCGCTTCCTCGATGGCGGCGACGGCTGACTCACGGCTAGCATCACAACTGGAACTGCGGCATGCCGCGGTAACGAAGTGCAAGCTCGAGAGTCGGTCGGCACAGTCGTCTTGAGCTGCGGTGCTGTGCGGCGTGCCCGCAAGGCATCAGGTCGGCCAGCCTTACCACCGTTCGGGAGCTTCTATGAAAAATGGCTGCATCGCACTCGCGCTGGCCTGGATGCTGTCGGCCTGCACCTCCTACGGCGTCGTCAAGAACACGCCCATCACAACAGCGCCCGCGAGCCACCCCTATGGCATCAAAGACTGGCAAAAGAGCGCGAACAACAGCGGCGACCTGTGGCTGATGCTGGCCTTCTCCGGCGGCGGCACCCGCGCCGCCGCGCTGTCGTATGGCGTGCTGAAGGCCCTGCGCGACACCACGTTCCAGCTCCACGGGCGGCCGGTGCGCCTGCTCGACGAAGTCGACCTGATCAGCTCGGTGTCGGGCGGCAGCTTCACCGCGGCTTTCTACGGGCTGCATGGCGAAGCGATCTTCGCCGAATTCGAGGGCACGTTCCTGCGCCGCGACATCCAGACCTCGCTGATCGACCTGGTGCTGAACCCGTTCATGTGGTTCGGCAGCACCGGCCGCACCGAGTGGGCGATCAACTACTACGAGGACAACATCTTCCACGGCGCCACCTTTGCCGACATGGTGCGGCCCGACCGGCCGTTCATCCTGATCAACGCCTCCGATCTCGGCTACGGCGTGCGCTTCTCGTTCATCCAGGAGTACTTCGGCCTGCTGTGCTCGGACCTGTCGACCTTCCCGGTGGCCCGGGCCGTGGCCGCCTCGTCGGCCGTGCCACTGCTGTTCAACCCGGTGGTCGTGCAGAACTACGCCGACTGCAATCCCGATGCGACCGGCTGGCTGCAGGCAGCCCGCCAGCGCGCTGCCGGCCAGGCACAGGCCACGCAGTTGCTCGACCGGGTGGCCACCTACCTCGACAAGGACAAGCGCAAGTACGCGCATTTCGTCGACGGCGGCATCACCGACAACCTCGGCCTGCGCGCCATCCTGGACATCGTCAACGTGCAGGGCGGCCTGGACGCACTCTTCGAAGCGCTCAAGGTCAACGCCCCGCGGCACATCGTCATCATCTCGGTCAATGCCGCCACCGACCCGGAGCCCGACATGGACCGCAGCAACAAGCAGCCCACGCTGGCCGAG
>JAMLIM010000032.1 GCA_023954175.1 Rhizobacter sp.
GCCTCGTCTTCGAGACGCTTTCGCACGCCCTTGACGACCAGCTCGCGCTCCGTTGCGAGCATGGCCTGCACGATGCGCTGGGTGACTTCCTCGTTGAACGCGGCCTGCACGATCGGGCTCAGGCGCGCTTCGACGTTGCGGATGTCGACGCCGTTGTTGCGGATGAACTGGCGCGGCTCGGTGACGCGCCACTTGACCATCCAGTCGATCACGAGGCTCTTCTTCTCCGCGGTGAAGATCGGCTTGCTCTCGGGGCTGTCGAGCGTCTGGATGCGGCGATCCAGGAAGACGACGTTCTGGAACGGCGGCGGCAGCTTGAAATTGAGCCCGGGCTCGGTGATGACGGTCTTGATCTCGCCGAGCGCGAAGATCGCGGCGTACTGACGCTGATCGACGATGAACATCGTCGAGAAGGCGACCATCAGCGCGATCAGCGCGCCGGCAACAATGATTCCGATTCGATTCATGGCGTGGATGTCCTGCGCGTCGATCAGCGGCCGTCGCGGTCGCGACTGCGCTGCCCGTCGCGCGAGCGGATGTCGATCGCACCGCCGGCGGCAGGCGCCGGCGCTGGCGCCGGTGTGGCGTCGGCTGCGGGCGCGGCGGTCGTCGCGCCGGTTTGCTGCAGGAGCTTGTCAAGCGGCAGATAGAGCAGATTGGAGTTGTTGCGCACGTCCACCATCACCTTGCTCACGTTCGAGAGCACCTGCTGCATGGCGTCGATGTACATGCGGTCGCGCGTGACGGTCGGCGCGCGCCTGTATTCGGCAAGCACGCTGGTGAAGCGCTGCGCATCACCCTGGGCCTGTGCGATGACGCGCGACTTGTAGCCTTCGGCCTCCTCGCTCAGCCGCGCCGCGGCGCCCCGGGCGCGGGGGATCACGTCGTTTGCGTAGGCCTGGCCTTCGTTCTTCAGGCGCTCGCGGTCGGCGCCGGCCTTGAAGGCATCGTCGAACGCGGCCTGCACCTGCTCGGGCGCCTGCACGCTCTGGATGTTGGCGTTGACGATCAGGATGCCGGCCTTCAGCTGATCGAGTTGCTCCTGGATGGACCTGAGCATGTCCGCGGCGAGCACATCACGCCCGGCATAGAGCACCGAGTCCATCGTGCTGCGGCCGACGATCGAGCGCACCGCCGACTCGGCCGCGAGCACCACGGCCTCGTCCGGATTGCGGTTCTCGAACAGATAGTCGCGCGCATTCGTCAGCCGGTACTGCACGGTGAAGCGGATGTCGACGATGTTCTCGTCCTGCGTCAGCATCGACGATTCGCGCAGGCCGGTCGCCGGCACGACCGTGTTGCGGCCGATTTCGACGGTGCGCAACTGCGTGAACGGCACGGTTTCGTGTGCCTGGAACGGCGCCGGGAAGCGCCAGTTGAAGCCGGCGCCGACGGTGCCGGTGTAGCGGCCGAACGAGGTGACCACTGCCTGCTGGCCTTCCTGCACGATGAAGAAGCCGCTGCCGAGCCAGATCAGGAGCACGACGCCGGCGATCAGCCCGACGCCGATGCCCGCGCTCTTCATGTCGGGCTGGAAATTGCCGCCGCCACCGCCGCCACCGTCACCCCCGCCGCCGCTGGACCGCTGCGACCGCTTGCCGCCGAACAGGCCGCCGAGCTTGTTGTTGAAATCGCGCCAGAGTTCGTCCAGGTCGGGCGGGCCGTCGCCTCGACCGGTGTTGAAGATGCGGTTGTGCATGCGCCGCGCCCACCCCGCGACGAGCGCGCGCGTCGCCCGGGCGAGCGCTGTCCAGGGTCCCGGAGCTACCGGCAGGGCCGGCAAGGCCGGGGAAGGTGAACTCATGCTCATGCTTGTGTTTGAAGTAGGCGCGCCGGCGGATTGTCCACGATGGGCGACGTGGCGCCGTCGACTCCTTCAGATAGGGCCGATTCCGAAACGTTCAAGGTATCGAGCGCCGCGCCGGCGACGATGGCGGCCAGCAACGCGCGCAGCGTGTCGAGCCCTTCGCCGTCGCGCGCGCTGACGAACACGCGCGGCATCCGCACGCCGCCCTCCACCTCCACCGCGTCGCTCGCGTTGCGCGGCCGCTGCGTCGGCTCGAGGTTGTCGAGCTTGTTGAAGACGAGCACCTGCGGCACGCGATCGGCGCCGATCTCGCGCAGCACGCGCTGCACCTCGGCGATCTGCTCGTCGCGCTGCGGGCTCGACGCATCGACCACGTGCAGCAGCAGATCGGCGTCGGCCGCCTCCTGCAGCGTCGCCTCGAAGGCTTCGACGAGCTTGTGCGGCAGGTCGCGGATGAAGCCGACCGTGTCCGACAGGCTCACCGAGCGCGCCGCGCCTTCGATGTAGAGCGCGCGCGTGGTCGTGTCGAGCGTCGCGAACAACTGGTCGGCGGCATAGGCGCCGGCCTTGACGAGCGCATTGAACAGCGTCGACTTGCCGGCATTCGTGTAGCCGACGAGCGAAATCCGGAACGCCCCGTTGCGCTCGCGCGCCTTGCGCTGCGTGCCGCGCTGGCGCTTGACCTTCTCGAGCCGCTCTTTCACCGACTTGATGCGGCTGCCGATCATGCGTCGGTCGAGTTCGATCTGCGCCTCGCCCGGCCCGCCGCGCGCGCCGATGCCGCCGCGCTGGCGCTCGAGGTGGCTCCAGCGCCGCACGAGGCGGGTCGAGAGGTACTGCAGCCGCGCGAGCTCGACCTGCAGTTTGCCCTCGTGGCTTTGCGCGCGTTCGCCGAAGATCTCGAGGATCAGCATCGTGCGATCGGCGACGGCGACGCCGAGGTGGCGCTCGAGGTTGCGTTGCTGCGCCGCCGAGAGCGCCTGGTCGAACAGCACGGCTTCGGCGCCGTGGCCGAGCACGAGCGCCTTGATCTCGTCGGCCTTGCCGGAGCCGATGAAGAGCGCGGCGTCGGGCGCCTTGCGGCGGCAGATGACGCGCTCGACGACTTCGTCGCCCGCCGATTCGGCGAGCTGCGCCAGCTCGTCGAGCGAATCGTCGAAGCCCGCGACGCCGAGATCGACGCCGACCAGGATCGCGCGTGCACGCGCACCGGCAGGGGGCGCTTCGATCGAAGAGGCCGCGTCGGCGCGGCGCGTGGTTTGTGGTTTCAGGTCGTTTCGGGCGTTTCGGCCGTCTGGAAATTCACGGCGCGGCCGGGCACGACGGTCGAGATCGCATGCTTGTAGACCATCTGCGTCACGGTATTGCGCAGCAGGACCACGTACTGGTCGAACGAATCGATGTGGCCCTGCAGCTTGATGCCGTTGACGAGGTAGATCGAGACCGGCACATGCTCCTTGCGAAGGAGGTTCAGGAACGGGTCCTGCAGCAGCTGACCTTTGTTGCTCACGATATGCTCCGTGATGAGTTGAGAACGACCTTGCACGTTAACACAGCACCTCGCGCAACGACGCCCGCGCGGACCCGGCTCAGCCCCGCTCCTTGAACGGGTTCTTCGAGGAGCGCATCTCGATGCGCAGCGGCGTGCCGACCAGCTTGAAGTGGGCCCGGAAGCGCCCCTCGAGGTAGCGCTTGTAGACGTCCGTCACATGCTCGAGCGAGTTGCCGTGGATCACGATCAGCGGCGGCCGCATGCCGCCCTGGTGCGCATAGCGCAGCTTGGGCCGGAACGCCCCTGCGCGCTTGGGCGCCTGGTGCTCGACCGCCTCCTGCAGCAGCCGGGTGAGCACCGGCGTGCTCATCTTCTTCACCGCCGAGGCGTGCGCATCGGCGATCGCCTTCCACACCGGCGCGAGGCCCTGGCGCTTGAGCGCCGAGATGTGCGCGAGCGGTGCGAACTTCAGGAACGCGAGGCGCTGCTCGATCGAGCGCTGCAGCATCTCGCGCTGGTAGGCGTCGACCGCGTCCCATTTGTTGACCGCGAGCACGACCGCGCGGCCGCTTTCCAGGATGTAGCCGGCGATGTGCGCGTCCTGGTCCGTCACGCCCTGCGTCGCGTCGAGCAGCAGCAGCACGACGTCGGCGTCGGCGATCGCCTGCAGCGTCTTCACGACAGAGAACTTCTCGACCGCCTCGAACACCTTGCCCTTGCGCCGCAGGCCGGCGGTGTCGATCAGCTCGAACTTCTGCCCGTTGCGCTCGAACGGCACGCTGATCGCGTCGCGCGTGGTGCCCGGCTGGTCGAATGCGATCAGGCGCTCCTCGCCGAGCCAGGTGTTGATCAGCGTCGACTTGCCGACATTGGGCCGCCCGGCGACGGCGAGCTTGATCGGCGCGCCGTCGGGCGTGGGTTCGATCTCGGCGTCGGGCTCGAAGCCCGCGAGCACGGCATCGAGCAGGCTGCGGATGCCCTGCCCGTGCGCCGCCGAGACCGGATGCGGCTCGCCGATGCCGAGTTCGTGGAATTCGCCGAGCAGCGGCGAATCGACCATGCCCTCGGCCTTGTTGACGGCGAGGAACACCTTCTTGCTGACCGAACGCAGGTAGCGCGCGATGTCGGCGTCCTGCCCCGACAGGCCGCTGCGAATGTCGACGACGAAGATCACCGCGTCGGCTTCCGCCACCGCCTGGCGCGTCTGGCGCGCCATCTCCTTGACGATGCCGCTCGTGCTGTCGGGCTCGAAGCCGCCGGTGTCGACGACGATGAACTCGCGGTCGCCGAGCCGCCCGTCGCCGTAGTGGCGATCGCGCGTCAGGCCGGCGAAGTCGGCGACGATCGCGTCGCGGCTTTTCGTCATGCGATTGAAAAGCGTCGACTTGCCGACGTTGGGCCGGCCGACGATGGCGATGACGGGTTTCATGCTCCGACCTGGCCTGCAGGGTGGTCTGCGTCCGGCCTCGGCCCGCAAGCGGGCAGGGCTCCCCCTCGGGGGGACGCGAACGCAGCGCGCTTGGGGGCGGTCTTCACTCCGGTCTGAACGCGAACAGGCCGCCGCTTCGGGTCACGACGAGCATGGTCTTGTCCGACA
This sequence comes from Rhizobacter sp., assembly GCA_023954175.1. Lineage (GTDB taxonomy): Bacteria > Pseudomonadota > Gammaproteobacteria > Burkholderiales > Burkholderiaceae_C > CAIKUF01. The sequence continues at coordinate 4,897 of JAMLIM010000032.1, forward strand.
GGGCCGGCGCAGTGGTGATCGCGCTGGCGTCCGTCGTCAGGCGCAGCAGCGGCGAGCCGTCTTCGCGCGCCAGGAAGTGCAAGTTGCCCTCGAGGTCGCCGAAGACCGCCGTGCGGCCCACCAGCAGCGGCGCGCTCAGTTCGCGGTAGAGCAGTTTGTCGTTGGTCCAGACGACGTCGCCCGTCGTCGCGTTCCAGGCGGTGATGCGGTCGGAACCGTCGGCACCGACGACGACCTGCCCATCGCCCGCAATGCCCTGGTTGCCGCCGACATTGCGCGTCCAGACGATCGTGCCGCGATCGGCGTTGACGCAGCCGACGGCGTTCTGGAAGGCCCGCGCGCAGACGACGTTGCCGACGCGCGAAATCGGCGCCAGCAGGTCCGACAGGCGCTCGACCTCGTTCGCGCCGCGCGGCGTCGCCACCGCGACTTCCCAGCGCATCGTGCCGTGCAGGGGATCGACACCCGCGAGCTTGGGGCCCTGGCCGGCGAGCAGGGTGTCCTTGAAGCTCGCGAGCACGCCGGCCTTGGCCAGCGTCAGCGGATCGCTGGGCCGGCGCAGCACCCACAGGCTGCGACCATCCAGCACATCGAAGGCCGCGACGACGCGGTCGACGCTCATCACGAAGACGCGTTCGCCGGCCACGAGCGGCGCGGTGGCGACACGTGCACCGAGACGCACGCGCCAGATGACGCGCCCGGCGTCGATGACGACCAGCTCGTTGCTGCGCGTCACGACCGCGGCATAGCGGCCGTCGCTGCCGACGCCGGCGCTGATCTGCCCGTCCACGTTCGCGCGCCAGAGCTCGCTCCCGGAATCGGCCTGCAAGGCGATCACCGTGCCGTCGGAGCTCGCGACGGTGAAGACGCCGCCGCTCGATGCGGTGTTGTTGACGGCCACCTGCAGATCGAACTCGACCTTGCCGATGCGCTGGCTCCAGACCTGACGCCCGCCGATCTGCGGCGTCAGCGGCTCGAGCGGCGTCGGCTTGGGCTTGGGCGTTCCCGAGCAGGCCACGAGCGTCGCCGCGAAGGCGAGCGCAAGCCAGCCGGCGGCGCGGCGCCACGAGTTCACTTGGCCACCTCTCCCGCAGCACCTGGCAGCGGCGCCGGCGCTTCGGGCGCGGCGCCGAGCGCGGTCAGCTTGGCATCGATCAGGCGGCGGTACTCGAGGCCCGGGTCCATCGCCTTCCAGGCGCGCAGATAGGCGGCCTTGGCGTCGTCGGTCTTGCCCTGGGCGAGCAGGATGTCGCCGCGCCGGTCCGCCGCCAGCGCCTCGAACGCCTTCGCGCTGACGGCATCGACCTGCTTGAGGGCCTCGTCGTACTTCTTCTCGTCGAGCAGGATGCCCGCCAGGCGCAAGCGCGCGATCGCCTGGTATTCGGGCTGCGCGGCCTTTTCCGCGACCCACTCGAGCGAGCCGCGCGCCTTGTCGATCTGCCCCTTGTCGAACTGCGTCTTCGCCGTCAACAGCCCCGCCTGCTCGGCGTACGCGGTACCGGGGTAGCGGTCCTTCAGATCGCCGAAGATGCGCGCCGCGCGATCGGCGTCACCGACCTGCGCGGCCTGCTCGAGCTGGTCGTACATGGCGCCGGCGTTCGCCGCCTGGTTGCGCTGCCACAGGTTCCAGCCGTTCCACGCCGCATAGCTGCCGAGCACGGCGATCAGCGTCCAGGTGATGAGGTTGCCGTAGCGCTTCCAGAAGGCCTTGAGCTGGTCGAGCTGTTCCTGTTCTTCGAGGTCGAGATGGGTGGCCATGGGGTACGGGGCGTGCTTTGGGCGAAGCTGCGATTATGCGTTGCGCAGCGTCGGGCCCCAGTCGGCGACGCCCGCCAGGGGCAGGTTGCGTTGCGCCGCGCCGGGCTCGCGCAGCGGCTTGAGCGCGACCTCGCCGCGTGCCACCTCGTCGCGGCCAAAGACGAGCGCGAAGCGCGCGCCGCTTGCATCCGCGCGCTTGAACTGCGCCTTCATGCTGTGGCCGCCGGCATGCATCAGCACGCTCACGCCGGCTTCGCGCAGCGCCTCGATCGCGACCATCGCCGGCGCAAGCAGATCGGCCTCCGGCAGCACGGCGTAGGCGATCGGCGCCTCGGGCGGCGGCGCGACGCCGGCTTCGGCCAGCAGCAGGAGCAGGCGCTCGAGCCCGATCGCGAAACCGACACCGGGCGCCGGCTTGCCGCCGAGCTGCTCGACGAGCGTGTCGTAGCGCCCGCCGCCGCAGACCGTGCCCTGCGCGCCGAGACGGTCGGTGGTCCACTCGAACACCGTCAGGTTGTAGTAGTCCATGCCGCGCACGAGGCGCGGATTGATGCGGTAGGCGAGACCCGCGGCATCGAGCACGTCGCGCACGCCCTGCAGGTGCGCAAGCGATTCGGGCCCGAGGAAGTCGATCAGCCTGGGCGCTGCCTCGACGATCGCCTGCATCGCCGGATGCTTGCTGTCGAGGATGCGCAGCGGGTTCGTGTGCAGGCGGCGGCGGCCGTCTTCGTCGAGCGCTTCGGCGTGCGCCTCGAAGTGGGCGACGAGCGCGTCGCGGTGCGCACGGCGCTCGTCGATCTGGCCGAGGCTGTTGAGCTCGAGCCGTACATCGCGGCCCTCGACGAGGCCGAGCTCGCGCCAGAGCGTGCGGCACATCAGGATCAGCTCGGCGTCCACGTCCGGCCCGGCGAAGCCCATCGCCTCGGCGCCGAACTGGTGGAACTGGCGATAGCGGCCCTTCTGCGGCCGCTCGTGGCGGAACATCGCGCCGATGTACCAGAGCCGCTTGCCGCCGTCGTAGAGCAGGTTGTGCTCGGTGATCGCGCGCACCACGCCGGCGGTGTTCTCGGGCCGCAGCGTGAGGGCGTCGCCATTCATCGAATCGGTGAACGAATACATCTCCTTCTCGACGATGTCGGTCACCTCGCCGAGCCCGCGCACGAAGAGCGCCGTCGGCTCGACGATCGGGGTGCGGATGTTGGCGTAGCCGTAGCGCGCCATCAGGTCACGCAGCGTGCCTTCGAGCCACTCCCAGCGCGCCGAGTCGGGGGGCAGGATGTCGTTCATGCCCTTGACGGCTTGCAGCGCGGCGGGGCGGGAGGCTGGGGGCATGGCGGCGGCGATCGGCGGGTCGGAAAGACGCCATTATCGAGGCGTCAAGCGAGGCGCCTCGCAGCGGCGCGCGACGCGGTGATCACGGCCACCTGTTCATGCCCGCGCACGCGCGTTCATGCGCGCGCAAGCGACGGCGGCTGAATCAGGATGCAATCAAGGGGCGACGGCTGTCGCCGGCGCAGCGGCGCGGATCAGCCCGGCGGCGCGTGCAGGAAGAGCGACGCGAACTCGGCGGCGGCGCTGCTGCCGCGCGCGGTCTGCAGCAAGCGCTGGCCGAGCTCGAGCGCGGCGCGCTGCTCGTCCCAGGTGCGCGCCTTCTCGATGCGCAGCGAGACCGGCTCGGCGACCGGCCCGAGGCGGTCCGTCAGGTGCCGCACCGCCAGACGGCGTCGCTCGGCAAGGCCTGCGGGGCTCGCGCCCCCTGGTGCGCCCGCTACGGCCGCTGCGGGTGCCGCGACCGCGGGGGCAGCCATCGCCGGCGCCGCCGATGCCGGTGCGGCGGCACGCGCCGGGCCGGCGACGGAGGCCTGCACCGGTGGCGGACTCGCGCCGACAGGCGCGGCGCCCGCCGACACCTCGATGTAGCCGCCTTCGATCAACGCGAGCAAGGTCGCGTCGGCGTCGACCTGGATCAGCGAGCGCAGTTCGTCGTCGTTGCGCCGACCATCGACCAGGATGAGCACGGTGCGCAGCCGCGGATGGAGCCGGTTCACCCGCGTCTCGATCTCGAGTTGACCCTTCGCGCTCTTTCGATAGACAGTGACCATGTGTGCGTTGTCGCCCGCTTGCGGCAGAGCTTTAGCTTAGCCGGGTCCGGCGCCCCAGGTGGCGGGGAAAGCCCTTCGGGCGTGGACTCTGCACGGCAGATTGCGGCGCGCCACTCCGCAGTTAGGCCTTACCCGTCGCGCGAAGCCGTGGTCGGCGCGAAACGTTTCTCGATGTAAGTCTCGACCAGCGCCTGGAACTCGGTCGCGATTCCCGCGCCGCGCAGCGTGAGCGCCTTCTCGCCGTCGATGAAGACGGGCGCGGCCGGCGCCTCGCCGGTGCCGGGCAGGCTGATGCCGATGTCGGCATGCTTGCTTTCGCCGGGGCCGTTGACGATGCAGCCCATCACCGCGACCTTGAGCTTCTCGACACCCGGATAGCGCTCGATCCAGACCGGCATCTGCGCGCGCAGATAGTCGTCGATCTGCTTGGCGAGCTCCTGGAACGTGGTGCTCGTCGTGCGTCCGCAGCCGGGGCAGGCGGTGACGCTCGGATTGAAGGAGCGCAGGCCGAGCGACTGCAGGATCTCGCGCGCGATGACGACTTCCTGCGTGCGCGGCTCGCCCGGCTGCGGCGTGAGCGAGACGCGGATCGTGTCGCCGATGCCTTCCTGCAGCAGCAGCGCGAGCGCGGCGGTCGACGCCACCGTGCCCTTGGTGCCCATGCCGGCTTCGGTCAGCCCGAGGTGCAGCGCGTAGTCACAGCGCCGCGCGAGGGCGCGGTAGACGCTCACCAGATCCTGCACGCCCGACATCTTGCACGACAGGATGATGCTGTCCGCCGCGAGGCCGATCTCCTCGGCGAAGCGCGCGGATTCGATCGCGGAGGTGATGATCGCCCGGTACATCACCTGCTGCGGCTCGTGCGGCTCGGCGCGCCGGCCGTTCTCGTCCATCATCTGCGCGAGCAGTTCCTGATCCAGGCTGCCCCAGTTGACGCCGATGCGCACCACCTTGTCGAGCTTGGCCGCGATCTCGACCATCTGCCCGAACTGGCGGTCGCGCTTGTCGCCCTTGCCGACGTTGCCCGGGTTGATGCGGTACTTGCTCAGCGCCTCGGCGCAGGCCGGATGGTCGGCGAGCAGGCGGTGGCCGTTGTAGTGGAAGTCGCCCACCAGCGGCACCTGGACGCCCATGCGGTCGAGCTGCTCGCGGATATAGGGCACGGCGGCGGCCGCCTCCGGCGTGTTGACCGTGATGCGCACGAGTTCGGAGCCGGCGTGCGCAAGCTCCTTGACCTGGATCGCGGTGCCGATCGCATCCACCGTGTCGGTGTTCGTCATCGACTGCACGCGCACCGGCGCATCGCCGCCGATCGTCACCACATGGTCCTGCCAGCGAACGGCAGCCTGGCGCGAGCGGCGCGCCGCGGGCGCGGCGGGCACGATGAAATCGTCGGCGTCGAGTGTGGCCATGAACTTCTACTTCAACTCGAGCCGTGCGACGTTGTCGCGCGTCGACGGCGCCAGCTCGACCGGCTGGCCGCGATAGGACAGGCGCGTGACGGCGGCGTTGCCGATCTTGAGCCGGAAAGGCGGCGTGCCGTCGAGGCCGACGAACTCACCCGGATCGAGCTTGCGCTGCAACAGCACGGCGCCGCTCGCATCCAGCACCTCGATCCAGGACTCGCCGCTGACCTTGAGCTCGATCAGACCTTCGGGCGCGGCAATCACCGACGCCTGCGCTTCGGACGCAGCCGGCGCCGACGCCAGCCCGGCAACCGGGGCCGCCGCGGTCTCCGCAACGGCAGCCGTCGGCATCGGCGCGACCGCGCTCGCCGCATCGACGGGTGCGGACGCCGCCGCGGACCCCAACGCGGCAAGGTCACCCGGCGCGGACGCAGGCAGCGGCGCAGCGTCGGCGCTGGGGCGGGTCTGCACGATCCACTGCTGGGGCATCAGGAACACGAAGCCGGCGGCCAGCACGATCAGCAGCGGCACCCAGATCGCGGGGCGTCTGAGGAAGCCAAGGTCCGTCGGCATGCCGCGCGCGGGATGCTCACGATACGTCGTGTTCAGCCCCTGGTGCACCTTCTCGAGCCCCTGGCCGCCGAGGTCGGGCATCAGCGCGAGGACCGGCTGCGCGTCGATCTTCAACGCCCGGCAGACCGTCTTGGCAAGTGCCCGCGCGAAGGTGACGTCGGGCAACTCGTCGAGGCGGTCGGCTTCGAGCGACTCGAGCTTGCGCTGCGGCACCTTGATCGACGCCGCGAGCGCGGCGATGTGCAGACCCTGCGCCTGGCGTGCCGCACGCAACATCGCCCCCGCGCTCGAACCCGAACCCGAACCCGAACTGGACGGCGTGCGCGCCTCGGCCGCCGTCGGTTCGCCCGCTGCCTCACTCATCGAACTTGCCCTGCTCGAACACGTTCGCCTCGCGTGACTTCGGGAACTTGTCGCGCAGTTGCCGGCCGAAGTCGTTCGCGCCCTGTCGATCGCCCGCGCGGTACTCGATGCGTGCGGCGAGCCAGAGCGACTGCGCGCTCACCTGCTTCGGGTCCGCGTTGACACGCTTGGCGTAGAAGCGCGCGCGATCGTATTCGCCGCGCTGGTACAGCACGTCCGCGTAGTTGATCGCAATCGCCGGGTTGCCTGGATCGAGCGCGAACGCGCGCTTGAGCGTTCCCTCGGCCTCGGCCAGCTGGCCGGCGCGCGCCTGGCACACGCCCTGGGTCAGCAAGGTGCGCGTCGTGTCGCGGTAGTGCGGCTCGGCGAGCGCCTGCTCGAACAGCTCGTTGGCCTGCGCATAGCGCTTCATCAGGCATTGATACCAGCCGTAGTTCTGCATCACGTCGCCGCTGTGCGGATTGAGCTGCAGCGCGAAGCGAAAGCTGTCCTCGGCCAGCCGGTCGTCGCCCATCGCGGCGTAGATCAGGCCGCGCAGGTTGTAGGCCTCGCTCATCTTCGGTTCCATCGCGATCGCCTGCTTCACCTCGTCGAGCGCGGTCGTGTACTGCGCGCTGGCGAAATAGGCGCTCGCAAGCTCGAGCCGCACGTTGGCACGGCGCGATGTATCGGTCTGGTCCGACGCTGTCTTCACGTCCTTGCCGGGCGAATCGCCCGGCGTCGCGGCGCAGGCGGCAAGCAGCGCGGCGAGCACCGCGGCGACGAGGCCGCGCCCGCGCGCGACGAAGTGGGAGGTCATGCGCTCTCCTTGGCGTGCGCGGGCGGCGCGGGTGTTTCGGCGTGGATGCGCATCGGGCGCCTTGTCGCCCGCTCGCGCAGGCGGGTGCGGTCCTGCACCTCGCCGGCGAGTTGCCCACACGCGGCGGCGATGTCGTCGCCGCGCGTGCGGCGCACGGTGGTCACGAGGCCTGCCGCGCGAAGCACCTCGGCAAACGCGAGCACGCGCTCGCGCGGCGAGCAGTGCAGACCGGACTGCGGGAACGGGTTGAACGGAATCAGGTTGAACTTGCATGCAATGCGCGTCGCCGGCCGTTCGGACACCAGCGCGACCAGCTCGTGCGCCTGTTCGAGACTGTCGTTCACGCCGTCCAGCATGCAGTACTCGAAGGTGATGAAGTCGCGCGGTGCCTTCTCGAGATAGCGCCGGCATGCGGCCAGCAGTTCCGCGATCGGGTACTTGCGATTGAGCGGGACGAGCTCGTCACGCAGCGCATCGTTCGGTGCGTGCAGCGACACCGCGAGCGCGACCGGGCAATCATCGCGCAGCCGTTCGATCATCGGCACGACGCCGGAGGTCGAGACCGTCACCCGTCGGCGCGACAGGCCGTAGGCATGGTCGCTGAGCATCACGCGCAGCGCCGGCACGAGTGCCGCATAGTTCTGCAGCGGCTCGCCCATGCCCATCATCACGACATTGCTGATGACGCGTTCCCCCTCGCCCGCCGCGAGGCCGCGCGCGCGCAGCGCGTGCTCGGCATGCCAGAGCTGGGCGACGATCTCGCCCGTCGTGAGGTTGCGGCTGAAGCCCTGGTGACCGGTCGAGCAGAAGCGGCAGGCGACGGCGCAGCCGGCCTGCGAGGAGATGCACAGCGTGCCGCGGTCGCTCTCCGGAATGAAGACGGTCTCGATCGCATTGCCGGCGCCGACGTCGAACAGCCACTTGATCGTGCCGTCCGCCGAGACCTGTTCGGACACGACCGGGAGCGGCCGCACCTGCGCGATCAGCGCCAGCTTGGCGCGCAAGGACTTCGCCAGATCGCTCATCGCGTCGAAGTCGGCGACCCCGCGCTGATGGATCCACTGGAACAACTGCGTCGCGCGAAAACGCTTCTCACCCTGCTGCTCGCACAGCGCGGCGAGCGCGTCGAGGTCGTGATCGAGCAGGTTGACGAGCGTCATCGGTGGGGCGGCCTCCCGCGCACTCAGCGGCTGTGGATCGCCATGGCGGGGAAGAAGAAGGCGATCTCGACCGCCGCCGTCTCGGGCGCATCCGAGCCATGCACCGCGTTGGCGTCGATGCTGTCGGCGAAGTCGGCGCGGATCGTGCCCTTGTCGGCCTTCTTCGGATCGGTCGCGCCCATCAGCTCACGATTCCTCGCGATCGCGTTCGCGCCCTCGAGCACCTGGATCATCACCGGGCCCGAGATCATGAACGACACCAGGTCGTTGAAGAAGGGCCGCGCCTTGTGCACCGCGTAGAACGCCTCGGCCTCGGCACGCGAAAGCTGCGCCATGCGCGCGGCGACGACCTTGAGGCCGGCGCCCTCGAAGCGGGCATAGATCTGGCCGATCACGTTCTTCGCCACGGCATCGGGCTTGATGATCGAAAGGGTGCGTTCGAGCGACATGGGGGAACTCCGGAAAACCCGTCTGGGCAAAGCTTTGAATTGTAGCGGGCGGCCTTCTAGTGTCGGGTCCGGTGTCGGGCCTTGCGTCGGGTCCTGTGTCGTGCCCTCTGTGGTGCCATTCGCCGGGCCCCCACCGGGCGTTGCTGCCGCGCCTGCGCGCGTGGCGCCGGTGGCGCCCGGACGCCCAGGGTTCGAAGCGTTCAGCGTCCGCGCTGCCCGCCCTTGCCGCCGCCGCGCGGGCCGCCACGCTGGCCGCCGCGGTTGCCACCGCCCTGCCCGCCCCCGCCCCCACCTCGACCACTCTTGCGATGAAATGCATCGCCGCCGATGAAGCTGAGCGAGGTCTGCAGCGGATCGGGCTCCTTCGGCCCGCCGCCGTGCCGGGATGCGGCATCCGGCGCACTGCCGCCGGCGCCGAAACCGCCGCCACCGTGCGCCATCGTGCGCCCGCTGAACGGCGAGCGCTGGTTCTTCGCGAAGCGGCGATCGAAGGTCTGTTCGAGCGGATTCGGTATGCGCATCGGGTCGAAGTCCAGATCCTCGTCCGGGTCGCGCACGTCGCGATCCGCCTGCGGGCCCGGCTTGGCGTGCGCTTGGGCCTGCCCCTGCGCCGCCGGCGCGTCGCGTCGCGGGCCGCGATCGTTGCGCCCGCCGCGATCGTTCGGGCGCGGGCCGCGATCCCCGCCCTGCGGGCCGCGGCCGCCGCGCTGCCCGCCGCCGTCGTGTTGCCGCTCGCCGTTGCGCTCGCCGCGGCGCTCTCCATTGCGCGCGCCGCCCGCGAGTTGCCGGATCAGGCGCACATCGTCCTGCCCGAGATCGACCCACACACCGCGCTTCAAGCCGCGCGGCAGCACGACGCTGCCGTAGCGGATGCGGATCAGGCGGCTCACGGTGAGGCCGACGGTGTCGAACAGCTTGCGCACCTCGCGGTTGCGGCCTTCGGTGATGACGACGCGGTACCAGTGGTTCGCGCCTTCGCCGCCGCCGTCCTCGATCGCCTTGAAGCTGGCCGGCTGGCCTTCGACCATCACGCCTTGCAACAGGCGCTCGCGTGCCTCGGGCTCGAGCGTGCCGAGCACGCGCACCGCGTACTCGCGCTCGACGCCGAAGCGCGGGTGCATCAACTGATTGGCCAGTTCGCCCGAGGTCGTGAACAGCAACAGCCCTTCGGTGTTGATGTCGAGCCTGCCGACCGATTGCCACTTGCCGTGCTGCAGCCGCGGCAGGCTGCGAAAGACGGTCGGCCGCTGCTGCGGGTCGTCGTGCGTGACGACTTCGCCAACCGGCTTGTGATACGCAATGATGCGCGCCGGCGGCGGCGCGATGCGGTACTTGATCGCGCGGCCGTTGACCTCGATGCGATCGCCCCACGAGATGCGCTGCCCGGTGTGTGCGGGCTCGCCATTGACCGTCACACGGCCGTCCGCGATCAGTTCTTCCATGTCGCGGCGCGAGCCGACACCCGCCTGGCCAAGCACCTTCTGCAGCTTCGGCGCGTCGGGGTCGGGTGCGAGCACGCGCTTGTGCGCAGCGCCTTCGGCCGATTCGGCGGCGCCCGCGTCGGTTTCCGCAACGGGATCGGTGGCGCCGTCGGGACCCGCAACAGAAGCTGCATCGGAGGCAGTATCCAAGGCCGGCTCGACCCGCTCGTCCCCTTCGGCAGGCGCGTTCGAGGCCGACGGCTCTTCCGTGTCGAAGTCACCCGACACGACCTGTGCAAACAGCGCGCCGAGCTGCTCGACGGCCTGCGGCGGCAATGGCGCCGCTTGCGGCGATCCGCCCTGCGCGCCCTGGACGCCCTGCCCCTCGGCCTCGGCCGCGCGGTTCGCGCGCTGCCTCTCGCGCCGGTTCCGGCGGCGGCTGCGGTCGGGCCGGGCATCGCCGGGTTCGCCGCCGGCGCCGTCGCCCGCCGCTGCGCCGGCTTCTCCGTTCGCTGCTTCGCCGGACTCGCCGCTGACTGCGGTGTCGGCCCCTTGCGCGACCGCGGTCACGGACGACGCCACTTCACCCGGCGTGGCAGTTGCCGCGACCGGCGCTGCATTCGACATCGGCGCAGGGTCCGGCGCTGCCGCACCAGGTCCGGGCTCGGCCGGTCCAGCCTTGGGCGCGGGGTCATCGGCCGGCTCGTCGGCGATGGCGGCCACGCGGCGCTTGCGCACCGGCTTGGCAGCGATCGGCTCATCCGCCTCGGGGGAAGCAGGGGTTGCGGTCGTTGCCGTCACTTCGGTCGCACCCTCGGCCGTCGGCGACGCCACCGCGCCGTCCTCACCGGGCGCCTTCACCGTTCGACGGCGTCGCACCGGCTTGACCGGTTCGGTCTCCGCGCTGGGGCTGTCGGGCGTCGGTGCCTCGGTCGGGTTGTTCATGCTTGCGGTTCCATGGAAGTGGCGGTCGCGGGGGGTGGTTCGGAGTCTGTGGCGGAGGGGGCCTCGGCATCGGGCGTTTCGTCAAGGCCGAGCTGCGCCTGCAGCGGCTCGCCCTGCGCCGCGAGCCGTTCTGTGAGCGCCTGCGGTCCGGCGCCCGGTTCGTCGAGCAGCGGCAACTGCGCCAGGCTCGCGAGCCCCAGATCGTCGAGGAACTGCGGCGTCGTCGCGTACAGCGCCGGCCGGCCAGGCGCCTCGCGGTAGCCGATCGCATCGATCCAGCCGCGGTCCTCGAGCTGCTTCACGATCTGGGTGCTGACCGTGACGCCGCGGATGTCCTCGATGTCGCCACGCGTGACGGGTTGGCGGTAGGCGATGATCGCGAGCGTCTCCATCGCGGCGCGCGAGTAGCGCGGCGGCTTTTCGGGGTTGAGCCGGTCGAGGTACTCGCGCAGCTCGGGCCGGCTCTGGAAACGCCAGCCGCTCGCGAGGGCGACGAGTTCGACGCCGCGGCCCTGCCAGTCGCGCACAAGTTCGTCGAGCAGGTCGCGCAGGCTGTCGGGCCCGATCTCGTCGGCAAACAGCGTGCGCATGTCGCGCAGCGGCATCGGCTGATGCGCACAGATGAGGGCCGCCTCGAGGACGCGCTTCGCATCCTGTGTATTCATGACTTGACCAATTCGTACTCGGCCGGTGGCGCCGGCTCGCTTTCGGGTCTGCCCGCGTCGGGGCTCAATCGGGTCGGGCTCGGGTCGCACTCAGGTCGCGTTCAGCCCGAGCACAACGCCATGTCGGCGACAACTTGCTGCGGCGCATCGACCCTGCTGCGGTTCGCCGAACCGGGCGCTGTTCGCCCGCTTCACCGGCCCAACCGTTGCTGCGCGCCCGTTGCCTTGCACCATCAGGGCGCCATCGTTCGCATGAACTGCGGTCAACGGGCTGCGGATTTCGCAGGTCCCCATCCTGACCGTGCCATGCGAGGGCTTTGCTGCATTGTACCGAAGCGCGGCACGCAGCCGTCAAGCGCCGGCAAGGCTTCCCGCGACGCGCTGCCAGGCCGGTGCGAGATCCGCTGGCAACGGCGCGTGAAACGACACCTCCTGTCCGGTACGCGGGTGCGTGAAGGCGAGCGCCGTCGCGTGCAGCGCCTGGCGCTGCATGCCGAGCGCCGGTGCGCCGCCGTAGAGCGCATCGGCCACCAGCGGATGGCCCTTCGACGCAAGGTGGACGCGGATCTGGTGCGTGCGCCCGGTGTGCAGCGTGCACTGCAGCGCACTGAACCTCGCGCCCTCCACGTCCGCTGTCGCGATGCACTGCACGTCGGTCTGCGCCGCGCGACCCGCGGCGACGACCGCGATGCGCACGCGCGACCGCGGGTCGCGCGCAAGCGGCGCGTCGATGCGGGTCAGGCTCTCGGGCCACGCGCCGTGCGCGAGTGCGAGGTAGCGGCGATGTACCTCGCGCGCCGCGATCGCGCGCGTCAACGCGGTGACGGCCGCAAGCGTCTTGCCGACCACCATCAGCCCCGAGGTGTCCTTGTCGAGGCGGTGCACGATGCCGGCGCGCGGCAGCGTCGCGGCGGCCGCGTGGCGGGCCAGCAGGCCGTTGAGCAGCGTGCCCTGCCAGTTGCCGGCGGCGGGGTGGACGACGAGGCCGGCCGGCTTGTCGATGACGAACAGGTCCTCGTCCTCGTGCACGATCGCGAGCGCCATCGCCTCGGGCCGGAAGGCGCGGCTCTCGGCAGTCGGCACGAGTTCGACCGAGAGCTGCTGCCCGGCCTGCACCTTGCGCGACGCGCTGTCGGCGACGCGATCGTCGAGCCGCACGCAACCCTGCGCGATCAGGCCCTGCAGATGGTTGCGCGAGAACTCCGGCACCAGCGCCACGAGCGCCCGATCCAGCCGCGCGCCGTGCTGTGCGGCATCGATCAGCGCCTCACGGCGCTCGGCGGGCTCATCCCACGGCGCGCCGTCGGGCTCCGCATCGCCCTCTTCGCGCCGATCGGCGGGCGCGGAAGTCGTGACGCTGTGTGGCAGTGCTGGCATATAAAATCGGTGCCTTCTCTCTTCCGACACGCGTTGCGCAGGCAGCGCCCGCGAGGTTCATGATCCCGACCCATGCGACGCGCCGCCGACCGCTCCTGACCCTGGCCCTGTTGCTGCCGGTGTTGCTCTTCGGCTGCAAATCGACGCCGACGGAGTCCGACGCCAACGTCAGCACCGAGAAATTGTATGCAGAGGCCAAGGAAGAGGCCGCGCTCGGCAGCTACGACAAGGCAGCCAAGCTCTACGAGAAGCTCGAGGGCCGCGCGGCGGGTACGCTGCTCGGGCAGCAGGCACAGCTCGAGCGCGCCTGGGCGCTCTACAAGGGGGGCGAGAAGGCGAGCGCGCTGGTCGCGGTCAACCGCTACATCAAGAACAACCCGAGCAGCGCGGCACTCGACTACGCCTACTACCTGCGCGGGCTGATCAACTTCAACGACACGCTCGGCTTCATGAGCAACCTCGCGTCGCAGGATCTCTCCGAGCGCGACCAGCAGTCCTCGCGCGAGTCCTACGAGTCCTTCCGTCAGCTCGTCGAGCGCTTCCCCGACTCGCCGTACACACCCGATGCGCAGTTGCGCATGAACTACATCGTCAACGCGCTCGCGTCGTATGAAGTGCACGTCGCGCGCTACTACTTCCGGCGCGGCGCGTACGTCGCGGCGGCAAGCCGGGCGCAATCGACGGTGATCGATTTCCGGCAATCGCCGGCGGTCGAGGAAGCGCTCTACCTGATGTCGGCGAGCTACCAGAAGCTCGGCCTGACCGAACTCCAGGCCGATGCCGAACGGGTGCTGAAGCAGAACTTCCCCAACAGCAAATTCATCGAGGGCGGCCTGGGGCGGCGCCAATCGGCGTGGTGGCAGTTCTGGTAGCCAGCCCGCTGCCGTGAAAGCGGCGCGCGCGATGGCGCCGCCGGGCCGCGCACATCGCTTCGCCGCCGATCGATTCAGCTTCTCAGCGTCTGCAGCCAGGCCAGCGCCTCGGCCTCATGGGCCAGGCGCGTCATCGGCGGCAACGCCTCGCGCAGGCGGCGGCCGTAGTTCATGCTGGCCATGCGCGGGTCGCAGACGACGAGCAGGCCGCGATCGGTCTCGCTGCGGATCAGGCGCCCGGCGCCCTGCTTGAGCGACACCGCCGCTTCGGCAACGAAGTAGTCGGCAAACGCATTGCGACCCTCGGCCTCGAGCCTTCTCACGCGCGCCTCGACCAGCGGATCGTTGGGCGGCGGAAACGGCAGCTTGTCGATCAACACGCACTGCAGCGCATCGCCCGGCACATCGATGCCCTCCCAGAAGCTTTGCGAGCCGACCAGCACCGACGCCGGCTGGTCGAGGAACTGCTGCAGCAACTGGCGCTTGGGCGCGCTGCCCTGGATCAGCACCTGAATCGGATCGCCCTCGGTGTCGGCGTTGTCGTCTAGCAGTTCGCGCAGGCGCTCGCCGATCGTGCGCAACGCGCGCAGCGTGGTGGTCAGCACGAAGGTGCGCCCGCCCAGCTCGCGCGCGCAGCGCGCGGCGAGGGTCGCGACCGCATCCGGATGCGACGCCTCGTTCGGCTTCGGAAAGCCGGCCGGGATGTAGAGGCGCGCATGCGCGGCGTAGTCGAACGGGCTGCCCGCGCGCAGCGTCTGTGCGTCGTCAAGCCCCGCGGGCTCGGTGAACCAGGAGAGCCGCTCGTCGTCGCCGAGCGTCGCCGACGTGAAGACCCAGGCCTTGGGCGCGCGCGCAATCTGCTCACGCAGCGCGTCGCGGATATCGAGGGGCGATTCGACGAGCCGGGCCTGGTGCGGGCTGAGGTCGATCCAGCGCACCTTGCCCGGCGGCGCCGGCTGCGCGAACTGCCGCGCCCGCGCCGCCAGATCGGCGCTGCGTTCGTGCAGCTTGGCGAGATCGGGGTCGGTTTCGGCGACCGCGTCGAGCGCATCGGCGGCCGCGGCGAAGGCCCGTTCGACGCCACCGAGCGCGGCGACGAAACCGGCCTCGCCGGCGCGCTCGTCCCAGCGCAGCTTGAAGGCACCGCGCACCTCGCCCAGCGGCCCGACGGCGCCGATGCGCAGCTCGCGCGCGGCACGGTCACAGGCGCCGGCGAGCGTGCTCCAGTCCTGCAGGCCGCGCGCATGCTGCAGCCCGGCGGCGAGCACGTCGCGCGCGAGGTCGACGCCCTGCGCCGAGCCGAGCGTCGTGCCCAGGAAGGCGATGCCGGCCTCGGCGAGCTGGTGCGCCTCGTCGAACACCGCGACATCGACGCTCGGCAGCAACTCCGCGACGCCGGTATCACGCAGACTCATGTCGGCGAAGAAAAGGTGGTGATTGACGACGACCAGGTCGGCCGCCATCGCCTCGCGCCGCGCCTTCATCACGTGGCAGTCACGGTATTGCGGGCATTCGGCACCGAGGCAGTTCTCGCGCGTGGACGTGACGAGCGGAATCAGGCTCGACCGCTCGTCGAGCCCGTCGACCTCGGCCAGGTCGCCGCTCGCGGTCGTCTGCGCCCAGCGTTCGATGCGCGCCAGCGCGCGCACCGCCCAGCGGTCGGGCAGCTGGTCCGACTCGCGCGCGAGCGTCAGGCGGTGCAGGCACAGGTAGCTTGCGCGCCCCTTGAGCAAGGCGAGCGTCAGCGGCAATGCCAGCGCGTCACGCAGGCGCGGCAAGTCGCGCAGGAAGAGCTGATCCTGCAGGCTCTTGGTCGCGGTGCTGACCAGCGCGCGCGCGCCCGACAGCAGCGTCGGCACCAGATAGGCGAAGGTCTTGCCGACACCGGTGCCGGCTTCGACGACGAGCACGCTGCGCGCCTCGATCGCCTGCGCGACGGCCTGCGCCATGTCGAGCTGAACCTTGCGCTCGACATAGCCGGGATCCGCGCGCGCGAGCGCGCCACCCCGTGCAAAACTCGCCGCGACCGCCTGTTCGAGTCCGTCTGGCGCCGGCGGCGTCATGCCGGCTCGGGAGGCTCGAGTTCGCTTTCGATGTGTGCGATCTGGTCGCGCAACAGCAGGCGGCGCTTCTTCAGCCGCCGCAGCGTGAGTTCGTCGTCCGGGTACTCGGCCACCGTGCGGTCGATCAGGTTGTCGAGGTCGGCATGTTCGATCCGGAGTTCGATCAGTCGACGATGGGGCGAATGCAGGTTGTCTTCCATTGATTCGCGGGGGCCCGTCGGCTCCGTGAGTGGGCGCATTGCGATTATCCTTGATGCCCGTGAATCACACGAGCCTCGGCGCGGATCGCGCGCACGACACGACATGTCCAACGCCCAACTAGCGAGCGACGCCGGCTATCGGCTGCTGGCCGCAACCGGCATGCATCGCGGGGACCGTGCGTACCAGCAGGATCAGGTTCAGATCTTCGGCCATGCGCGCGTCGCCGGCTGCGCGCTCGCGGTGCTGGCCGACGGCATGGGCGGCAAGAGCGGCGGGCGCAAGGCGGCCGATCAGGTCATCCTCACCGCGCAGCAGCTGTTCGAGCGCTACGCGCCGAACCGCGACGACGCGCAAAGCCTGCTCAAGCAGATCGTGATGGAAGCCCACCTGATGATCAAGCTGACGGCGATCACGTCCGAGGAGGAGCCGCACAGCACGGCAGCGGCCTTCCTGGTCGGGCCGTCGCGCGCCTGCGAGGTCATCCACGCCGGCGATTCGCGCGTCTACCATTTCCGCGGCGCCGAGATGCTGAGCCGCACGATCGACCACTCGTACGTGCAGCGTCTGGTCGACGAAGGCACGGTCGCCGAGGCCGACGCCAATGCGCACGCGCAATCGAACCTGCTGACGGGCTGCCTCGGGACGCAGGCGGACCCGCCGCTGACGGTCAAGCGCATCGATCCGCTCGAGTTCGGCGACAGCCTGCTCGCCTGCAGCGACGGCCTGTGGCACTACTTCACGCCGCGCGAGCTTGGCGCGATCGTGCATGCGCTGCCGCCGCGCGAGGCGAGCGAGATGCTGATCGCCAAGGCGCGCCAGCGCGCACGCGGCACCGGCGACAACGCGTCGCTCGCACTCGTGCGCATCGAGGCGCTCGCCGACTGAGCCCGCGGCGAGGCTGAATCCCACCGGCGGCGATCGCCGCGGCGCCTCAGGGTGTCGAAGCAGCGCTCGCGGGGTGCCGAGGGGCGGCATCTGACGACTTCGCTGCCGACGACGTCGTCTCCTCGCCCGGCACCGGCAGGGGCGCGGCCGGTTTCGTCTTGCGCGCGTGCTCTGCGTTGCGGCGCGCCGCTTCCTGGCGCCGCGCCTCGGCCTCCAATTGCTTGAGCGCGTAGGCATGGCGCGCGCGGGCTTCCTCCGCCGCCCGCTCCTGCGGTGACGGCTGCGCCTTGCCGGCGCGCGCGGGCGTCGCGGGCTTCGCAGCGGGCGGCGCGGGTTGCTTGACGACACCGCCGCGCTGCGCGTCCGCGCGGCGCTCACGCGCCTGCGCTTCGCGCTTGCGCGCTTCCTCGCCGCTCTCCTTGCTGGCGATCTCCGCGCGGCGCTCGGCCGCACGCGCCTCGCGCCGTGCATCGTCGAGCGCGGCCTGGCGCAGGTCGAGCTGCTTGATCGTGTCGTGGCGCTGCAGGCGCGCCGCCTCGACGCAGGACGAAACGATGAACTTCTTGGCGCAGACCGCCTCACGCTCGCGGTACAAGGCCTCGGCCGCTTCGCGCTCGGCACGTATCGCGGCGCGTTGCTCGGCCTCGTCCGCCGGCACCTGGGCGTGGGCGCCCGCGGCACCCCACGACGCGAGCGCGGCGACTGCAATGGCCAGATGACGGCGACTCATGTCAGCGAAGTATCGACCACGCGCCGCTCGAGGTCGAGGAATGCCGCCGACTGCATCTCTTTCAGGCGCGAGACCGTGCGCGGGAATTCATGTGCGAGCGGTCCTTCCGTGTACAGGCCCTCGGGTCTGACCGCGGCCGACATGATGAGCTTGACGCGGCGGTCGTACAGCACGTCGATCAGCCAGGTGAAGCGGCGCGCCTCCGACGCCAGGCGCGGCGACATCTCGGGCACGTCCGACAGCAGCAGGGTGTGGAAGCGGCTCGCGATCTCGAGGTAGTCGTTCTGCGAACGGGGGCCACCGCACAGCTGCGCGAAGTCGAACCAGACGACGCCCCCGGCGCGGCGGCGCGAGCGGATTTCGCGGTGCTCGATGTTGAGCACCGGGTTGTCCTCGCGCACCTCGGCGAGCGAAGCGAAGGCCTGCTCCATCGCGGCGTCGGCGGCGGCGCCGAGCGGCGAGTGGTAGAGCTTGACGTGCTCGAGCGTGAGCCGCCGGTAGTCGATGCCGTTGTCGACCTCGACGATCTCGAGCTTGTCCTTCAGCAGTTCGATCGCGGGCAGGATGCGGTCGCGGTGCAGGCCGTTCGGGTACAGATCGTCGGGGTGGAAGTTCGAGGTCGTGACGATGCTGACGCGGTTCGCGAACAGCGCGACGAGCAGGCGGTGCAGGATCATCGCGTCGGTCACGTCGGCGACGTGAAACTCGTCGAAGCAGATCAGCCGGAAGCGCCGCGCGATGCGCCGCCCGAGTTCGTCGAGCGGGTTGGCGGTGCCTTTCAAGTCCTGCAGTTCGCGGTGCACCTCGCGCATGAACTCGTGAAAGTGCAGGCGCGTCTTGCGCAGCAGCGGCACCTCGTTGAAGAAGCAGTCCATCAGGAAGCTTTTCCCCCGCCCGACGCCGCCGACCATGTAGACGCCGCGCGGGATCGGCGGATGCCGCAGCAGCTTGGTGACGGCGTTCGCGCGGCGCGCCTTGTAGTCGACCCATTCGTCGTAGCAGCGCTGCAGCGCGGCGACGGCGCGCAGTTGCGCCGGGTCGCTCGCGTAGCCGCGCTCGGCGAGCAGCCGCTGATAGGCGTCAGTGACGCTCACGATCGGCGCGCGTCGCGAAGCCGGCGCACGCTCAGAAGTTCAAGGTCCGCTTGTCGACCGCGAGTGCCGCTTCCTTCATCGATTCCGACAGCGACGGGTGTGCGTGGCAGATGCGCGCGATGTCTTCGCTGCTGGCCTTGAACTCCATCGCGACGACCGCCTCGGCGATCAGTTCGCTCGCCATCGGGCCGATGATGTGGACGCCGAGGATTTCATCGGTCTTCGCGTCGGCGAGGAACTTGACGAAGCCGCTGGTGTCGCCGAGCGCGCGCGCGCGGCCGTTGGCGAGGAAGGGGAACTGCCCCGCCTTGTAGGCACGGCCCTCGGCCTTCAACTGCTGCTCGGTCTGGCCGACCCAGGCGATCTCGGGCGAGGTGTAGATGACCCACGGGATGGTGTTGAAGTTGACGTGCCCGTGCTGGCCGGCGATGCGCTCGGCGACGGCGACGCCCTCTTCCTCCGCCTTGTGCGCGAGCATCGGGCCGCGCACGACGTCGCCCACCGCCCAGACGTTGGCGAGGTTGGTCTTGCAGTCGGCGTCGACGACGATCGCGCCGCGCTCGTCGAGCGCGAGCCCGACGCCCTCCGCATTCAGCCCCTCGGTGTGCGGCACGCGGCCGATCGACACGATCAGCCGATCGACCTCGAGCGTCTGCGACGCGCCCTTGGCGTCGACATAGCTCACCGTGACGGCCTTCTTGCCGGACTTGACGGCGTCGATGCGCACGCCGAGCTGGATCTTCAGGCCCTGCTTGGTGAAGAGCTTCAACGCCTCCTTCGCCACGCCGTCATCCACCGCGCCGAGGAAGTTGGGCAGCGCTTCGAGCACCGTCACGTCGGCGCCGAGCCGACGCCACACCGACCCCATCTCGAGCCCGATCACGCCCGAGCCGACGACGCCGAGCCGCTTGGGCACGGCACCGATGCGCAGCGCACCGTCGTTGGACAGGATGCGCTCCTCGTCGAATGCGGCGCCCGGCAGCGCGCGCGCGCTGGAGCCGGTGGCGACGATGACGTGCCTGGCTTGCAGCACCTCGTCGGCCTTGCCCTTGACCGCGATCTCGTAGCCGCCGTCCACCGCCTTCGCGAACGAGCCGCGGCCGTGGAAGAACGCGACCTTGTTCTTCTTGAACAGATACAGGATGCCCTCGTTGTTCTGCTTCACGACGCCGTCCTTGCGCGCAAGCATGCGTGCGACGTCGATCTCGAGATTCGCGAGCTTGATGCCATGCTCGGCGAAGGCATGCCCTGCATGATCGAAGTTCTCGCTCGACTGCAGCAGCGCCTTGGACGGAATGCAGCCGACGTTGGTGCAGGTACCCCCCGGCGCCGGGCCGCCCTCGCTGTTCTTCCACTCGTCGATGCAGGCGACGTTGAAACCGAGTTGCGCGGCGCGGATCGCCGCGATGTAGCCACCGGGGCCGGCGCCGATGACGACGATGTCGAATTGTTTGCTCATGCTGGATTGAGTTGGTTGTAGGCTGAAAAGAGATCGGTGACGAGCACGCCTTCGATCCTCATCCCGACGAGTGTGGCGTCGACGATCGATACGTTCGAGAGGTCCACGTCGGCAAGCGCGGCGCCGGCGAGCGAGACATCTTCGAGGCGAGCGCCCCGGAGGTTGACGTCGTTGAACACGGCGCCATCGAGGTCGACGCCAACGAAGCTGGCGCCGCTCAGGCGGACGTTCTCGTACCGTAGGGAAGCATCCATGCCCAAGGTGTCACCTCGCATTTCCGATTCTCGCGCCGGCGCGGCGGCGCGAGGCAGGCACGACCGAGCCACCGACCCGCAGCACCATGCGGCGATCGGCGGCGCTCACTCGCTCGGCACGAAGATCCACAGCAGGATGTAGAGCAGCAGGCCGGTGCCGCCGAACAGGAACAGGACGACGAAGATCAGGCGCCAGATCCAGCTCTCGACGCCGGTCGCGCGCGCGATGCCGCCGCAGACGCCGCCGACCCAGCTGTCGGTGATGCTGCGGCGCAGGCTGTTGATGGCCTGCATGGCGGGCGCGGGCTGGGGCCCGCCATCGAGGATGCGCGCCTTCGCGCGCTCGAACTCTTCGTTCGAGAGCACACCGCGCGTGCGCAGATCATCGAGCTTGGTGATTTCGTCGGCGATGGTCATGTGAAGCCTCCTCGGGTGGGTGTGGGCGCGCGCCGCGGCATGGCCGGGCGCGCTGCCGGCGGCGCGATGTCAGATGTCGAACAGCAGCCGCGCCGGATCCTCCAGCGCCTCCTTCATCGCCACCAGTCCGAGCACCGCTTCACGGCCGTCGATGATGCGGTGGTCGTAGCTCATCGCGAGGTAGTTCATCGGGCGCACGACGATCTGGCCGTTCTCGACCACCGCGCGCTCCTTGGTCGCATGCACGCCGAGGATCGCGCTTTGCGGCGGGTTGATGATCGGCGTCGAAAGCATCGAGCCGAACACGCCGCCGTTGCTGATCGAGAAGGTGCCGCCGGTCAGGTCGTCGAGCGTGAGCTTGCCGTCGCGCGCCTTCACGCCGAACTCGGCGATCTTCTTCTCGATGTCGGCGAAGCTCATCTGGTCGGCGTTGCGCAGGATCGGCACGACGAGGCCGCGCGGCGAGCCGACGGCGATGCCGATGTCGAAGTAGCCGTGATAGACGATGTCGGTGCCGTCCACCGACGCGTTGATCACCGGGTACTTCTTCAGCGCATGGACGGCCGCCTTGACGAAGAAGCTCATGAAGCCGATCTTGGCGCCGTGCTCCTTCTCGAACTTCTCCTGGAAGCGCTTGCGCATCTCCATCACCGGCGCCATGTTGACCTCGTTGAAGGTCGTCAGGATCGCGTTGCTGGCCTGTGATTGCAGCAGCCGCTCGGCGACGCGCGCGCGCAGCCGGCTCATCGGCACGCGCTGTTCGGGTCGATCGCCGAGGTTGGCGGCGGCGGGGGCGGCGACCGCCGGCAGCGGTGCGGCAGCTGCCCGGGCGGGCGCAGCGGCCGGCGCCGCCGGCTTGGCGCCGGACGCGATCGCGCCGAGGACGTCGCCCTTCGTCACGCGGCCGTCCTTGCCGGTGCCGGCGACCGACCCGGCCGCGAGCTGGTTGTCCGCCATCAGCTTGGCGGCGGCGGGCATGACGACACCGCTCTTGCTGCCGCCGGCCGCGGCGGGTGCGGCCGGCGCTGCGGCCGGTGCCGCGCCCGGTGCAGCCGTGGGCGCAGGCGCAGCGGCGGCGGGCGCGGCGGCCGAAGACGCGACACCTTCGGTGTCGATCGTGGCGATGACTTCCAGCGCGACGCACTGCTCGCCGTCGTTCTTGACGAGTGAGGCCAGCACGCCGGCCGCCGGCGCCGGCACTTCGAGCACGACCTTGTCGGTCTCGATCTCGACGAGGATCTCGTCGAGCTCCACCGCCTGGCCGGGCTGCTTCTTCCAGGTCAGCAGCGTCGCCTCGGCAACGGATTCGGAGAGTTCTGGAACCTTGACTTCAACGATGGCCATTTGAATCTTTCGATGTCCTGCAATTGCCGCGAGAGTAACGGCGCCAAGGGCGTCCGTTCGATCAGGCGGAGTTGTCGCGGCGCCCACGGCGGCCGCGACAACCTTACTTGGTCAATACGAATCCCTTGAGCTTGGCGAAGGCCTGCTCGAGCAGCGCCTTCTGCTGCTCCTGGTGCAGGTGCGCGTAACCCACCGCCGGCGAGGCCGATGCCGCGCGCCCCGCATAGCCGAGGCGCTGCCCCTCGGACATGTTCTCGTGCACGTAGTGCTGGACGAAGAACCAGGCACCCTGGTTCTGCGGCTCGTCCTGGCACCAGACGACTTCGGTCGCGTTGGGGTACTTCTTCATCTCCGCCGCGAACGCCTTGTGCGGGAACGGGTAGAGCTGCTCGACGCGCAGGATGGCGACATCGCCCGCCTTGCGCTCCTCGCGCTTTCGCACGAGGTCGTAGTAGACCTTGCCCGAGCAGGCGATGATGCGCTTGACCTTCTCCGCGTCGATGTCGGCCTGGCGTTCACCGATCACGGTCTTGAACTCGCCGCGCGTGAACTCCCCGATCGGCGAGCCGGCGTCCTTCGCGCGCAGCAGCGACTTGGGCGTCATGATGATGAGCGGCTTCCTGAACATGCGCACCATCTGACGGCGCAGCACATGAAAGATCTGGCTCGCCGAGGTCGGCTGCACGATCTGCATGTTGTTGTCGGCGGCGAGCTGCATGAAGCGTTCGAGCCGAGCCGAGCTGTGCTCCGGGCCCTGGCCTTCGTAGCCGTGCGGCAGCATCAGCGTGAGGCCGTTGACGCGGCCCCACTTGACCTCGCCGGAAGCGATGAACTGGTCGATCACGACCTGCGCGCCGTTTGCGAAGTCGCCGAACTGCGCCTCCCAGATGACGAAGGTGTTCGGGTCCGCGCTCGCATAGCCGTACTCGAAGCCGAGCACCGCCTCTTCCGACAGCAGCGAGTCGATGACGACGAACGGCGCCTGGCCGTCGGCCACGTGCTGCAGCGGCGTGTAGGCGTTCTCGCCCCACTTCTCGCGGTTCTGGTCGTGCAGCACCGCGTGGCGGTGGGTGAAGGTGCCGCGCCCGCTGTCCTGCCCCGACAGGCGCACCGCGTAGCCGCTGGCGACGAGCGAAGCGAACGCGAGGTGCTCGCCCATGCCCCAGTCCATGTTGATCTCGCCGCGCCCCATCGCCGCGCGATCGGCCAGCACCTTCTCGACCAGCGAATGCGCCTTGAAGCCTTCCGGCAGTGCCGTGATGCGTTCGGAGAGGCGCTTGATCTCGGCCAGCGGCAGCGCCGTGTCGGCGGCGTCGGTCCACTTGCGGTTGAGGAACGGTGACCAGTCGACCGCGTACTTGCTCTTGTAGTTGGTGAGCACCGGATCGTAGGTGTTCTTGCCCTGGTCCATCGCGGCGCGGAAGGCCTTGACCATCGCGTCGGGCCCGTCGGCCGGCAGCACGCCCTGGGTGATGAGCTTGTCACCGTAGAGCTTGCGCGTGCCGGGGTGGACGCCGATGCGCTTGTACATCAGCGGCTGCGTCAGCGCCGGCGTGTCCTGCTCGTTGTGGCCGAGCTTGCGGAAGCACACGATGTCGACCACCACGTCCTTGTTGAACTCCTGCCGGTAGTCGAGCGCCAGCTGCGTCACGAACACGACCGCCTCGGGGTCGTCGCCGTTCACGTGCATCACCGGCGCCTCGACCATCTTGACGATGTCGGTGCAGTACAGCGTCGAACGGCTGTCGCGCGGGTTGCTCGTCGTGAAGCCGATCTGGTTGTTGATGACGATGTGCACCGTGCCGCCGGTGGAGTAGCTTCGCGTCTGCGCGAGTGCCAGCGTTTCCATCACGACGCCCTGGCCGGCGAAGGCGGCGTCGCCGTGCACGAGCACCGGCAACACCGAATCGCCCTCCTTGTCGCCGCGCCGGTCGAGGCGTGCCTTGACCGAGCCTTCGACGACCGGATTCACGATCTCGAGGTGCGAGGGGTTGAACGCAAGGCTCAGGTGCACCGGGCCGCCCACGGTCGTGACGTCGCTCGAGAAGCCCTGGTGGTACTTGACGTCGCCCGATGTCAGCTCTTCCGGCGCGGTGTGATCGAACTCGGAGAACAGCATCGCCGGGCTCTTGCCGAGGATGTTGACGAGCACGTTCAGGCGCCCGCGGTGCGCCATGCCGATCACGATCTCCTGCACGCTGCGCTCGGGCGCGCGCTGCACGAGCTCGTCCATCGCCACGATGAAGCTCTCGCCGCCTTCGAGCGAGAAGCGCTTCTGGCCGACGTACTTGGTGTGCAGATAGCGCTCCAGCCCCTCGGCCGCCGTCAGGCGCTCGAGGATGTGGATCTTCTGCTCGGCGGTGAACTTGGGCTTGGAGCGGACCGACTCCAGCCGCTCGCGCCACCAGCGCTTTTCCACCGGTTCGGTGCAGTGCATGTACTCGGCGCCGATCGAACCGCAATACGTCTCGCGCAAGGCCTGCAGGATCTCGCGCAGCGTCATGTGCTCCGCGGTCGAGAAGTAGGTGTTCGTCGCGCTGAACGTGATGTCCATGTCGGACTCGGTCAGGTCGTAGAACGCCGGCTCGAGTTCGGGGATCTTCGGCCGCTCGTAGCGCTTGAGCGGATCGACATCGGCCCAGCGCGCGCCGAGGAAGCGGTACGCCGAGATCAGCGACTGCACGTGCACCTGCTTGCGCGCGATCGCCAGATCCGAGCTGCTCGCCTTGTTGCCGAAGGCGTTCGCCTTGGCGCGCTGGGCGAAGGATTCGACGACCGGCGCGTGCGCGACGTCGCGCGTCGTGCTGCCGTCGGTCGCGGGAACGTTCTGCAGGGCGTCGAAGTACGCGCGCCAGCTGTCGCTCACCGAGCCGGGGTTGTCGAGGTAGGACTCGTACATCTCCTCGACGTACGGCGCGTTGCCCCCGAACAGATAGGAGTTGGACCGCAGCTGCTGCATCATCTCGCTCACCTTTCGCGCCGGTCTGCGACGCCTCGATGGGTTGAAAAACCTTCCGCGTTACGGCTGCACCGATTGGCGGATCAGCGAACGCCCCGGCAGCGCGGCGCGGACCGCAGCCTGTGGGGGTTCAAGTGGCGCAATTTAGCACCGTCCGCCTCGACCGCCAAAGCCCGATTGTGCGCGCGCGACGATTCGAGGCGCCCGTCAGGTCGGGGCAAGCCGTGTGTGGTCGGCTGCGCGCTCAACCGCGCAGCGCAAGGCGCTCGCGCGCCGCGGTGTACTCGGCGCGCAGGCGTGCCACCATTTCGGCGGCCGGCCCGACGCCGTGCACCGCGCCGATCCCCTGGCCGCAGCCCCAGATGTCCTTCCACGCCTTCTTCGCGTCACCACCGAAGTTCATCTTGCTCGGGTCGCTCTCGGGCAGATTGTCCGGGTCGAGCCCGGCAGCGCGGATCGACGGCTTCAGGTAGTTGCCGTGCACGCCGGTGAAGAGGCTCGAGTAGACGATGTCGTCCGAGTTGCACTCGACGATCGCCTGCTTGTAGGCCTCGCTCGCACGCGCCTCGTCGGTCGCGATGAAGGCCGAGCCGATGTAGGCGAAGTCGGCGCCCATGGCCTGCGCCGCGAGCACCGCGCCGCCGGTGGCGATCGCGCCGCTCAGCGCGAGCGGGCCGTCGAACCACTCGCGGATCTCCTGCACCAGCGCGAACGGGCTCTTCACGCCGGCATGGCCGCCGGCGCCGGCGGCGACCGCGATCAGGCCGTCGGCGCCCTTCTCGATCGCCTTGCGCGCGAAGAAGTTGTTGATGATGTCGTGCAGCACGACGCCGCCCCAGCCATGCACCGCGTCGTTGATGTCGGTGCGCGCACCGAGCGACGAGATGATGATCGGCACCTTGTACTTCGCGCACACCTGCATGTCGTGCTCGAGCCGGTCGTTGCTCTTGTGCACGATCTGGTTGATCGCGAACGGCGCTGCCGGTTGGTCGGGATTGGCCCTGTCGTAGGCGGCGAGCGTCTCGGTGATCTCGGCCAGCCACTCGTCGAGCTGCTCGGCCGGACGCGCATTGAGCGCCGGCATCGCGCCGACAATGCCCGCCTTGCACTGCTCGACGACGAGCCTGGGGTTGCTGATGATGAAGAGCGGCGCGCCGATGATCGGCAGCCGCAGGTGTTGAAGGACGCGGGGCAAGGGCATGTGTGAGTTCTGCTTCAGAAGGCCTCGAGGGCGAGTGCGGTGACGCTGTCGGCGCCGTCGACGATGCTGTCGCGCAGACCCGGCACGCGCGACAGGATGTGCTCGGCATAGAACCGGGCGGTGGCGATCTTGGCGGTCATGAAGTCGGCATCCTCACCCGCGGCAATCTTGTCAATCGCGGCCAACATCGCGCGCGCCATCTGCCAGCCCGCAACCAGGTTGCCGGCCAGCATCAGGTAGGGCACCGAACCCGCGAAGGCGGCGTTCGGGTTCGTCTTGGCCTGCCCGGCGATGAACACGACGACCTGCTCGAAGGCGATGCGCGCGGCCTCGAGCCTGCGCGCCATCGCGTGCGCGGCGACGCTGTCGCTGGCACCGAGCTGCGCTTCGGTCTCGGCGATCTGCTTGGCGATCGCGAGCGCGGTGTGGCCGCCGTCGCGCGCCGTCTTGCGGCCGACGAGGTCGTTGGCCTGGATCGCGGTCGTGCCCTCGTAGATCGTCAGGATCTTGGCGTCGCGGTAGTACTGGGCGGCACCGGTCTCCTCGATGTAGCCCATGCCGCCGTGCACCTGCACGCCGAGGTTCGTCACCTCCAGGCTCATCTCGGTGCTGTAGCCCTTCACGAGCGGCACCATGAATTCGTAGAAGGCCGCGTTGTCCTTGCGCACCTGCGGGTCGGCGTGCGCGTGCGCGGCGTCGTAGGCCGCCGCGGCGGTCAGCGCCATCGCGCGGCAGCTTTCGGTCAGCGCGCGCATCGTCATCAGCATGCGCCGCACGTCGGGGTGGTGGATGATCGGGCCGCTGCCGGGCAGCGAGCCATCGACCGGGCGCGACTGCACGCGCTCCTTCGCGAACGCCGCCGCCTTCTGGTACGCGCGCTCGGCGATCGCGATGCCCTGCACACCGACGGCGTAGCGGGCGGCGTTCATCATCACGAACATGTAGGCCAGGCCCTGGTTTTCCTGGCCGACGATCGTGCCCACGGCACCACCATGATCGCCGAATTGCAGCACCGCCGTCGGGCTCGCCTTGATGCCGAGCTTGTGCTCGATGCTGACGCAGTGCACGTCGTTGCGCTCGCCCAGGCTGCCGTCGGGCTTGACGAGGAACTTGGGCACGACGAACAGCGAGATGCCCTTCACGCCCTCGGGCGCGCCGGCGACGCGCGCGAGCACGAGATGGACGATGTTCTCGGCCATGTCGTGCTCGCCGTAGGTGATGAAGATCTTGGTGCCGAAGATCTTGTACGTGCCGTCGGGCTGCGGCTCGGCGCGGCTGCGCACCATCGCCAGATCGCTGCCGGCCTGCGGCTCGGTCAGGTTCATCGTGCCGGTCCAGCTGCCGTCGATCATCTTCGGCAGGTAGGCCGCCTGCAGCTCGGGTGAACCGGCGGTGAGCAGCGCCTCGATCGCGCCGTCGGTCAGCAACGGGCACAGCGCAAAGCTCAGGTTGGCGCTGTTGAGCATCTCGATGCACGCCGCGCCGATCGTCTTGGGCAGGCCCTGGCCGCCGAACTCGGCCGGGTGCTGCAGGCCCTGCCAGCCGCCCTCGCCGAACTGCCTGAACGCGTCCTTGAAGCCCGGCGTGGTCGTCACCACGCCGTCCTTCCAGGTCGACGGGTGCTTGTCGCCTTCCACGTTGAGCGGCGCGACGACGCCTTCGTTGAACTTCGCGCACTCCTCCAGCACCGCCTGCGCCGTGTCGGCGCCGAAATCCTCGAAGCCCGGAAGGCGCGCGACTTCATCGAGCCGGGCGAGCTCGGTCATGCAGAACAACATGTCCTTGACGGGGGCGCGGTAGGTCATGGCAGTCTCCTGATGAAAAAGGGCGCGTCAACGTGCGTTGCGCGCCCTCGGGGTTTGCGGATTCAAATGCGACCGGCGGTCAGCCAAGCGCCTTCACGAGTTCGGGCACGGCGACGAACAGGTCCGCCTCGAGCCCGTAGTCGGCAACCGAGAAGATCGGCGCCTCCGGGTCCTTGTTGATCGCGACGATGACCTTCGAATCCTTCATGCCGGCCAGATGCTGGATCGCGCCGCTGATGCCGCAGGCGATGTAGAGCTGCGGCGCGACGATCTTGCCCGTCTGCCCGACCTGCCAGTCGTTCGGCGCGTAGCCCGCGTCGACCGCCGCACGGCTCGCGCCGAGCGCGGCGCCGAGCTTGTCGGCCAGCGGCGTCAGCACGTCGTTGAACTTCTCCGACGAAGCCATGGCCCGCCCGCCCGAGACGATGATCTTCGCCGCGGTGAGTTCGGGGCGGTCGTTCTTCGCGATCTCGCTGCCCTCGAAGCTCGACAGCCCCGGATCGGCGGCGGCCGTCACGGTCTCGACGCCGGCGCTGCCGCCGCTCGCCGCAGCCGGATCGAAACCGGTCGTGCGCACCGTCAGCACCTTGACGGCATCGGCCGTCTGCACCGTCGCGATAGCGTTGCCGGCGTAGATCGGGCGCTCGAAGGTGTCGGCGGCGAGCACCTTCGTGACGTCGGAGACCTGCCCCATGTCGAGCAGTGCGGCAACGCGCGGCGCGACGTTCTTGCCCGCGGCGGTGGCGGGAAAGACGAGATGGCTGTAGTCGCCCGCCAGCGCGACGACCTGCGCCGCCACCGGCTCCGCGAGGCCGTGCTCGAAGGCCGGCGCGTCGGCATGCAGCACCTTCGTGACGCCCGCGATCTGCGCCGCGGCCTGCGCCGCCGCCGCCGCGTTGTGGCCGGCGACGAGCACGTGCACGTCCCCGCCGCAGGCGGCCGCCGCGGTCACGGTGTTGAGCGTTGCGCCCTTGATCGACTGGTTGTCGTGTTCGGCAATGACGAGTGCGGTCATGTCAGATCACCTTCGAAACGTTCTTGAGTTTGTCGACCAGCGTGGCGACATCGGGCACCTTGATGCCGGCGCTGCGCTTGGGCGGATCCTCGACCTTGAGCGTCTTGATGCGCGGCGCGACATCGACGCCGAGATCGGCCGGCTTGAAGACGTCGAGCTGCTTCTTCTTCGCCTTCATGATGTTGGGCAGCGTCACGTAGCGCGGCTCGTTCAGCCGCAGGTCGGTCGTGATCACGGCCGGCAGCTTGAGCTTGAGCGTCTCCATGCCGCCATCGACCTCGCGCGTCACCGCGACAGCGCCGTCGGCGACGACGACCTTGCTCGCGAAGGTGGCCTGCGGCAGGCCGGTCAGCGCGGCGAGCATCTGGCCGGTCTGGTTGCAATCGTCGTCGATCGCCTGCTTGCCGAGGATGA
The DNA here is from genome assembly GCA_023954175.1 of Rhizobacter sp. Classification (GTDB taxonomy): domain Bacteria; phylum Pseudomonadota; class Gammaproteobacteria; order Burkholderiales; family Burkholderiaceae_C; genus CAIKUF01. The sequence continues at coordinate 34,628 of JAMLIM010000032.1, forward strand.
CGAGGCCGGGTTGCTCCTTGTCGACGAGCGCCTTGAGCAGCTTGGCGACGGCCAGCGGCTGCAGCTCGTCCGCGCACTCGACAAGGATCGCGCGGTCGGCGCCGATCGCCATCGCGGTGCGCAGCGTCTCCTGGCACTGCGTCACGCCGCACGAGACGGCGATCACTTCGGTCGCAACGCCCTTCTCCTTCAGCCGGACCGCCTCTTCGACCGCGATCTCGTCGAACGGGTTCATGCTCATCTTGACGTTGGCGATGTCCACTCCCGTGCCGTCGCTCTTGACGCGCACTTTCACGTTGTAGTCCACCACCCGCTTGACCGGGACGAGAATTTTCATGGCGACAGCCTCCTGCAATTGGCGCCGGCTCGGCGCTCATTCGGTGAATCGACGGATCGGGACGATTCTAGTGGAGCGACATCGGGCGCCTCGGCGCGATTCCCGGCGCCGCGACCGACGCGAAGTGGATGGGACGACCGCCCGGCCAGACGCGGAGGCGGACGCAGACCAAGACGCTGACCAAGACGCTGACGCTGACGTAAACGCGCACTGCGCGCAAGCCGTGCCACGCCACCGGTGCCGGGCATCAGCTCGAGGCCGCACCGCCCTCGCCCGCGGCCGCCCGGCCACGCGCCATGTCGACCGGCACCAGCAGCACCAGGCCGCCGACGAAGAACAGCGCGGTCGAGACGATCGCCAGCCGATGGTTGCCGGCCGACAGCAACGCGATCAGGCCGTACGTCACCGGCCCGACGATTGCGGCCAGCCGCACCGCGAAGGTCCACAGGCCGAAGAACTCGGCGCGGTGCGCGGCCGGCGCAAAGAGGCCCGCCATCGCCCGGCCGGCCGACTGGCTCGACCCCATGCACAGCCCCGCGATGACCGCGGCGACCCAGAACAGCGCGGCGCCGGTCGCCAGCGCGGCCAGCACCGTCATCACGATCCAGCCGGCCAGCGTGACGCCGAGCGCGAGCTTGTGCCCGATGCGGTCCTGCGCGTAGCCGAAGCCGAACGCACCGAGCGTGGCGGCGATGTTGACCATGAAGATGAGCGCCATCGTGTCGGTCTGCTTGAAGCCGAGCACCTGCTCGGCATACACCGCGGCGAGCGCGATGACGACTGCGATGCCCGCCTGGTAGCAAGTGCCGCAGGCGAGCAGCCACATGAAATCGCGATAGGCGCGCGCGCGGTGGAAGGTCGAGCCCAGGCGCTGCAGCGCCGAGCGCACGCCGGCCTCGTCGAGGGCGCGCGCCTGCGGCACCGCGCGCTCGCGCAGCAGCACGAACGTCGCGATCGATGCGACGCCGTACACACCCGCCGTGATCAGCATCGTCACCGGCACGAAGTGCGTCGCCGGCAGGCCCTGGCCCTGCGCCCACAGCACGTAGCCGAGACTCAGGCCGAGCGAGAGCATGCCGCCGAAGTAGCCGAAGCTCCAGCCCCAGCCCGAAACGGTACCCATCGCGTCGGGCCGCGCCAGCTCCGGCAGGAAGGCCGCGGTGAGCGACTCGCCGTACGAGTAGAACGTGTTGGAGACGACGATCGCGAGGGCGGCGAGCCAGAGGTCGCCCGGGCCGGTTGCCGCCAATGCGACGGTGGCGGCGACGCAGCAGGCGGTCGTCGCCGCCAGCAGCCGCTTCTTCGCCGCCCGCAGATCGGCGTAGGCGCCGATCGCCGGCATCGTCAGCATCACGATCGCGCTCGACGCGCCAACGACGAGCGTCCAGGCGAGCGTCGCCCAGTCCGCCCCCTTGGCGATGACGCCGACGAAGTAGGCGTTGAACACCGCCGTCAGCACGACCGTCGTGTAGCCCGAGTTGGCGAAGTCGTACATCGCCCAGCCGAACACCTCGCGCTTGCGCACACCGGGGTTCAGCGCAGACTGGGGGAAGAGGGCCATGGCAGATCCGATACGAAACGCGCAGGTGGTGCCGAAAGGGTGCCGAGACGGGGCGGAATACGAAACGCCAACCCGCATGAAGCGGATGCCGCTCGGTCTGCCGGCCTGCTCCCCGGTGACGCTTGCGCCGGCCCTGGGAACAGGCTGGCGATGGTAGCCGAGCGGGCGTCCGCGTCGCACGCCTGCCGTCGAACCAGCGCGAGGTGCCGGGTTCGCTGCGCCGCCTGCCTTCGCACTTGATGCGCCGCAAGGTCGCGACCGTCATGCGCTGGAAAATCCGGCGGCATGAACGGCCGTCGCGTCCCATTCGCTCGATGCAGGTTCGCGATGCACGCGCTCAGAACCGCCCGTGCCGGCGCACCGGCGGGCGAATGCATCGGCGCGTGACGACAGAGGAAGCCTGGCAATGATTTGGCTGACGTGGGCGGCGCTCGTCGTTGCAGCGTTGGCCATCCTGGCCGCGGCGCTGGCAGCGTACGGCGCCCGACGCTGGTCTGCAGGCACACGCGGCCTCCTCGCCCGGCTGGAGGCCGCGCGCGTCGAGCCCCTGCCCGCGCGATACGACGCGGCACGTGAACTCAAGGGCCTGCCGGCGCCCGTGCAGCGCTACTTCCGCACCGTGCTCACCGACGGGCAGGCGATGCTGGCGGCCGCCACGGTCGAACACCGAGGCAGCTTCAATGTCGGCGAGGCGACCGAGCAGTGGAAGCCCTTCACCTCGCGCCAGCGCGTCGTGATGCGCCGACCGGGCTTCGTCTGGAACGGCAAGGTGGCGATGTTGCCGGGGCTGAACGTGCTCGTGCACGACGCGTACGTCGCTGGCGAGGGCGTCCTGCATCCCGCGATGCTTGGCCTGTTCACGCTGACCGACCTGCGCGGCACCGACGCAATCGCGCGCGACGAACTGATGCGCTTCCTCGCCGAGGCGGCGTGGTACCCGACCGCGCTGCTGCCCAGCCAGGGCGTGCACTGGGAGGCAGTGGACGAGCGCTCGGCGCAAGCGAGCCTGGCAGACGGCGACGTTTCGCTGACCATGCTCTTCAGCTTCGAGGCCGACGGCACGCTGCGCAGCGTGCGCGCCGACGCGCGGGGGCGAACCGTCGCCGGCAAGACCGTCATGACCCCGTGGGAAGGCCGCTGGTCCGACGTACAGACCCACGACGGCATGCGCCTGCCGATGAAGGGCGAAGTCGCATGGCTGACACCGCAGGGCCGCAAGCCCTACTGGCGCGGCGCGATCGCGTCGCTGAGTTTCGAATATGCGCGTTGAAAGGCAGTTGCATGCTCGCGGTCACAACCTTCAGCGAGCGTTGCGGGTTATCCCGTCCCCGATCTGCAACAGAGGATGGGCATCATCTGCGCACGCGCAAGCTCACCGCCTCGAACTGTGCGCAGACTGCGTCAGAAGGCGCAGTTTCTCACTTGCAGGAACAAGTGGTGCGCATCTCGTCGCTTCAGGTCGGAAACCACTGGCGCAAACAGCTGAGGCTTTTCACGTCTGTTCAACAGGGAACGAAAGCGCCGCCGTCAACCCGAAGGCCAGGCTTTCAAGCCGCCTGCAGACCGGCCGAGCCGGGCAGTCTTGGCACCACCTCGCCAGGCTATCCGTCGCTCTTGCGCCCTACATCATTCGTCGGGCGTCACAAGCACACCCACCGCGAGGAGTCGCATCATGCCCACACCAGAAGACCGCCTCGCCGAGCTTGGCCTGGCTTTGCCGGCCCCGCTTCAATTGCCACCCGGCGTCACGCTGCCGTTCCCCTGGGTGCGCATCGTAGGCACCAGGGCGCTGATATCGGGCCACGGGCCGACAAACGCGGACGGCAGCCTGGCCCAGCCGCTGGGCAAGGTCGGCCTGGACGTCAGCGAAGAACAGGCGTACATCGCCGCCCGCCTGACGGGCATGGCCATCCTGGGCAGCCTGAAGCGAGAACTCGGGTCGCTCTCCCGCATCGCGTGTTGGACGCGGGTGTTCGGAATGGTCAACTCCGCGCCCGGGTTCACGCGTCAGCCGGCCGTTGTCAACGGCTTCACCAATCTGATCATCAGCGTCTTCGGTCAGGAGCACGGGAGTCACGCGCGCAGCGCGGTCGGCCTTGCGGAGTTGCCCTTTCGCATCCCCGTCGAGATCGAGGGTGAAGTCGAGTTGCGACCGCAGTGATGCCTGGCCACTCGCTCAAGCGGAGCACCAACGGCAAGCCGCCATTGGGCATCACTGACACTGCGCCGTTGCCCTGGACGAGGCTTGTACTTGGCAGGTCTAGCCTTGCTCAGGATCTTGCAATCGAGTGCCATTGAAGTCGGAGGATGCCATGAGCAGATTACTCTTTCTCGCAGTCGTCTTGGCCGCGACCGCCTTGTTCACAGGTTGCTCGACTCTCGCAGATGCCCAGGCTGCAAGGGGAACGGGGGAAAGCCGGATCTACGACAGGCCATATGAGGTTGTATGGATCGCTGCTTCGGAGACCGTTCGAGATTCCGGACTGACCCTCGTGTCGGAGGAGAAGGAAAAGGGCCTGATCCTGGCCAGGGGCGGGGTCTCGGCGTTCAGCTGGGGCGAGAACGTCGCAGTCTTCGTCGAGGACATTGGAGGGCGCGCGAGAACGCGAGTTGAGGTGAGCAGCAAGAGAGCATTGGCCACCAATATCACGGCCAAGAACTGGGAAACAAAGCTCCTGGAGTCTCTGGATAAAAAGCTGAAGTGACGTGACGCCGCACCGCTCGTTCAAGCGCTTGGCGTAATCTGCATCAGTCCGCTGCCATGGATGCTCGTACCCTCGTGCTGTTTCTCATCCCGGCATTGGTTGGGTGTATGTCTGTGAACGTGGCTGGTGTCGAGGCGGCAGCCCCCACTTCAACCGCGGTCGCTTCCGGCGCAGTGGCTATGAGCGACACTGCTCCACCCGCAGTTGAGGTGTACGGCACCTTCAGACACGAGGTTTGGTTCGATCGAGAGTTGTATTCGGTTTGGGTCAGAGCCAATAGTCCCGCGGAAGCCGAACGAATAGCGATCGAAACGGCGAGCAAGTCCTGTGCCGATCGCAAGGGGGTGCTCCGGGTCGAGTGGTTCGATGCTTGGGAAGAACGAAGACTCTTCGTTCCTGTAAAGAGTGGGCGGTTTTCTTATGAGGCACGGTTTCGTTGCGCGCCTGCCCTGCCACGGTAGATCAGTGACTGTGACCCTGTCCCTGTCCCTGTAAACAGGACCAATGAGTTACAGAGGAAGAGCGACCGGCAGGTCGCAGAGCGCAGGGATGCCCGTGGTCTCTTCAACGGCCGGCACGTTGAGCGATCGATCGAACGCGACGAACTCGTCGCCAGAACTCTCGATCGGCACCGTCTCGAATTTCGCCCTGGTGCCCGGGACGGGGATCGAACCCGTATGCCCTCTTGCGAGAGGCGGCGGATTTTAAGTCCGCTGTGTCTGCCAGTTTCACCACCCGGGCGGGCGCCCGGTGGATTGTCGGCGACGCCGGCGTTCAAGCGGGTAGACCGCACCGCTTGAGGCGCCGAGCGAGGTCAGG
>JAMLIM010000033.1 GCA_023954175.1 Rhizobacter sp.
TGCACGAGCTGGCTGCGCGTCGGCGCGGCGTTCGCGCCGAGCTCGGCGGGCCGGTTGCGCTCGCTCGCCTGGATGCCGGTCGGCACGTAGAAGGGGCAAAGAACCGAGGCGCCGATCTGCCCGGTGACGAGCGCGAGGTCCTGGAACAGCGTTTCGGACAGGCTCACGACCGCATGCTTGCTGACGTTGTAGACGCCCATGTTGGGCATATTGACGAGGCCGGCCATCGACGCCGTATTGACGATATGGCCCTCGTAGTCCGGGTCGGCGCCGGCCGCGGCGAGCATCAGCGGCGTGAAGGTGCGCACGCCGTGCACGACGCCCATCAGGTTGACGCCGAGCACCCACTCCCAGTCGGCGAGCGAGTTCTCCCAGATCAGGCCGCCGGCGCCGACGCCGGCGTTGTTGAAGACGATATGCGGCGTGCCGAATCGCTCCAGCACGGCGTCGGCGAGCGCCTGCACCTGCGCCGCCTTCGCGACGTCGAGCCGGTACCCGAGCACCTGCGCGCCTTGCGCCGTCAGCTCGGCGACGGCCTTGTCCAGCGCATCCTGCTGCACGTCGGCCAGCACGACGTGCATGCCTTCGCGCGCCGCGATGCGCGACGCCTCCAGGCCGAAGCCCGATCCGGCGCCGGTGATGACGGCCGTGCGGCCACGAAAGCTCTTCATGCTTCAGTTTCCTTCGGATTGCGGCAGCGCGCGCGCATTGATCGCATCGAAATCGGCGCTCGCCGCGGCGAGGGTGCCGAAGGTCTGGCCCCAGTCGCCGCCCAGGCGCGACGCGCAGAAGGCATCCAGGACGAAGCCCGGCGCATGCTGCGCAAGGAGCGCGCCCTGCACCGCGAGCGCAACGTCCTGCGCCAGGCGGCGCGCGTCGGCTTCGGCGGTCGCGGCGTCGACGCGCGCGAGCAGCGCGTCGCGCGCGCGGTCCAGCGCCGGGTGCGCGCCGCGCGCGGCGGCGAGTTCGGCGTCCAGCGCCTCGGCGACCGACCCTTCCCGGCCGCCCTTGCGCAGCGCGCGCAGCAGGTCCAGCCCCATGATGTTGCCGGCGCCCTCCCAGATCGAATTGACCGGCATCTCGCGGTAGATGCGCGCCATCACGCCTTCGCCACCCTCCTCCACGTAGCCGTTGCCGCCGAGGCACTCCATCGCCTCCTGTGCGAAGGGGCTGCCGCGCTTGCAGATCCAGAACTTCGCCACCGGCGTCAGCAGGCGGCGCATCAGCACTTCGTGCGCGTCGTCCGGATGGTCGAGCGTGCGCGCGAGGCGCAGCGCGAGCGCGGTCGCGGCCTCGCTCTCGAGCGCGAGGTCGGCCAGCACGTTCTTCATCAGCGGCTGCTCGATGAGCGGCTTGCCGAACGCGCTGCGCTGTGCGGTGTGATGCAGCGCGAGCGTCAGCGCCTGGCGCATCAGGCCGGCCGTGCCGAGCGCGCAATCGAGCCGCGTCATCGAACCCATCTCGAGGATCTGCGGCACGCCGCGGCCTTCCGCGCCGACGAGCCAGCCGACAGCGCCAACGAACTCGACCTCCGAGCTCGCGTTCGCCTTGTTGCCGAGCTTGTCCTTCAGGCGCTCGATGCGCAGCGCGTTGACCGCGCCGTCGGGCAGCAGGCGCGGCATGAAGAAGCAGGACAGGCCGCCGGGCGACTGCGCGAGGACGAGGAAGGCGTCGCACATCGGCGCCGACATGAACCACTTGTGGCCGACGATGCTGAAGCGCTGCCCCCAGTCGTCGCTGCCGGCGGGCGTCGCCTGCGTCGTGTTGGCCCGCACGTCCGAGCCGCCCTGCTTCTCGGTCATGCCCATGCCCATCGTCACGCCGCGCTTTTGCGACGCGGGGACGAAGCGCGGGTCGTAGACGCGGCTCGTCAGCAGCGGCCCCCAGAAGGCGGCGAGCGCCGGATTCGCCCGCAGCGCAGGCGTGACGGCGTACGTCATCGAGATCGGGCACAGCACCGACGGCTCGAGCTCGGTGAAGAGCATGAAGGCCGCCGCGCGCCGTACATGATCGTGCGGCGCGCCCGCCCACGGCGTGCCGTGCAGCCCCGACTCGACCGCCAGGCCCATCAACGCGTGATAGCTCGGATGGAACTCGACCTGGTCGGCGCGATGCCCGAAGCGGTCGTGCGTGTGCAGCTGCGGCGTGACCACGTTGGCGAGCCGCGCATGGGTCTGCATCTCGGGCCTGGCAAGCGCTGCGCCGAGACGCTCGAGCTCCTCCGTTGCCAGCGCCGGCGCGTTGAAGTGCAGCGCATCGCGCAGTGCGGCGTTGTCGGCCAGGAGGTTGTTCCCGGTGCGCGGCAGTGCCTGATTGAAGACTTCGTGCGTTGCGTCCATGTCGATCGCCTCCGGTGCCATGCGCGCCTCTTGATGACCTCGTGCCGCGCTACACCAGTTTGACGAGTTGCTTGCCGAAGTTCTTGCCCTTGAGCAAACCCAGGAAGGCTTGCGGCGCCGATTCGATGCCCTCGGCGATCGACTCCCGGTACTTCAGCTTGCCGGTGGCGACGAGGCCGCCGATTTCCTTCAGCGCCTGGGGCCAGACCTCCATGTGCTCGCTGACGATGAAGCCCTGCAACAGCAGGCGCGAGACCAGGATCAGTTGCGGCTGCGTCATCGGAATCGGCTCACCGTTGTAGCCCGAGATCATCCCGCACATGGCGATCCGGCCGAACGCGTTCATGCGCTGCAGCACGGCGTCGAGCGTCATGCCGCCGACGTTCTCGAAGTAGCCGTCGATGCCTTTCGGGCACGCCGCCTTCAACGCCGCGCTGAGCGATTTCAGGTCCGGGTGCTGCTTGTAGTCGATGCACTCGTCGAAGCCGAACTCCTCGACGACGACGCGGCACTTTTCCGGGCCGCCGGCCAGGCCCACCGCACGGCAACCCTTGGCCTTGGCAAGCTGGCCGACGACGGTGCCGACGGCGCCGCTGGCGGCGCTGACGACGACCGTCTCGCCGGCCTTGGGCGCGATGATCTTGTTCAGCCCGTACCAGGCGGTGACGCCGGGCATGCCGACCGTGCCGAGGTAGGCCGAGAGCGGAATGTGCTTCGTGTCGACCTTGCGCAGCATGCCGGGCTGCGCCGCGTCGACGACCGAATACTCCTGCCAGCCGCCCATGCCGACGACCTTGTCGCCGACGGCGAAGGCCGCGCTCTTGCTCGCGACGACCTCACCCGCCGTGCCGCCGCCCATCACCGCATCGAGCGCCTGCGGCTGCGCGTAGCTCTTGCCGTCGTTCATGCGGCCGCGCATGTAGGGGTCGAGCGACATGAAGTGGTGGCGCACCAGCACCTCGCCGTCCTTCAGCTCGGGCACCGGCGCCTCGACGAGACGGAAGTTGTCGGCCGTCGGCTCGCCGCTCGGGCGCGAGGCAAGCTGCCATTGCTTGTTCAGGGTCTTGGTCATTTCTTGTTTCCTTGGTTGAGTTGGGGCCGGTTCACACGACCGGAAGGGTCGCGAGGGCCATAGTTCAGTCGGAAGCATCCGACCGCTGGATCTTTCGCCCGCCCGCAGGCAGGGCTCGGATGTACTTGAAGGTGCCGGTGCCGTGCGCGACGAGCTGATGCGTGTCGTCGTACACCGAGCCTTCGCAGAACGCGAGCGACGCGGTGCGCCGCAGCAGCTTGCCCTGCGCAAGCAGGCGGCCGATGCCGGGGCGCATGAAACTCGTCTTCATCTCGATCGTGACGACGCTCGCACTCGTCGGGTAGCCGGGCTGGTTCGGGCTGCGCGCCGCGTGCGCCATCGCGACATCGATCAGCGTCATCGTGACGCCGCCGTGGGCGACGCTCCACGAGTTGCAGAGCTCCTCGCGCAGCGTCAACGCCAACTCGGAAGCGCCCGCATCGCAGGCGAGCAGTTCCATGCCGACCATGTCGACGAAAGGAATATGGACCGAGAACTTCATGCGCGCGACTGTGTACGACAAACAGACCGGAGCGCCCGGCGGGCCCCGCGCGATGGGCGCGTCACGTTCAACCGCCCGCGGTCACCGCGCTCACGCCGCCGTCGACGGCGAGGATCTGCCCGGTGATGTGCTTGCCGGCCGGCGACGCGAAGAGCAGCGCGGCGCCCTTCAAGTCATCGTCGTCGCCGAGGCGGCGCAGCGGCGCGTGCGCGGCGAGCTTGTCGGCGCCGAAGGTGGCGAGCACGCCCTTGGTCATCTTGCTCGGGAAGAAGCCCGGCGCGAGCGCGTTGACGTTGATGCCGTAGCGCCCCCACTCGCCGGCCAGCGTGCGCGTGAAGTTGACGACCGCGCCCTTGCTCGTGCCGTAGGCGATGAACTGGATGTCGGGCCCCGAGCCCGAGAGGCCGGCGATCGACGCGATGTTGATGATGCGGCCCTGCTTGCGCGGGATCATCGAGCGCTTGCCGATCGCCTGGCTCATCAGGAAGATGCTGCGGATGTTGAGGTTCATGACCTTGTCCCAGGCCTCGAGCGGGTAATCCTCGGCCGGCGCGCCCCAGGTGGCGCCGGCGTTGTTGACGAGGATGTCGACCTGGCCGAGGCGTTGCATCGCCTCGTCGGCGACCTTGGCAATCTCCGCGGGCTGGCTCGCATCCGCCGCGACCCAGCGCGTGTCGATGCCCTTGGCCTGGAGCGTGGCCGCCGCCTCCTCGAGGTCGGCCGCCTTGCGCGAGGTGAGCAGGATCTTCGCGCCGGCCTCGCCGAGCGCCTCGGCGATCTGCAGGCCGAGGCCGCGCGAGCCGCCGGTGACGAGCGCGGTGCGGCCGGTGAGATCGAAAAGCTTCTGGACGGGCGTGCTCATGATGGGATCCTCGTAATCGGTGACAGGGGGAGAAGCGCTTCAGAACCAGTCGTCGGCCATCGTGAGGCAGGTGTCGTCCTGCGTCTCGACGACCTTCAGCCAGGCGCCGATGCGCGGCAGTTCGTAGCGGAAGAAATAGGCGCAGGCGGCGAGCTTGCCGCGCAGGAATGCGGCGTTGCTGGCGTCACTGGCGCCGCCGCCCGCCGCCTCGTTGAGCCGCGCCCGTGCGCACAACGCGACATCGAGCCAGATCCAGGCCAGCACCACGTGGCCGAAGGCCTGCAGATACGGTGTCGCATTGGCGAGCGAGCGCTGCGGATCGTCGCCCTGCCAGGCGGCGCGCGTCGCGGCGCCCAGATGCTCGAGCGCGGCTTCGAGCGCCACGGCGTGCCCGGCGAGCGCTTCGACGCCCTTCGTGCGCTCGATCGTCCCGGCGATGCGATCGGCAAGCAGCTGAAAGCCGCGCCCCTCCTGCATCACGACCTTGCGGCCGAGCAGGTCCAGGCCCTGGATGCCGTGCGTGCCCTCATGGATCATGTTCAGGCGGTTGTCGCGCCAGTACTGTTCGACCGGAAAGTCGCGCGTGTAGCCGTAGCCGCCGAGCACCTGGATCGCGAGACTGTTGGCCTCCAGGCACCACTCGCTCGGCCAGCTCTTGGCGATCGGCGTCAGCATCTCGAGCAGCAGGCCGGCTTCCTGCTTCGAAGCATCGTCGCCGGTGTGCAGTTCGTCGACGAGGCGCGAGCAGTACAGCTCGAGCGCGAGCGCGCCTTCGCAATAGCTCTTCTGCGCGAGCAGCATGCGCTTGACGTCGGCGTGGCGGATGATCGGCACCTGCGGTTGCGTCGCGTCCTTGCCGGCCGGCCCGATCGGCCGGCCCTGCGGGCGCTCCTTCGCGTAGGCGAGGCTCACCTCGTAGCCGGCGTAGCCGATCATCGCCGCGCCCAGACCTACCGCGATGCGCGCCTCGTTCATCATGTGGAACATGCAGCGCAGGCCCTCGCCGGGTTTGCCGACGCGATAACCGATGGCACCCGCGACGCCTCGAACCGGGAACCTGCCCTCGCCGAAGTTGAGCAGCGTGTTCGGAATGCCGCGGTAGCCAAGCTTGTGATTCAGCCCAGCGAGCGCGACGTCGTTGCGCTCGCCGGTGAGCCGGCCTTCGGTGTCGACGAGCTTCTTCGGCACGATGAAGAGCGAGATCCCGCGCGTGCCGGGGACGAGCTTGCCGTCCGGCCCGGGGATCTTCGCGAGCACGAGGTGGATGATGTTCTCGGTCAGTTCGTGTTCGCCGTTGCTGATCCACATCTTGTTGCCGCGCAGCCGGTAGCGCGGGCCGAGCGGATCGTGCTCGAAGTCCTCGCCATCGGGCGTGGCACGGGTGGCAACGTCCGACAGGCTCGAGCCGGCCTGCGGCTCCGACAGGCACATCGTCCCCGCGAAGCGGCCGCCGAATTCGTTGCGGGCGAAGACCGTCTTCTGCATCTCGGTGCCATGCGCCATCAGCAGGTTCGCGTTGCCGCTCGTCAACATGCCGCCACCGCCAATGCCGACGCCGGCCTTCGGAAAGAAGCTGCCCGCCGCCATCTCGACGACGCACGGCAGTTGCATGCCGCCGATCTCGTAGTCCTGCGCGGCGGCGAGCATGCCGGATGCGGCAAACGCGCGCGACGCCGCGTGGCTCGCTTCGGGCAGGTGCACCTTCTCGCCGTCGAACCAGGGCTCTTCGGTGTCCGACTGGCGCGCAAACGGCGCGAACTTCTCGGCGGCGAGCTTCTCGCACATGTCGAGCACCGCATCAAACGTCTCGCGGTTGTGCTCGGCAAAGCGCTCGCGCCGCCGCAGCGACTCGACATCGAGCCAGTCGTAGAGCAGGAAGTCGAGCGTGCGGCGCATCGTGCCGGTCGTCAGAGGACCTCGAACACGCCCGCCGCGCCCATGCCGCCGCCGATGCACATCGTGACGACCACTTTCTTCGCGCCACGCCGCTTGCCCTCGATCAGCGCGTGGCCGGTGAGGCGCTGGCCGCTGACGCCATACGGGTGGCCGACCGCGATCGCGCCGCCGTTGACGTTGAGCCTGTCCATCGGGATGCCGAGCGTGTCGGCGCAGTACAGCACCTGCACCGCGAAGGCCTCGTTCAGCTCCCAGAGGTCGATGTCGGCGACCGTGAGGCCGAGGCGCTTCAACACCTTCGGCACCGCGAACACCGGGCCGATGCCCATCTCGTCGGGCTCGCAGCCGGCCACCGCGAAGCCAAGGAAGCGGCCGAGCGGCTTCAGGCCCTTGGCCTCGGCGAACTTCTCGTGCACGACGACGCAGGCGCCGGCACCGTCGCTGAACTGGCTCGCGTTGCCGGCGGCGATCACGCCGTCCGGGAACACCGGCTTGATGCCGGCCACCGCCTCGTAGGTCGTGCCGGGGCGCAGCCCTTCGTCGGCACTGATCGTCACTTCCTTGGTGCGCAGGCCGAGCTGCGCGTCGGCGACGCCCGCCATCGTGGTGACGGAGATCATCTCGTCGTTGAACTTGCCCGCCTCCTGCGCGGCGCAGGCCTTCTGCTGGCTCGCAGCACCGTACTGGTCCATGCGCTCGCGCCCGATCTTGTAGCGCTTGGCGACCTGCTCGGCCGTCTGCAGCATGCTCCAGTAGATCTCGGGCTTCTTGTCGAGCAGCCAGGGGTCGGTGATCATGTGGCGGTTCGCCTCGTTCTGCACGCACGAGATGCTCTCGACGCCACCGGCGACGAACACCTCGCCTTCGCCGGCGATGATGCGCTGCGCCGCCATCGCGATCGTCTGCAGGCCGCTCGAGCAGAAGCGGTTGATCGTGACGCCGCTGGTCGTGATCGGCAGCCCGGCGCGCAGCGCAATCTGGCGCGCGATGTTGCTGCCGGTCGCGCCCTCGGGCGTCGCGCAGCCCATCAGCACGTCCTCGACCAGCGCGCCGTCGATGCCGGCGCGCTCGACCGCGGCCTTCACCGCGGCACCCCCGAGCGTCGCGCCGTGCGTCATGTTGAAGGCGCCCTTCCAGCTCTTGGCTAGCGGTGTGCGGGCGGTGGAAACGATCACGGCTGAGGTCATGGCAAAACTCCTGTGGAAATCGGGTCAGGCAGGATCACTGTGCAGCCTGCTGCACAAGGCGATGGTAGAAGCGAATCAGCTCGGTCAGGTTGGCGATCGTGATGCGCTCGTTGGTGCCGTGAAAGCGCGGCAGGTCCTGCGGCTTGGCGCGCACCGGCGAGAACTTGTAGATGTGGTCGGACACGGCGCCGAAATGCTGCGAATCGGTGCCGCCGACCATCAGGCCCGGCGCAACGATGGTGCCAGGGAACAGCTCCCGAACGGTCCGTTCTATCAGGCGATACGAGGGGCTGTCGGTCGACGCGACCTTGGACGGCTCGGCCGAACCGGGCATCCGCTCGGCGCTCACCCGGCCGTCGGCGACGGTCTGCTTCACGTGCGCCATCACGTCGTCGCGCGTGGTGCCGGGCAACAGCCGGAAGTTCACCGTGGCGTCGGCGCGGCCGGGCAGCACGTTCTCCTTGTTGCCTGCGTTCACGATCGTCAACGCGGTGGTCGTGCGCAGCATCGCGTTCGTGCTCGCGCCCGCCTCGAGCTGCTTCTTGACGATCGGGCCGAACAGCCACAGGTTGGACAAGGCGACGCGGTTGAAGGCGTTCATCTCGGGCGCGACCGACTCGAACATCTCGCGCGCAACGCCCTCGAGCTTCGCCGGGAACTGATGTTCGTCCAGCCGCGTGAGGGCCACGCTCATCATCGCGATCGCGCTCGTTCCCGCCGGCGGCGGCATCGACGAGTGCCCGGGGGTTGCCTCGGCATGAAGGCCGACCGACAGGTAGCCTTTCTCGGCAATGCCAACGATGGCCGCCGGCGGCTCCAGACCCGGCAGCACGCCTTCGGTGATGAGCAGCCCCTCGTCGAGGACGAAGTCGAGCTTCACCTTGCGCTCGGCGAGCAAGGCCGCGATAGCCTTCGCGCCGCGCAGGCCGCCCACCTCCTCGTCCGCGCCGTAGGCCAGGTAGACGGTGCGCTTGGGCTGGAAGCCGGACGCGATCAGCATCTCGATGGCTTCCATCTGCGAGATCAGGTTCACCTTGTCGTCCCACGCACCGCGGCCCCAGACGAAGCCGTCCTTGATCGTGCCGGCGAAGGGGTCGGCCTGCCAGTCCTTCTCGGTGCCCGGCGCGACCGGCACCACGTCCTGGTGCGCCATCAGCAGGATCGGCTTGGCTGCAGGGTCGCTGCCGGGCCAGGTGTAGAGCAGGCTCAGCCCGCCGACGACTTCGCGCTTGAGCGTCGCATGCAGCAATGGGTAGCGCGACCGAAGATGCGCCTGCAGCAACTCGAACTGATCGGTGTTCAGCGCAGGATCCTCGTGCGACGACACCGTCTTCGCGCGCACGGCCGCCGCCAGCGACTCGGCGGCTGCCTGCTCGTCGACCGCGATCGGCGCCAGCGCCGGCACGTCGATCTGGCGCGAGCCCTGACGCAGGGTGTTGACGGCCACCACCAGCACCAGGAGCCCGAGCAGCGCCAGCAGGACCAGTACGCCGAGCAGAAAGCGCTTGATCATCGAGGCTTCCCCGCGCTCAGCTGAAGGTCTTGCCTTCGGCGACGAGGCGCGCCAGCAGCGGCGCCGGCTGCCAGAACTTCTGGTCGTCGAGCGGGTTGCGCGCGAAGCGCTTCATCGCCTGCGCGACGTTGAAAAGCCCCACCGTGTCGGCGTAGCACATCGGGCCGCCGCGGTGCAGCGGGAAGCCGTAGCCGGTGAGGTAGATCACGTCGATGTCGGACGCGCGCAGCGCGATGCCTTCCTCGACGATCTTCGCGCCTTCGTTGACGAGCGAGAACACGAGCCGCTGCACGATCTCGTCGTCGCTGATCTTGCGCGGCGTGATGCCGAGTTCCTTGCGATGCGTGGCGATCATGTCCTCGACCAGCTTGCTCGGGATCGCGTCGCGCTTGCCGGGCTTGTAGTCGTACCAGCCGGCACCCGTCTTCTGTCCGAAGCGGCCGAGTTCACACAGCAGGTCCGCCGTCTTGCTGTACTTCAGGTCAGGCTTCTCGACGTAGCGGCGCTTCCTGATGTACCAGCCGATGTCGTTGCCGGCAAGGTCGCCCATGCGGAACGGCCCCATCGCCATGCCGAACTTCTCCATCGCCTTGTCCACCTGCACCGGCGTGCAACCCTCCTCGATCAGGAAGCCGGCCTGACGCGAGTACTGCTCGATCATGCGGTTGCCGATGAAGCCGTCGCACACGCCGGAGACGACGCAGGTTTTGCGGATCTTCTTGCCGAGCGCCATCACGGTCGCGAGCACGTCCTTCGCCGTCTTCGCGCCGCGCACCACCTCGAGCAGCTTCATCACGTTCGCCGGGCTGAAGAAGTGGGTGCCGATCACATCCTGGGGGCGCTTCGTGAAGGCCGCGATCTTGTCGACGTCGAGCGTCGAGGTGTTGGTCGCGAGGATGGCGCCGGGCTTCATCACCTCGTCGAGCGCCTTGAAGACTTGCTGCTTGACGCCGATGTCCTCGAACACGGCCTCGATCGCCATGTCGGCGTCCTTCAGGTCGCCGTAGTTCAGCGTCGTGGACAGCAGCGCCATGCGCTGCTCGTACTTGTCGGCCTTGAGCTTGCCGCGCTTGACCTGCGACTCGTAGTTCTTGCGGATCGTCGCCAGCCCCTTGTCGAGCGCCTCCTGCTTCATCTCGAGCATCACGACCGGAAGTCCGGCGTTCAGGAAGTTCATCGCGATGCCGCCGCCCATCGTGCCGGCGCCGATCACGGCGACCTTCTTCACGTCGCGCAGCGGCGTGTCGGCCGGCACGTCGGGGATCTTGCCTGCCGCGCGTTCGGCGAAGAAGGCGTGGCGCAGCGCCTTGCTCTCGGGCGTCATCATCAGCGAGATGAAGATCTCGCGCTCCTTGCGCATGCCGGCGTCGAACGGCAGCGTCAGCGAGGCCGCGACCGCCTCGACGCACTTCAGCGGCGCCGGGAAGTTGCGGCTCATCGCGCCGACCGTGTTGCGCGTGAACTGCAGATAGGCATCGGCATTCGGGTGCGTGACCTTCAGCTTGCGCACGAGCGGCAGCGGGCTCTTGTCCTTCGCGTGCCGGTCGGCCACTTCGGTCGCGAACGCAAGCGCGCCGGCCATCAGGTCGCCGTCGATCATCTTGTCGAAGAGCTTCTGTCCGGGCACAACAGCCAGCAGTTCGCTCTTCACCGCTTCGCCGCTGACGATCATGTTGAGCGCGTTCTCGAGGCCGATCAGGCGCGGCAGGCGCTGCGTGCCGCCGGCGCCGGGGACGAGGCCGAGCTTGACCTCGGGCAGCGCGACCTGCGTGCCGGGCACCGCGACGCGGTAGTGACAGCCCATCGCGAGCTCGAGCCCACCTCCCATGCACACGCTGTGGATCGCCGCGACGACCGGCTTGGTGCACGCCTCGAGCGCGAGGATCACGCTCAGCAGATTCGGCTCGGCCAGCGCCTTTGGCGTGCCGAACTCACGGATGTCGGCGCCGCCCGAGAATGCCTTGCCGGCGCCGGTGATGACGATCGCCTTCACCGCCGCATCGCCTTCCGCGCGCGCCAGCCCGTCGGTGATGCCCACGCGCGTGGCGTACCCGAGGCCGTTCACCGGCGGGTTGTCGAGCGTGATGACGGCGACCGCGCCGCGAACTTCGTATTGGGCTGTCATGGCGAACCTCGGCGAAAGAATGGAACGATCGTTCGATTCTAGGCCGCGAGGTATGGCGAAGCCTGTCCCTGTCGCGACAACCGCGCCGCATCAAGGGCAGTTGCCGAAGGCTTGCGCGGGGCTAGACCTCGAGCCACTCCTTGCGGATGTCGGCGTTGGCGCGCAGATCGCCGGCTGTGCCCTCGAACACGATGTTGCCGTGCCCCATCACGAGGCAGCGGTCGGCCACCTGCAGCGCGATCGTCAGCTTCTGCTCGATCAGCAGCACCGAGACGCCACGCGCTTTGAGCGCCTGCAGGTACTCGGCGACGAGTTCGACGATCTTCGGCGCCAGGCCCTCGGTCGGCTCATCGATCATGATCAGGTCGGGGTCACCCATCAGCGTGCGGCACAGGGTCAGCATCTGCTGCTCGCCGCCGGAGAGCACGCCGGCTTCGGTGTGCTGGCGCTCCTTCAGGCGCGGGAACATGCGGTAGGCGTCGTCGAAGCCCCAGCGCGGCGCCGACTTGCGCCGGCTCTTCTCGCCGAGCATCAGGTTCTGGTGCACCGTCAGGTCGGGGAAGATGTCGCGGTTCTCAGGCACGTAGCCGATGCCGAGGTGTGCGATCTCGAAGGGCTTCAGGCCGCGGATCGCCTTGCCGCGCCACTCCACCGTGCCGGTTGCCTCCACCAGCCCCATGATCGACTTCGCCGTCGTCGAGCGCCCCGAGCCGTTGCGCCCCAGCAGGCTCACGATCTCGCCCGGCTGCACGTCGAAATGCACGCCGTGGAGCACATGGCTCTTGCCGTAGTAGGCGTGGACGTCTTGCAGATGCAGCATGAGCTTCAGTGCCCTTCTTCGGCGAGCACGGAGCCGAGGTAGGCCTCCTGCACGCGCAGGTCGGCGCGCACGGCTTCGGGCGTGTCGAAGGCGATCACCTCGCCGTAGACGAGCACTGCGATCTTGTCGGCGAGGCCGAAGACGACGCCCATGTCGTGCTCCACCGTCAGGAGCGTCTTGCCGACCGTGATCTCGCGGATCAGGTCGACGAAGCGCGCGGTCTCGCTGCGGCTCATGCCGGCCGTGGGTTCGTCGAGCAGCACGACGTCCGCGCCACCGGCGATCGTGATGCCGACCTCGAGCGCGCGCTGCTCGGCATAGGTCAGGTTCATCGCCTGGACGTCGCGCCGGCGGTCGAGCTTGATCATCTCGAGCACCTCGACCGTGCGCTCGTTGGCATCGTGCAGGTCGGAGAGGAACTTCCAGAACGCGTAGCGATAGCCCATGCTCCACAGGACGGCGCAGCGGATGTTCTCGAACGCCGAGAGCCGCGTGAACAGATTGCTGACCTGAAAGCTGCGCGCAAGCCCCCGGCGACTGACCTCGTAGGGCGCGAGCCCTTCGATGCGCTGGCCGTTGAGCAGGATCTGCCCCGATGTCGGTTCGAAACGCCCGCTGATGAGGTTGAAGAGCGTGCTCTTGCCGGCGCCGTTGGGCCCGATGATCGCGACGCGCTCGCCCTTGGCGACCGAGAGCGTCGCGCCGCGAATGATCTCCGTGCGGCCGAAGCTCTTGCGCAGATCGCGCAGTTCCAGCGCGGGGGTGGCCGCGCTCACTGTGCCTCCCTCCGCTTGATCTCGCGCTCGATCTCGCCTTGCGCCTCGCCCCAGCGCAGCGCGAATCGCCGCCGTGCAGGCTGAAGCACGGCGACGCCGATCACCAGCACCACGACCGCGCCGATCCAGGAGATCGACTTCGACGCGTCGAGCGGCACACCCATGAAGGTGGTCTGCGGGCCGAGCGCCTCGTTGAGCTGCAGGTGGTAGAGCATCTCGATCATCGCTCCCGCGCCTGCCAGCACGATGAACGATGCGACGGCGAGCGCAAGGTACAACCAGGTGAAGCGGCGCAGCTTGTTGAATGCGGCAACCCGCAGATTCATCATCAGCAGGCTCGCGATGCCACCCGGCGCATACATCACCATCAGCAGGAAGATGAGGCCGAGGTAGAGCAGCCAGGCCTGCGTCAGCTCCGACAACAGCACGAGCGCGAGCACCATCAGTACGGCGCCGATGATCGGGCCGATGAAGAAGATCGCGCCGCCGAGGAAGGTGAAGAACAGATACGCGCCCGAGCGGCCGGCACCGACGACCTCGGCCGTCACGATCTCGAAGTTCAGCGCGCCCAGGCCGCCCGCGATGCCCATGAAGAAGCCCGACACCATGAACGCCATGTAGCGCACCGCCTGCGTGCGGTAGCCGATGAACTCGACGCGCTCGGGGTTGTCGCGCGTCGCGTTCAGGATGCGCCCGAGCGGCGTCTGCGTGAAGGCGTAGAGCAGCGCGGTGCAGACGAAACAGTAGACCGCGATCAGGTAGTAGAGCTGGATGCCGGGGCCGAAGGTGATGCCGAGAAACGGCTCGCCGGCGACGCGATTGCCGCTGATGCCGCCCTCGCCGCCGAAGAAGCCGGGAAACATCAGCGACATCGACCACACGAGCTCGCCGATGCCGAGCGTGATCATCGCGAACGGCGTGCCGGCCTTCTTCGTCGTCACATAGCCGAGCAGCGCCGCCATCAACAGGCCGAACAGGCCGCCGACGAGCGGCACCAGGCTGACCGGCAACGGCAGCTGGCCATCCGAGATCATGTTGAGCGTGTGCATCGCGAAGAACGCGCCCAGGCCCGAATAGACCGCATGGCCGAAGCTCAACATGCCGCCCTGGCCGAGCAGCACGTTGAACGCGAGGCAGGCGATGATCGCGACGCCCATCTGCGTGAGCATCGTCAGCGACAGGCTGCTGGTCCAGATCAGCGGCGCGACGAGCATCAGCAGCCCGTAGGCGGACCACAGCGCCCAGCGCTTGGTGTTGAAGCGTCGGGGGCTTGCTGCTGCGGCGCTGTCCATCGTCAGCCCTCCCGCGTCCCGAGCAGGCCCTTGGGCCGGAAGATCAGGATCAGCACCAGCAGCAGGAACGGCAGGATCGATGCCACCTGAGAGATCTTGACGCTGTAGATCGCGTAGCCGAAGGTCTCGTGCGTCACGCCCAGGTTGAGCGTGTGGAACAGGTCCATCATCGAGAGATCGCTGCCGATCGCGAACGACTCGATCACGCCGAGCGCAAGCGATGCGACGAAGGCGCCCGCAAGCGACCCCATGCCGCCGATGACGATGATCGCGAACACCACCGCGCCGACCTGCAGCGACATCGACGGCTCGGTCACGCGCAAGGCGCCGCCGATCACGCCGGCGAGCGCAGCGAGCGCCGTGCCGCCGCCGAACACCATCATGAACACGCGCGGCACGTTGTGGCCGAGCGCCTCGACCATGTGCGGGTGCGTGAGCGCGGCCTGGATGACGAGGCCGATGCGCGTGCGCGTCAGCAGCAGCCAGACGGCGATCAGCATCAGCACCGCGACGCCCATGCCGAAGGCACGAAACGCCGGGAACTGGGTGCAGATCATGTCCGCGACCGTGCGGCACGCCTCGGGCGGGCTGCCCCACGCGAAGCCGAGGCCCAGGCTGCGCGAATCGAGAATCGTGAACAAGGGACCCTCGAGCACGGCCGGTTGCGAGAACGGCACCGCCGAACGCCCCCAGACGATCTGCACGAGTTCGAGAATGATGTAGCTCAGCCCGAACGTGATCAGCAGTTCCGGCACGTGGCCGAACTTGTGCACCCGGCGCAGCGCGTAGCGCTCGAACACCGCGCCGAGCGCGCCGACGAGCGGCGGCGCCAGCACCAGCCCCCACCAGAAGCCGAGCTGGAGGCTGATCGTGTAGGCGACATAGGCGCCGAGCATGTAGAAGCTCGCATGCGCGAAGTTGAGCACGCCCATCATGCTGAAGATCAGCGTCAGGCCGGACGCGAGCATGAAGAGCAACAGCCCGGTCGACAGGCCGTTGAGCAGCGAGATCAGTGTGTAGGTCAGGTCCATGGACGGGCCGACGACATCAGAAAGAAAAACGGCGCGGCACTCTGGAGCGCCGCGCCTTGATCAGACGACCCCGATCAGGGGCGCTTCATCTGGCACGAGGTCGGCGTGCTCGCCACGTACGCCGGGATCGCCTTCACCTCGGCGAAGTTCATCCCGGTGTTCTCGACGCTGTACGGGTGCTGCTTGGTCGCCTTCTCCCACGACGAGATGTAGAGCGGCATCTGCAGCTGGTGATCCGACTTGCGCATCGTGAATTCGCCGGCGAAGCCGTCGAACGTGATGCCTTCGAGCGCCGCCGCGACCTTGACCGGATCGGTGCTCTTGGCCTTGGCCATGCCCGCCGACAACATCGCCAGCCCGTTGTAGGTCGCGAGCGTGTACCAGTCGTCGTTGAACTTGGCCTTGAAGTCGTTGGAGATCTTCTCGACCTTGCCGCCCATGTTGGTGTAGCCGTAGGCGACCATGCGCACCTGCCCTGCGGAGTCGGTGCCGAGCGCCGTCGGCGTGCCGCTCACGCTCGCGTAGTAGGTGTAGAACTTGGCGTGCAGGCCGGCGTCCTTGGCCGCCTTCACCAGCAGCGTCAGGTCCTGGCCCCAGTTGCCGGTGACGACGGCGTCGGCACCCGAGGCCTTGATCTTGGCCACGTAGGGCGCGAAGTCCTTCACCTGCCCGATCGGGTGCAGGTCATCGCCGACGATCTGGATGTCCGGGCGCTTCCTCTTGATGTCTTCCTTGAAGTACTTCGAGACCTGCTGCCCGTGCGAGTAGTTCTGGCCGATGATGTAGACCTTCTTGATGTCGGGCTGATCCTTCATGTAGCTCGTCAGCGCTTCCATCTTCATCGTCGTGTCCGCGTCGAGCCGGAAGTGCCAGTACTCGCACTTGTCGTTCGTCAGCGCCGGATCGACCGCGGCGTAGTTCAGGTACAGGATTTCCTTGCCGGGGTTGCGCGAGTTGTACTTGGCGACGGCGTCCGAGATCGCGAGCGCAGCGCCCGAGCCGTTGCCCTGCGCGACGTAGCGGATGCCCTGGTCGATCGCCGCCTTCAGCGAGTTCAGGCTCTCCTGCGGCGATCCCTTGTTGTCGAAGGGCACGAACTCGAACTTGACGCCTGCCGCATTCTTCTGATTGAAGATGTCCGCGACGAACTGCCAGCTCTTGAGCTGGTTCTGGCCGACGTTGGCGAACGGGCCGGAGAGCGGATCGATGAAGGCGATCTTCACCGTCTCGCCCGCCTGCGCGAACAACGCGCCGCTGGCCAACGCCAGTGCCACGCCGGTGGCAAAGCCCTTGAATCTGATGGTACGCGTCATGAAAGTCATCCTTGCAGTTGAACCAGGCAGTACGGTAGAACAGATTGTGTCGGATTCCGTTCAGGGACTACCCGCACCCGGTGTCACGACCGGGACAGCGCGCGCCCGAAGCCGAAGCCCGCGGAAGATGGCCCTGTGCCGACAAGGAACACCCCCGCTGGCTAAACTGCACTCATGAGTGTTGTCGATCTCGCGCCCGAAGCGGCCGCCCAGGCGCCGGTCGCCTTCCTGAATCGTTTCCACAAGCTGGGTGACGACTTCTTCACGCAGCTCGCCGCACAACCGCTGCCCGACCCGCACTGGGTCGCGACCAGCCCGGCATGCGCCCGCCTGCTCGGTCTGCCACCCGACTGGGCCCAGCGAGCGTCACTCAACGCGCTCGAGGTCCTGAGCGGCAACGCGCTGTGGCCCGGCATGCGCCCGCTCGCCAGCGTCTACAGCGGGCACCAGTTCGGCGTCTGGGCCGGGCAGCTCGGCGACGGGCGCGCGCATCTGCTGGGCGAGATCGCGACGCCCGCGGGGCCGATGGAGTTGCAGCTCAAGGGCTCGGGCCTCACGCCCTATTCGCGCATGGGCGACGGCCGCGCCGTGCTGCGCTCGTCGATCCGTGAGTTCATGTGCTCCGAGGCGATGGCCGGCCTGGGCATCCCGACGACGCGCGCGCTGTGCATCACCGGCTCGGCGTTGCCGGTGCGCCGCGAGACGATGGAGACGGCGGCGATCGTCACGCGCGTCGCGCCGAGCTTCATCCGCTTCGGCCACTTCGAGCACTTCGCGCACCACGGTCAGCACGATGCGCTCAAGCGGCTCGCCGATTTCGTCATCGACCATCACCTGCCCGCCTGTCGCGAGGCCGCCGATCCGTATGCCGCGTTGCTGCAAGCGGCCGCCACAAGCACCGCGGAGATGATCGCGCAATGGCAGGCGGTCGGTTTCTGCCACGGCGTGATGAACACCGACAACATGTCGATCCTCGGCCTGACGATCGACTACGGCCCGTTCGGCTTCCTCGACGGCTTCGACCCGCACCACATCTGCAACCACTCGGACCACCAGGGCCGCTACGCCTTCGACCGCCAGCCGGCGGTGGCGTTCTGGAACCTGCACGCCCTGGCGCAGGCGATGCTGCCATTGCTCGGCAACGGCAACGGCAACGGCAACGAACATGCAGACGCCGCGAGTGAAGCCGCGCTCGCCGCCGTCGAGCCGTATCGCACGACCTTCGAGCGCGCGTTCCGCCAGCGCCTTGCGGCCAAGTTCGGGTTGCGCGGCGAGCGCGTGGGCGACCTCGAACTGATCGACACGCTGATGCGCCTGCTCGCATCCGAGCAGACCGACTTCACGATCCTGTTTCGCCGCCTGGCCGACTTCGACAGCCGCGCGGATGCCGACAACGCCGCGCTGCGCGACATGTTCCGCGATCGCCCCGCGTTCGACGCCTGGGCGGCGCGCTACCGCGAGCGCCTCGCGCACCAGGGCGGTGAAGATGACGACGCCGCAAGGCGCGTTCGCATGCGCCGGGTCAACCCGCGCGTCATGTTGCGCAACCACCTGGCCGAAGGCGCGATCCGGCTGGCGACGGCGGGCGACTTCTC
Source organism: Rhizobacter sp. (assembly GCA_023954175.1). Taxonomy (GTDB): domain Bacteria; phylum Pseudomonadota; class Gammaproteobacteria; order Burkholderiales; family Burkholderiaceae_C; genus CAIKUF01. Next base: position 18,324 of record JAMLIM010000033.1, read on the forward strand.
GGAGGTCGCGCGGCTGCTGCGCGTGCTCGAGCATCCCTTCGACGACCCGGCCCATCCCACCGCGCAAGACGATGCGGACGCCGGCTTCCCGCCCGACTGGGCTCAATCGATTGAGGTGTCGTGTTCATCATGAGTGCAGACAAGACCTACAAGGTGCAGAAGTCGGACGCCGAGTGGCGCGCCGCGCTCGACCCGATGCAGTACCGCGTCGCGCGCAACGCCGCCACCGAGCCGCCGTTCACCGGCAAGTACTGGGACCACTTCAAGGCCGGGCGCTACAACTGCGTCGGCTGCGGCACGCCGTTGTTCGCGTCCGACACCAAGTTCGACGCCGGCTGCGGCTGGCCGAGCTATTCGCAGCCGATCAACGCCGAGGTGATCGAGCGTGTCGTCGACAAGACGCTCGGCATGGTGCGGGTCGAGGTACGCTGCAACAACTGCGGCTCGCACCTCGGCCATGTGTTCGAGGACGGGCCGAAGCCGACCGGCGAGCGTTTTTGCATCAACTCGGCCGCGATAAACTTCGAGCCTCCGCGCTGAACGCCCGCGGGTCGCCGAAAGCGCTTCGCTTGTCGCCGACCGTCACGCCCGATGCCGGCACTTCCGGTATTGCCTAGATGAAACTCCTGCTCGACTTCCTGCCCATCCTGCTGTTCTTCGGCACGTTCAAGTTCGCCGAACGCGACGCGCAGGCGGCGGCCGACTTCGCGACCGAGCACTTCGGCTTCCTCGTCTCGGGCGGCGTCGTCGGCCCGAAAGAGGGGCCGGTGCTGCTCGCCACCATCGTCGTCATCATCGCCACGCTGGCGCAGATCGCCTTCATGCTCGCGCGCGGCAAGAAGATCGACCTGATGCTGTGGGTCAGCCTCGGGCTCGTCACCGTGCTCGGCGGCGCGACGGTGTGGTTCCACAACGAGACCTTCATCAAATGGAAGCCGAGCGTGCTGTACTGGGCGATGGCGATGTCGTTCTGGATCAGCCAGGTGGTGTTCCACAAGAACCTGCTGAACACGCTGATGGGCGGCCAGCTCGACCTGCCGGCCCCCGTGTGGCGCACGCTCACGCGCGCCTGGATCGGCTTCTTCGGACTGATGGGCATCCTGAACCTGTACGTCGCGTACAGCTTCTCGACCGAAGCCTGGGTCAATTTCAAGCTCTTCGGCAGCCTCGGGCTGATGCTGATCTTCACCCTCGCGCAAGGCGTCTACCTGAGCCGGCACCTGAAACCGGCCGATGGCGCCGCCAACGGGACGGCCGAGACCGGCCCCGGTGCCCCGTGAGCAAGCGCGTGGGCGGGTGCTTGTGATGGCAACATCGAGCGACGACATCGAGCGCGTGCTGCGCAGTGCGCTGACGCCGCTGCACGTCAAAGTGCAGGACGACAGCCACAAGCACGCCGGCCACGCCGGCGCGCGCGAAGGGCGCCACTTCAGCGTGCGCATCGAGGCCGAGGCGTTTCGCGGCCTCTCGCGGCTGCGCCGCCACCGGCTCGTATATGATGCCGTCGGCCCGCTGATGCCCCAGGGCATTCATGCGCTCGCGATCGACGCCATCGCCCCGGGCGAAGCCTGACCCCAGCGCCGCATCCCGGCGCAATCTGACTGCCGATTGGCCCCCGGCGACGCCCTCCCCCGTTCGACCCCAACCCAAAATCCGCTGAAAGGCATGAGCCTCATGTTTGCAATGTTCTCCCTTCGTCGTCATGCGGCAGCGCTGCGCGCCGCCCTCGTGCCCGCTGCCGCGCTCGCGGCCGTGCTCGCGCTGCCTGCGCAGGCGCAAAACGTCGCCATCGTCAACGGCAAGCCGGTGCCGGTGGCACGCGTGAACGCCTTGATCGAGCAGGCGACGAGCCAGGGCCAGCCGCGCACGCCGGAACTCGAGGCGCAGGCGCGCGACGAGGTCGTGCTGCGCGAGATGTTCGTCCAGCAGGCCGAGAAGCAGGGGCTCGCGGCGACGCCGCAGTACAAGACGCAAATGGAACTGGCGCGCCAGACCATCCTGATCCGCGAACTGTTTGCCGACTACCAGAAGGCCCACCCGGTGACCGACGCCGACGTTCAGGCCGAGTACGACAAGTTCAAGGCGCAGGCGAGTGGTGTCGAGTACCGCGTCAGCCACATCCTGGTCGAGAAGGAAGAAGACGCCAAGGCGCTCATCGTCAAGCTCAAGGGCGGCGCGAGCTTCGAGGTGCTGGCCAAGGAGAATTCGAAGGACCCCGGATCGGGTGAAAAGGGCGGCGACCTGGACTGGGCCAACCCCGGCTCCTTCGTGCCCGAGTTCTCGGCCGCGATGGTCAAGCTCAAGAAGGGCGAGATGACCGACGAGCCGGTGAAGTCACAGTTCGGCTGGCACATCATCAAGGTCGTCGACACGCGCGAGGCACAGTTCCCGCCGCTCGACGAAGTCAAGCCGCAGATTCAGCAGCGCCTGGCGCAGATGAAGATGGTGCAGTTCCGCGACGAGATCCGCGCCAAGGCCAAGACCGACTACAAGTTCTCGAACTGACGGTCTTCGCCAGGCCGCTCACTGGCGTAGCGGCGGGCTCATGCCGGATGCCGCACTTTCGCGGCCCGGCCTTCGACGAAGTCGCGCATGCGCTGCTTGGCGCTTTCGTCGCCCTGGGCGATGGCGGCCATCAGCGACTCGACGAAGAGGCCGTCCGGCTGCGACATGTCGGCAATGCGCGGCAAGGCCTGCGTGATCGCGAAGACCGACAAGGGCGCGTTGCCGGCGATCTTCTGCGCCAGCTCGCACGCCTTGGCAACGCCCTGGCCCTCGGCCACGACGTACTGCGACAGGCCGCGCTGGTAGCCCTCCTGCGCGTCCAGCACGCGGCCGCACAGCATCATGTCGGTCATGCAGGCGACGCCGACGAGCCGCGGCACGCGGGCCGAGCCGCCGCCGCCGACGAAGATCCCGTGCTGGCCTTCGGGCAGGCCGTAGTAGGTGCTGGTCTCGGCGACCCGGATGTGCGTCGCGCTCGCGATCTCGAGCCCGCCGCCGACCACCGCGCCGTGCAGCGCGCTGACGATCGGGAAGCGCCCGAACTGCAGCGTGTCCATCACGCCCTGCCACATGCGCGAATGCGCCACGCCCTCGGCCACCGTGCTCTCGCTCAGACTCGTCAGGTCGAGCCCGGCGCAGAAGTGCTTGCCGGCGCCGCTCAGCACGGCCGCGCGCACGCTGCTCGGGAGGTTGATCAGGGCCGTGTGCAACTGCTGCAGCATGGTGTCGCTGATCGCATTGCGCTTGTCCGGCCGGTGCAGTTGCACGTGGGCGACGCTGTCGGCGAGTCCGACGCGCAGCAGGTCGAGGCTGGCCAAGAGGCCGGTGGCGGGCGTGAAGGTGATGGTCATGATCGAGTGCCTGTGCTTGGTGTTGGGCCGCTGATCGAGCTGCAGGGCCGAGGCCCGACAAGCTGACGGCGCCTTGCTTCGGGTTCGGCGGCTTCAGGTCGCCGTGACGACCCCCTCTTCATACGACGGCCAGCGTGGGCTCGACACGCCCGGCCTCGAGCCGCAGTTGCCGCTCGCAGCGCGCCGCGATCGCACGGTCGTGGGTGACGAGCACGAGCGTGGTGCCGGCCTCGCGGTTGAGGTCGAACATCAGATCCATCACGGTCGCGCCGGTCGCGAAGTCGAGGCTGCCGGTCGGCTCGTCGGCGAGCAGCACCGCCGGGCGCACGACGAAGGCGCGCGCCAGTGCGACGCGCTGCTGCTCGCCGCCCGAAAGCACACGCGGGTAGTGCGACAACCGCTCGCCGAGGCCGACGCGACGCAGCATCTCGGTCGCCTGTGCGCGCGCATCGTTGCGGCCCTGGAGCTCGAGCGGCAGCATCACGTTCTCGAGCGCGTTGAGGTTGGCGAGCAGCTGGAAACTCTGGAACACGAAGCCCAGGTGCTGGGCGCGCACCGCGGCCCGCGCGTCCTCGTCGATCTTGAACAGATCGACGCCGCAGACGCGCACCGTGCCGGAGGTCGGCGTGTCGAGCCCGGCGATGATCGCGAGCAGCGTGCTCTTGCCCGAGCCCGATGCACCGACAATGGCAACCGATTCGCGCGCATCGAGCGCGAAGTCAATGTCGTGGAGAATCGTCAAGGTGCCGGTCGAGTCGCGCACTTGTTTCGTGACACGCTCGACAGCGATGATGGGTTCGGACATGGAGATTGCCGGTGGGAATGAATCGAAGAGGGTTTGGCGCGCACTGTAGCCTGTGGCTGGCCGGTGCGTCGTGGCTGGCGACGATGCCCGCGCGAGGACAGGCACAAGGCAAACGCCTGCTCGTCCTGGGCGACAGCATTTCGGCGGAGTATGGACTCAAGCGCGGCAGCGGCTGGGTCGCGCTGCTCGAGAAGCGCCTGAGCGAGAAGAAGATCGACCTCGAAGTCATCAACGCCAGCATCAGCGGCGAGACGACATCGGGCGGCGCGTCGCGCCTGCCGGCGCTGCTCGAGAAGCACAAGCCGAACTTCGTCATCATCGAACTCGGCGGCAACGACGCGCTGCGTGGCCTGCCGCTTTCGATGACCGAGGCCAACCTGCTCGCGATGACGCGCGCCGCGAAGGCCGCCGGCGCCAAGGTGCTGCTGATCGGCATGCAGGTGCCGCCGAACTACGGCCGCAGGTACAACCAGGAGCTCGCCGCGCTCTACTACGACGTCGCCAAGGCCGAGGGGACCGGGCTCGTGGCCTTCTTCTTCAAGGGCATCGCCGATACGCCGATCGCGTCGTCGCTCTTCCAGGCCGACCGCATCCACCCGAACGAGGACGCACAGCCGCTGCTGCTCGTCAACGTCTGGACCGGGCTTGCGCCGATGCTCAATTAGGGGCGCCGGGCAGGCGGCTGCCTGATTCGGTTTTTTTCGTCAGCGAGCGTCCGGCACGGTTCGCGACGTCGACGCATCCCGCGATCAATCGTCGCCGGCGTCCGCCGCGTCGGGGAACAGGATCTCGGTGAAGCCGAACTGCGTCATGTCGCGCATGCGCGTCGGGTACAGGCGGCCGATGAGATGGTCGCATTCGTGCTGCACGACACGCGCATGAAAGCCGTCCGCCTCGCGTTCGATCGGGACGCCGAGCGGGTCGAAGCCGGTGTAGCGCACGCGCGCAAAGCGCGGCACCTGGCCACGCAGACCCGGCACCGAGAGGCAGCCCTCCCAGCCCACTTCCTCCTCGTCGCCGAGCGGGACGACGCGCGGATTGATCAGCACCGTCCGTGGCACGGCCGGCGCGTCGGGATAGCGCTCGCTGTGCGTGAAGCCGAAGATCACGAGTTGCAGATCGACGCCGATCTGCGGTGCGGCCAGGCCCGCGCCGCGCGCATCTTCCATCGTGTCGAACATGTCGGCGATGAGCGCGTGCAGCTCCGGCGTGTCGAACCGCTCGACCGGTTGCGCGATGCGCAGCAGCCGCGCGTCGCCCATCTTGAGAAGTTCACGAACCGCCATGATCAGTCCCCTGCGCATCAAAGGCGCCATCATGCCAAAGCGGCGGGGTCATCTGGCCTTGGGCGCTGACCTGGTGTTCGCCTTGGTGTTCGACTTTGAATTCGACTTCGTTCCGGTCTTGCCTTTGCCCGCCGGCTTCGTCGCCTCCTGATCGGACTCCTGAGAAGCGGTCGCCGTCGGTGTAGCAGCCGTGAGCGCATCGACGAAGCTGCCCTTGGCGCTCTCCTCGAGCGGGCCGTAGAACGTCAGTCGCCCACCCGCAGCGCCGGTCCAGGCGATGTAGTACCAGCGCGTCGGCGGATCGAGCGCGACACGATAGCCCCCTGCACCCGCAGGCGATCGCAAGGTGCGTGGCCACCAGACGAGGCGCGCCGTGTCGGGCTCCAGAATCGTCTCGCGCCAGGGCAGCGGCAGCGCGCGCTTGCCGCGGTCGAGCTGCTTCTCGAGCACGGCCTCGAGCCGCCGCAATCCCGGGTTGTCGCGACCGCCGATGCCACCCGTCTGGGGCATGGTCTCTCGCGAAGCCTGCCGCGTCGACCCTTGTGCGACAGCGGCCGTCCAGCCCAGCGCGGCAAGCGCGAAGACGAATCGCCGACGGCGCGTCGCTGCGGTCAAGACGAGGACCCGCCTGCGCCGGCCTCTTCGAGCATTGCAAGCAACTCCGCCTCGCCGATCACCTCCACGCCGAGCGTGTGCGCCTTGTCCAGCTTGCTGCCCGCATCGGCGCCGGCGACGACGAAGTGCGTCTTCTTCGACACCGAGCCCGCGACCTTGCCGCCAGCCGCTTCGATCATCGCCTTCGCGGCGTCCCGCGTGAGCGTCGGCAGCGAACCGGTGAGCACGAACACCCTGCCGCTGAGCGGCTGCGGCGCCGCATCGGCTGCGCCTTCGTGCTCGTCCCAGGCGATGCCGCTGGCGCGCAGTTGCTCGACCACCTCGCGGTTGTGCGGCTGCTCGAAGAAGGTGTGGATGCTTTGCGCGACGATCGGCCCGACGTCGCGCACTTCGAGCAGTTGCTCCAGGCTCGCGTCCATGATGCGGTCGAGGCTGCCGAAGTGCTTTGCCAGGTCCCTCGCCGTCGCCTCGCCGACCTGGCGGATGCCGAGCGCATACACGAAGCGCGCAAGCGTCGTGCGCTTGCTTGCCTCGAGCGCGTCGACGATGTTTCGCGCGCTCTTGTCGGCCATGCGGTCGAGCGCGGCAAGCCTGGCCATGCCGTCTTCGTTCGCAAGCTGGTACAGATCGGGCAACGTGCGGATCAGCGCCCCTTCGACGAGCTGATCGACGAGCTTGTCGCCCAGCCCTTCGATGTCCATCGCGCGCCGTCCGGCGAAATGCAGGATCGCCTGCTTGCGCTGCGCCGCGCAGAACAGCCCCCCGGTGCAGCGGTGGTCGATGCCGCCCTTCTCGCGCAGCACGCGGCTGCCGCAGACCGGGCATGCGCGCGGCATGCGGAAGTTGGGCACGTAGCCCGCGCGCGCACCGGGCACGCGCCCGACGACTTCCGGGATGACGTCGCCCGCGCGCCGCACGATCACCGTGTCACCGATGCGCACGCCCTTGCGTCGCAGCTCGAACAGGTTGTGCAGCGTCGCATTCGACACCGTCGTGCCGCCGACGAACACCGGCTCGAGTTTGGCGACCGGCGTGAGCTTGCCGGTGCGGCCGACCTGGATCTCGATTGCGTTGAGCCGCGTGATCTGCTCCTGCGCCGGGTACTTGTGCGCCACCGCCCAGCGCGGCTCACGCGTCACGAAGCCGAGGCGCTTCTGCAGCGCGATCGAGTCGACCTTGTAGACGACGCCGTCGATGTCGAACGGCAGCGCGTCGCGCTTGGCGCCCATCTCGGTGTGAAACGCGACGAGGCCGTCGGCGCCCTGCACCACCGCGCGCTCGGCGCACACCGGCAGGCCGAAGGCGGCGATCGCGTCGAGCGTCGCGCTGTGGGTGTCCGGCTGCGCCCAGCCCTGCAAGTCGCCGAGGCCATAGGCAAAGAAGCTGAGCTTCTTGTCGGCCAGCGCCTTCGGGTCGAGCTGGCGGATCGCGCCGGCCGCGGTGTTGCGTGGGTTGATGAAGGTCTTGCCGCCCCTTTCGCGCTGGCGCTCGTTGAGGCGCTCGAAGTCGTCGCGCCGCATGTACACCTCGCCGCGGATCTCGATCAGCGGCGGCGCGGTGCCAAGCAAGCGCAGCGGGATCTGGCCGATGGTGCGCACGTTCTGCGTCACGTCCTCACCGGTCTCGCCATCGCCACGCGTTGCCGCCTGCAGCAGCACACCATGCTCGTAGCGCAGATTGATCGCCAGGCCGTCGAACTTCAGTTCGGCGGCATAGGCCAGCGCCGGCGCATCGGCAGGCAGTTCGAGTTCGCGCCGCACGCGCGCGTCGAACGCGATCGCGCCCCCCGGCGTGGTGTCGGTCTCGGTGCGGATCGAGAGCATCGGCACCACGTGGCGCACCGGTGCGAAGCCATCGAGCACGCGGCCGATCACGCGTTGCGTCGGCGAGTCCGACGTCAGCAGTTCGGGGTGCGCCGCCTCGATCGCCTGCAGTTCGGCGAACATGCGGTCGTACTCCGCATCCGGAATCTCCGGTGCGTCCTGCACGTAGTAACGTTGGGCGTGATAGGCCAGCCGTTCGCGCAACTCGGCGGCACGTGCGGCCAGGTCCGCAGCGGGAGCGTCGGCGGGCTGGGCTGCGGAGTCGGACGGCATGTGCGACATTGTCCAACAGCGTCGGTCGAGGTGCCCGTCGCATGAACGCCAACCGGGATTCGAACTTGAAATACGACTACGACCTCATCACCCTCGGTGCCGGCTCGGGCGGCGTGGCGGCCTCGCGCCGCGCGGCGGCGCATGGTGCGCGGGTTGCCGTCATCGAAGGCAGCCGCGTCGGCGGCACCTGCGTGATCCGCGGCTGCGTGCCGAAGAAGTTGATGATGTACGCGGCGCAGTATGGCGACGCGCTGCGCGAGGCCGAGGGCTATGGCTGGTCGATCGGCGCGTCGCACTTCGACATGCGGCGCTGGGCGGCGGCGAAGGCGGCCGAGACGGCGCGCCTCGAGGGCATCTACCGGCAACTGCTCGCCAACAGCGGCGTCGAACTGATCGAAGGCTGGGCGCGGGTCGTCGAGCCGCATCACGTCGCGGTGGGAAAGCGCACGCTGACGGCGCGCCACCTGCTGATCGCGACCGGCGCGGCACCGGTGCGCGACAGCATCCCCGGCATCGAGCATTGCGCGGTGTCGGACGACCTGCTCGACCTGACCGACCTGCCCGAGTGCGGGGCCGTGATCGGCAGCGGCTTCATCGCGATCGAATTCGCGAGCATCCTGGCCCGCCTCGGCGTGCGCGTGAGCCTCTTCTACCGCAGCGAATGGCCGTTGCGCGGCTTCGACGACGACCTGCGGCGACGGGCCGCGGCGGCACTGCGAGAAGCCGGCATCGCGCTGCATCCCGGCGCTGCGCCGAATCGTGTCGTGCGCGACGGACGCAATCTCAGGCTCGAGTTTGCCGACGGTGAGGCGCACACGTTTGCGTTCGTCCTCAATGCGACCGGGCGGCGGCCGAACACCGCGAAGCTCGGCCTCGAGACGCTCGGCATCGCGCTCGGCGCCAACGGCGCGGTCCCGGTCGACGCACGCCGCCACACGACAGCCCGCGGCGTGTACGCGATCGGCGACGTGACGGACCACATGAACCTGACGCCGGTCGCGATCGCCGAGGGCCGCGCCCTTGCCGACGCGCTGTTCAGCGGCTCGACGCGCGAAGTCGACCTGAGCCTCGTGTCGAGCGCCGTGTTCATGCTGCCGCCGATCGCGACCATCGGCCCGACCGAGGCGGAGGCCGCGCAGGCCGGGCACGCACTGAAGATCTTCGAGTCAGACTTCCGGCCGATGCGCCAGACCTTCTTCGGCGGCCATGAGCGCAGCTACATGAAGCTGCTCGTCGATGCCAAGGACGACCGCGTGCTCGGCATCCACATGCTCGGCGCCGACGCGCCGGAGATTGTGCAAAGCCTTGCGGTTGCGCTCGCCTGCGGCGCGACCAAGGCGCAGTTCGATCGAACGATCGCGCTGCACCCGACCGCGGCGGAGGAGTTCGTCCTGATGCGCGAGCCGGCGCGCGTTGTGGCGGCGCAAGGCGTAAGCTGACGCGCGCTCGACGCCTGCGGCCTACTTCGCGCTTGCCGCGCTGACCTACCTCAGCCGCCGCCCTCCATCGCGGCGTCATAGCGCCCTTCGCGCGCCGCGCCGTTGAGCATCGCGCGCTTGAGCAGTGCCGCCTGCAACGCCGCCGCGTTGCCCGCCTGCCCCTGCCAGGCCTTCAACGCGGGCTCCTGCAACGCGCGGCCGTAGGAGAAGCTCAGCACCCAGGGCTGTGCGCCGCTGCGATTGATCGCATCGAGGTTGGCCGTCGCCTCTTCCGGCGTCTGCCCACCCGAGAGGAAGAAGATGCCGGGCATCGCCGGCGGCACCGTGCGGCGCAGCACGCGCAGCGTCTGTGCCGCGACCTGCGCCGGCGCGGCGCGCTGCGCCTGCGCCTTGCCGGGCACGACCATGCTCGGCTTGAGCAGCATGTGCTCGAGCGCGACCCGATGCCGGCGCAGCGCGGCGAAGACCTCGGCGAGCACCGATTCGGTGACCTCGGCGCAGCGCGCCATGCTGTGGTCGCCGTCCATCAGCACCTCGGGCTCGACGATCGGCACGATGCCCTGCTCCTGGCCGATCGCGGCGTAGCGCGCGAGCGAGTCCGCGTTGGCCCGGATGGCGAGCCGGCTCGGCAACGTCGCCGACACGTTGTAGACGGCACGCCATTTGGCGAACCGCGCGCCCTGCGCCTTGTAGCCCTCGAAGCGTTTCGCCAGGCCGTCGAGCCCCTGCGTGATCTCGTCGCCCGGCGCGAGCGCAAGCGCGATCTTGCCGGCATCGACCTTGATGCCCGGCACGATGCCCTGCCGGGCGGCGACTTCCGGCAGCGGCGTGCCATCGTCGTCCCGCTGGCCGAGCGTTTCCTCGAACAGGATCACGCCGCAGATGTGGTTGCCGAGCTCCGGTGTCGACAGCAGCAGGCTGCGGTAGGCGCGCCGAAGCTCCTCGGTCGATTCGACGCCGATCGCCTTGAAGCGCTTGGCGATCGTCGGTGTGCTCTCGTCCGCCGCCAGAATGCCGCGGCCGGGCCGCAGCATCTCGGTCACGGTGGCCTGAAGTTCGCTTTCTACGCTCATGTCGTCCTCCTTGCGAAATCGGCGCGCCACGCGTCGGCGACGCCTACCAAGGTCGCTTATGCGCGCTGCAGGCAGGTTACGTCAAGCGCCGGCCACGGATTCAGCTGAAAAGGCGTCGCGCCGCGGGGGATCCGGCCGCCAGATCGCGCTCGGCCAGCGCGGCGTAGAGGCGCTCGAGTTCGGCGCCGATGCTGGCGAACGCCTCGACGCCGAACGGTCTGCCGTTGTCGTCGACGAGCACGGCGTCGATGTCCGCCGCAAGGGCGCTGGCGCTCGACTGCCAGGCGGCGAAAGGCGCGTGCGACGCCTCCGTCTGCGCAACGTCGAAGCTCAGGGTCACGTCGCGCAGCGCCGCGAGTTCCGGCTGTTCGGCAAGCGCTGCCTGCGCGTCGAACGACAGCACCAGCATCGGCGGCGCGCCTTCTTCGGGCGACGCCAGCACGAGGCGCCCAGGCACCGGGCCCTGCACGAAGCCGTGCCGCAGCGCATGCTGCTGCAGGTAGCCGAGCGACCAGGCCGCCCCGCGCGCCTGCAGGTGAAGCGCGAGCTGCGCATCGTGCGCCGAGGCGAAGGTGTCGAGTTCGCGCGCGCGCCCGACGACGTCGAGCATGTCCGGCAGTTCGGCGATCGCGCCGACGGCGTCTGCAAGGGTCTGCACACGCTGCACGAACTCGGAGTATTCGATCTCGTTCAAGGCGCCGGTGCGGTTCGCGAGCAGCACGCCGACCTGCAGCGTGCTGTAGGACGCGCCGGCACTGATCGGCTCCCATTCACCGGTCTGCGGGTCGAGCCCCTCGACCGCCAGCGGCTTGCTGCCGACACGGCGTGTCGGCGGCAGATGGGACAGCACGAGCGTGCCGGCGAACACGGGCGCGGGCGCCTCCGGCTTGAGCGTCGCGATGGCGTCGATCAGTGCATCGAGGCGCGCCGGGTTGCGCCGGACTGCGCTGCGCGGCAGCGTCAGGTCGGGCCCGTCGGTGTCGCCGCCGGCCCCGAGGTTGCTGCCGTCGCCGTCGGTCAGCACGGGTTCGAGTTGCTCGCGCGCGGCCGCCGCCGGCGACGGCACGGCGCGGCGCGGGCCGGCGCGGCGCGCCTGCCACGCACCATGCGCCAGCACCCCGGCGAGCGCGACGCCGCCGACGATCGCAAGGGCTACCGTCAGGTCGTTCACGCCGCCTCCGCCATGCTCGCCGCGGCCTGCATGTCGACCGCGACGATGCGCGACACGCCCTGCTCCTGCATCGTGACGCCGATCAACTGCTCGGCCATCTCCATCGCGATCTTGTTGTGGCTGATGAAGAGGAACTGCGTGCCCTGCGACATCTCCTTGACGAGCGCGGCGTAGCGGTCGGTGTTGGCGTCGTCGAGCGGCGCATCGACCTCGTCGAGCAGGCAGAACGGCGCCGGGTTCAACTGGAAGATCGCGAACACGAGCGCGATCGCGGTGAGCGCCTTCTCGCCGCCCGAGAGCAGGTGGATCGAGCTGTTCTTCTTGCCCGGCGGCTGCGCCATGACCTGCACGCCGGCGTCGAGGATCTCGTCACCCGTCATCACGAGGCGCGCCGTGCCGCCGCCGAAGAGCACCGGGAACATGCGGCCGAAATGCGCGTTGACGGCGTCGAAGGTGGTCGCGAGCAGTTCGCGCGTCTCGAGGTCGATCTTGTGGATCGCGTCCTCGAGGGTGCCGATCGCGTCCTGCAGGTCCGCCATCTGGGCGTCGAGAAAGGTCTTGCGCTCGCGCGAACTCGTCAGCTCCTCGAGCGCCGCGAGGTTCACGGCGCCGAGCGCCTCGACCTCGCGGTGAATGCGATCGATCTCGCCTTGCAGGCCGGCGAGCTTGACGCCGCCATCGGCGATCGTCTGCGCGATCGCGTCGCGATCGACCTGCGCCTGCGTGAGCTGCTCGAGGTACTGCGCGCCGCCGAGCGAAGCCGCCTGTTCTTCGAGCTGGAGCTTGACGATCGCGTCGCGCAAGGGCTGCACGCTGCGCTCGTGGCTCATGCGCTGCTCGTCGGCGCGGCGCAGTTTCGCACTGAGCTCCTCGTAGGCGCTGCGCTTCGCGGCGAGCGCAGCCTCGCGTTCGACGCGCAGCGCGAGCGCCTGCTGCAATCCGGCCTGCTCGGACGCGTCGTCGAGCGTTTCCAGTTCCGCGCGCAGCCGCGTCGCCGAAGCCTCGGCGCCCTGCAACTGCTCGACCGCATTGGCGATGCTGCGCTGCAGCTCGGCCTGGCGCGCGGCGAGCGAGCGGGCCGTGAACTGGGCCTCCTGCACCTCGCGCTCGACCGCGCGATGCTGCTCGCGCGCGGCCGCAAGCGCGCGCTCGGCGGCGATCACGACTTCGTCGAGCTCGGCGTGACGCTCCTGCGTCGTGCCGAGCTGCATGTCGAGCTCCTCGAAGCGCGATTCGCCTTGCGCACGCTTGTCGTTCAGCACCGCGAGTTCGGCATCGATCTCGACCAGCTCCGAGGCGAGCCGGTCGCGCCGGGCGAGTGCGGCCTGCGCCTGCTCGGTCTCGCGCAGCAGTTCGACCTGCAACTGATGCGCGCGCGTCTGCGCTTCGGTGGCCTCGCGCCGCGCCTGCGTGAGGTGCTGGGTCGCCTCGGTCACCGCGGCCTCGCTGCGCACCAGCGCAGCGCGGGATTCGTCGGCCAGCAAGGACTGCGCGCGAAGTTGCAGCACGAGGTTTTCGATCTCCTGCGCCCGCGCGAGCATGCCCGCCTGCTCGGAATCGGGGGCGTAGAAGCTGACCGCGTGCTGGCTCACTGCGTGGCCCGCCGCCGTCATGATGACCTCGCCGTGGGTGAGCTTGCCGCGCGCGGCGAGCGCATCGTCGATCGACGCCGCGGTGTAGACGCCTTCGAGCCAGTCGCCGAGCAACGCCTGCAGGCCGCTGTCGCCAAGGCGCAGCTTGTCGGCCAGGCGAGCGAGCGTGGGATGCGTGCCCGCGGTCGCGTTGCCGGGCGTGGCACCGTCGGATGTCGTGTAGAACGCGAGGCGCGCCGGCGGCGCGTCGTCGGCGAAGGCGCGTACGGTCTCGATGCGGCCGACGGCGAGCGCGCTCAGCCGCTCGCGCAGCGTCGCCTCCAGCGCGGGCTCCCAGCCCGGCTCGATGTGCACGCGCGTCCACAGGCCTTGCAGGCCGTCGAGCCCATGCTTGGCGAGCCAGGGCTTGAGCTTGCCCTCCGTCTGGACCTTCTCCTGCAAGGCGCGCAGCGCGGCCAGACGTGCGCTGAGCGCCGTTTGGCGCGCCGCCTCCTGATTCGCCTGCTCCTGCTTGGCGCGCCGGTCGGCTTCGAGCGCGGGGACCTGCGCGCCGAGGGCTTCGACGCGCGCGTCGGCCGTCTTCTGCGTTGCCTGCGCCGCTTCGTGCTGCGACTGGAGCGCGGCAAGCCGGCCGTCGTCCGGCGTCACCAGCGCCTTGTTCTCGCTCGAGAGGCGGTCCCGGCGCGCGCCGAGCTGGCGCAGTTGCTCGCCGACGCTGCGCGATTCGGCGGCGAGCACCTGGATCTGCTGCTGCACCTGCGCGACGACGTTGCGCTGCTCGTTGCTGCGCGCTTGCGCCGTGCGCACGGCTTCCTCCGCGCCCGGCAGTCCGGCGGCGTGCGCCTCCGCCTGCTCGGCGAGTGTCTGGGCATGTTCGCCGGCCGCTGCGATGTCGCTGCCGACGCGTTCGAGTTCCTGCGTCGCCTGCGTCTGCTGCTCGCTCCAGCGCGCGCTCTGCGCGGCAAGCTCCGCCAGACGCTGTTCGAGCTTCTGCCGCCCTTCGACCACGTAGCGGATGCGCTCTTCGAGCCGGCTCACCTCGAGCGAGGATTCCGCCAGCTGGCCCTGCGCGGCGTGCATCTCGTCGTTCGCCCCGTAGTGCGCCTGGCGCAGCGTTTCGAGCTCGGCCTCGACGTGGCGCAGTTCGGCAAGGCGCGCCTCGAGCGCGTTCACCGCGTCGGCCACCTCGCGCTTGACGCGCTCTTCCTCGAGCGCGGCGTCGCGGTGCTTGAGGAACCAGAGCTGATGCTGCTTCAGGTTGCCCGTGTCCTGCAGCGCGCGGTAGCGCGACGCGACTTCGGCCTGGCCTTCGAGCTTCTCGAGGTTCGTGCCGAGCTCACGCAGGATGTCCTCGACGCGCGTCATGTTCTCGCGCGTGTCCTTCAGCCGGTTCTCGGTCTCGCGGCGGCGCTCCTTGTACTTCGAGACGCCGGCGGCCTCTTCGAGGAACAGGCGCAGCTCCTCGGGCTTGCTCTCGATGATGCGGCTGATCGTGCCCTGGCCGATGATGGCGTAGGCGCGCGGGCCGAGGCCGGTGCCGAGGAACACGTCCTGCACGTCGCGCCGGCGCACCGGCTGATTGTTGATGTAGTAGCTCGAGGTGCCGTCGCGCGTCAGCACGCGCTTGACTGCGATCTCGGTGAACTGGTTCCACTGGCCGCCGGCACGCGCATCCTCGTTGCTGAAGTTGAGCTCGACGCTGGCGCGGCCGGCGGGCTTCCTGAGGCCCGAGCCGTTGAAGATCACGTCCTGCATCGACTCGCCGCGCAGTTCGCTCGCCTTGCTCTCGCCGAGCACCCAGCGCACCGCATCCATGATGTTGGACTTGCCGCAGCCGTTGGGGCCGACGACGCCGACGAGCTGGCCCGGCAGCTGGAAGTTGGTGGGTTCGGCGAAGGACTTGAAACCGGACAGCTTGATCGAATTCAGACGCATGGAGGCGGGGCCGGTGGCGCACCCGCTGGGACCCGGCGGCGCGCTTGCAAGTCGTTGATCTGATTGAGAAAACGCCCGCGATAGCGGGTCGTTCCAGAGCCTCGATGATAGCATCGCGACCTCGCCGGCACCGCCCTCGCCGACACCCTCGCCGCAGCCACGAAAGACCCGATTCCATGGCCAAGAAAGCCCTTCACAGATCGACCGGCACGCCAACCTCAGCCCAGCGCGCCGCGCCCGCAACGCCGCCGTCGGCGCCGAGCAAGGAACTCCACGTGTTCCCGAATCCGGCGCCGGAACGCGACTACGCGATCCAGTTCCAGATCCCGGAGTTCACCTGCCACTGCCCGCTCACCGGCCAGCCCGACTTCGCGCACATCACGATCGACATGGTGGCCGACAAGCTCTGCGTCGAACTGAAGAGCCTGAAGATGTACATGTGGAGCTACCGCAACGAAGGCGCCTTCCACGAGAAGGTGACGAACGACATCCTGGCCGACATCGCGCGCGTCTGCGACCCGCGCTTCATCCGCGTCAGCGCGCGCTGGTTTGTGCGTGGCGGCATCTACACGAACGTCGTCGCCGAGCAGTGCAAGAAGGGCTGGAAGCCCCAGCCGCGCGTCGAGATGCCGGCGCACGGCGCGCAGAACGGGCTGCTCTGACCCGGGCGCACAGGGAGACGAAAGCCGCGTTCGGACACCCGCGCCCAGGCTTCAGCGCTGCGGCTTGCAGACTTTGCCCTCGTACTCCCAGCGCTGGAGCTTGTATGCCTTGCCGTTCCAGCGCTGCACGGGGAAGCAGAACCCCGGCCCGCCGATGCTGATGTCGCGCCAGCCGTCGACACCCTTCGTCTTCAGGAACTCGACCATGCCGGTGCCGCTCGTGACGAGCCGCCAGGCGCCACCTGCCGTCTTGCTCACGACCCAGTAGCCGTGCTCCGCGCCGCCGTAGCAATAGGTCGACCCTTCGTCGATCACTGCCTCGGGCAGGCCGTCGCCGTTCGCGTCCAGGACCTGTGCGATGCGCCCGGGTGAATAGCTCGCCGTGCCCGGGTCGCCGCAGTCGCTCTGCCATTGGCCGCCCCGTTTCTTCAGGCCGGCGCTCTTGAAGGCGGCGGCCTCTTCGGCGGGAGACAGGTTCGTGGCAGCTTCGGGCGAGGTCGCGGTCTTCGTCACGCTCGGCGCGGCGGCCGAAGGCGGTGCTGGTTGCTGATTACCCTGCGCTACAGGCGCCGCGAGACCCGCATGCGACGGAGCAGCCGCGGCAGTGAGTGCGCGACCGCTGCAGTCGGTCGTGTCCGCGTAGACGTGACCGTCGAAGTGAAGCTGCTTCCGGCAGCCCGCGTCGCTGGCTTGCATGTCGAGCCAGCCACCGGTGCGGGACGCAAGCGCCTGGATCGTTCCGGTGCCGCTCGTGATCGGGCGCCAGTTGGCGCCATCCTTCACCAGCACGGCGTAGTAGCGGCCGGACGGTGCATAGCAGCTCGCATCGGCGTCGACGAACAAGGCCTCGGCGCGCTTGTCACCGTTGATGTCGACGAAGCTGACGCGAGGCTGCGCCGGCTTTGCGCAGCGGTTCGCCGGGCGGTTGCCGATGATCTGAAAACCGGCGGCGGTGTAGAGCTGCGCCGCTTCGGCCGCGCCCATGCGCGACTGTGCCTGCGCGACGTGTGGCGCCAGCACGAAGACCATCAGCGCGCAACACGGCGCTGCCATGCGGATCGAGTGCGGGATGCTCATCTGTCGGCCCTCCTGACCGCGCCCGGAACGGCCGGGCCCGGTGCAGGCGGCCGGCGGGCAGCTCATTCTTCCGGACTCCTGACGCCGCTGCAAGAGCGGCCGTCGCCGCCTGGCCGCAGGGCGCGAGGCACGCCGCCCCGCCGTATGATTTCCCCATGCATTCGACAACGAGCTTCCGTGCAGCGGCGCCGCCTGCCGATGCTGCCAGAGGCCGTCACATTGGGCGCCCCCGCGACTTCCACGCGCCACGCGTGCCCGGCCCTCTCGGCGTCGAACGCAGCATCGAGCCTGAGAGATCCGCGATCGGTGCGCGCCTGTTGCGGGCGGCCATCGCGCTGACGGGCCTGCTCGTCTTCGCCGGCTGCGCCACGCGGCCGGTCAACCCGCCACTGGCCGTGGCCGATCCGGACACGGGCTACCGCTTCGAGACGCGGCCCGTCGCGATCAAGGACCGTGACACGCTGATCGTGCTCGCCTTCTCGGGCGGCGGCACGCGCGCGGCGGCCTTCTCGTACGGCGTGCTCGAGGCGCTGCGCGACACCGACATCGCCGCGCCCGACGGCAAGGCGTCGAAGCTGCTGGACGACGTCAGCGTCATCACCGGCGTGTCGGGCGGCAGCTTCACGGCGCTCGCCTACGGCCTGTACGGCAACAAGCTGTTCGACCAGTACGAGCAGCGCTTCCTCAAGCGCAATGTCGAGGGCGAACTGCTGCGCCGGCTGTTCAGCCCGGCGTACTGGGGGCCGCTGTCGTCCACCGGCTGGGGCCGCTCGGAACTCGCCGCCGACTACTACGACGAGATCCTGTTCGATGGCGCGACCTACGCCGATCTGCAGCGCGGCGCCGGGCCGCTGGTCGTCGCCGCGGCGACCGACCTGAGCTCGGGGGCCCGCTTCTACTTCTCGCAGGTGATGTTCGACATCATGTGCTCGGACCTGTCGGGCATGCGGCTGGCGCGCGCGGCCGCTGCCTCCTCGGCGGTGCCGGTGGTGTTGTCTCCGGTCACGATCAACAACTACGGCGGCAGCTGCGGCTACCGTCCTCCGGCCTGGTTGCCGAAAGTTGCGCAGGTGCAGAAGCAGGAGCGCGCCGCCGCGCGAATCATGCAAGAGGTCACCGACCTCGAGGCCTATCGGGACGGCAAAGAGCGCCCCTACATTCACCTCGTCGACGGCGGCGTGGCCGACAACCTCGCGCTGCGGGGCGTGATGAACGTGATGGACGAGATGGAGGCAGCGCGCTTCGTCGACGAGCCCATGCCGCTCGGGTCCGTCAAGCGCATCGCCGTCATCGTCGTCAATTCGGTGTCCATACCGACGACGGCGTGGGACAGGTTCGTCGACGCGCCGGGCGTGTTCGAGATCCTGATGCAGGCCACGGGCGTCCCGATCGATCACTACTCGTACGAAGCGATCGATCAGCTGCGCGACACCGCATCGCGCTGGAAGATCTACCGCGCGGTCCGGGATTCGGGCGCAATCATCGATGCCGGCAACCCTGCACTGCGCGCGGTCGAGCGCGGGCCGGATGCCGAGATCTACGTGATCGACGTCTCCTTCGATCAATTGAAGGACGCCGCCGAGCGCGACTACCTGAACCAGCTGCCGACTTCGTTCGTGCTCAGCGCCGAGGCGGTGGACCGGCTGCGCGCCGCCGCGAAGACCGTGCTGGCCGGATCGGACGAGTTCAATCAACTGCTGCACGACATGGGCGGCCGCGCAGCCGGCAGCGCGGTGACGGGCTCCCCCCAATGAGCGTGACCTACGAAGCCATCGACCCGGTGCATGGCGCGGTGCGCTTTCGCGACCGCAAGCGCTGGGCCTGGGCGTTGTCGGTGGTCTACCCGCTGATGCCCTTCGTCGGCATCGCCGCGCATGCGCTGACGGGCGATCAGATCCTGCTCGCGCTTCCGCTCGTCATCAGCTACGGCCTGATGCCGCTGCTCGACGCGCTGATCGGCGAGGACGAGAACAACCCGCCCGAGGCGGTCGTGCCGCAGCTCGAGGAGGATCGCTACTACCGGTGGCTGACGTGGGCGACGGTGCCGCTGCACTTCGTCGCGCTGATCGGCTGCGCCTGGTGGGCCGCGACGCAGCCGCTCGCCTGGTGGGCGGTTCTGCTGCTCGCCTATGTCGCGGGCACCGGCTCGGGGCTGGGCCTCAACACCGGCCACGAGCTCGGCCACAAGCACAACCCTGTCGAACAATGGCTCGCGCGGCTGGTGCTCGCGGTGCCGGCCTACGGCCACTTCACGGTCGAGCACGGGCGCGGGCATCACCGCTTCGTCTCCACGCCCGAGGACCATGCGAGCGCACGCATGGGCGAGTCGATCTACCGCTTTGCGCTGCGCGAACTGCCGGGCGGCATCCGCCGCGCCTGGCAACTCGAGTCCGACCGCCTGCGCGAGCTCGGCCGCTCACCCTGGAGCGTGCACAACACGATGCTGCAGTCCTACGCGGTGACGGCGCTGCTGCAGCTCGGCCTCGTCGCCGTGTTTGGCTGGGTCATGCTCCCGTTCCTGGCGGTGCACAACATGGTCGCCTGGTGGCAGCTCACCTCGGCCAACTATGTCGAGCACTACGGCCTGCTGCGCGCGCGGCTGCCCGACGGCCGCTACGAGCGCCCGCAGCCGCATCACTCGTGGAACACGAACCATCTGGTCTCGAACCTCGCCACGTTTCACCTGCAGCGCCATTCGGACCACCATGCGCATCCGTTGCGGCGCTACCAGTCGCTGCGCCACTTCGAGCAACTGCCGCAACTGCCGAGCGGCTACTTCGGCATGTTCCCGCTCGCCTATGTGCCGTGGCTGTGGTTTCGCGTGATGGACCCCCGGCTGCTGGCGCTGCCGCATGTGCAGGGCGATCTGGCGCGGGTGAACATCGATCCGCGTTCACGTGAAGTGCTCCAGCAACGTCACGGCCGGCCGTCGCAAGCCGCGGGTGCCGGCTGAGGTCGCACGGCGCGAGCCAGGGCCTCGCCGATAATCGACCCGATGAACCCGCTGCTCGCCCGGCTGCACCCCTACCCGTTCGAGCGGCTGCGCGAGTTGACGCGCGACATCCGGCCCAACGCGGACTACCGCCCGATCGGCCTGGGCATCGGCGAGCCGCGCCACCCGACGCCGGCACTCATCACCGAGGCGCTCACCGCGGCCCTGCCCGGCCTGGCGAACTACCCCGCCACCGCCGGCGAGCCGGCGCTGCGCGAGGCCTGCGCGCACTGGGTTGAGCGACGCTACGGCGTCACGCTGGACCCGGCACGCGAGGTGTTGCCGGTCAACGGCTCGCGCGAGGCGCTGTTCGCGCTGGCGCAGACCGTGATCGACCCGACCCGGGCCGGCGCGACGGTCGCCTGCCCGAATCCGTTCTATCAGATCTACGAGGGCGCGGCGCTGCTCGCCGGCGCAGAAACGGCGTTTGCCAACAGCGACCCGGCGCGCAACTTCGCCGCCGACTGGTCGCAGATCGACGCCGCGACCTGGGCACGCACGCAGCTGCTCTACGTCTGCTCGCCGGGCAATCCGACCGGCGCGGTGATG
>JAMLIM010000034.1 GCA_023954175.1 Rhizobacter sp.
TCGTCGAGAAGAAGGTCTCGCCCGGCTTGCCGAGGAAGATGTGCTTCATGCTCGCCGCGAGCGCGACGGCATAGCCGCCGATGTCGCGCTGCACGCCCTTCGGCGTGCCCGTCGTTCCGCTCGTGTAGAGCGTGTAGCTCGGGTCGGTCGCCTCCATCCAGACGCAGGGCACGACGGTGTTCAGATGCTTCTCGCGCAGCGCCGCATAGTCGGCGTCGCGGCCCTCGACCGGCGTGTACGCGGCCATGCCGCGGTTGATCATCAGCACGCGCGCGGACTTGTGCTTGGCGAGGCGGATCGCCTCGTCGAGCAGCCCCTTGTAAGGCACGACCTTGCCGCTGCGGCTGCCGGCGTCGGCGCTGACGATGACGACCGGCTCGGCGTTGTCGATGCGGCTCGCAAGGCTCGAACTCGCGAAGCCGCCGAAGACGACCGAGTGGATCGCGCCGATGCGTGCGCAGGCGAGCATCGCGAAGGCGGCCTCGGCGATCATCGGCATGTAGATCAGGACGCGGTCGCCACGCTTGACGCCGAGCGACTGCAGCGCTGCGGCCATGCGCTGCACTTCGGCATGCAGTTCGCGAAAGCTGTAGACGCGCTCGTCGTCGGTCTCGGTCGAGACGAAGATCAGCGCGTTCTGGTCACCCCGCGTCGCCAGGTGGCGATCCACCGCGTTGTGGCACAGGTTCGTCTGGCCGCCGACGAACCAGCGCGCGAACGGCGGGTTGCTGTAGTCGCAGACCTGGTCGAACGGGCGGTGCCAGTCGATCAGCCGGGCCTGCTCGGCCCAGAAGGCGTCACGGTCGTCGATCGAGCGGCGATAGAAGCTTGCGTAATCCATGGTCTGTCTCCGGGGTCCGAAAATCTGCGGTGAATGACGATACGCCCGCGCGGCGATGCCATCGAGCGCCAGGCTGCGTCACCCTGCTTGCGCAGTGCTGACGCGACGCCGCGATCACGCCGTCCGCACGACGATGCGGCCGCGAACCTTGCCGTCGATCAACTCCCGCGCCTTGGCGATCGCATCGTCGAGCGCGATCTGGTGCGGGATCGACGCCAGCGCCTCGGGCGCCAGTTCGTCCGCCAGCCGCGACCAGGCCTCTTCGCGCAGCGCGAGCGGCGCCATCACGCTGTCGACACCAAGCAGCGCGACGCCGCGCAGGATGAAGGGCATCACCGTCAGCGCGAGGTCCGACCCCTGCGCCAGCCCGCACGACGCGACGGCGCCGCCGTAGCGCATCTGGGCGCAGACGTTGGCGAGCGTGTGGCTGCCGAGCGTGTCGACCGCGGCCGCCCAGCGCTCCTTCTGGAACGGCTTGCCGGGAGCGGCGAGCGTCGCGCGATCGATCACCTCGGACGCGCCGAGATCTCGCAGATACGCTTCCTCGCCGGCCTTGCCGGTGGACGCGACGACGCGAAAGCCGGCCCGCGCGAGCAGGCTGACGGCGACGCTGCCGACGCCGCCGGTCGCACCCGTCACGAGCACGTCGCCGCTGCCCGGCCGCACGCCGTGGCGCTGCAAGGCCATCACGCACAGCATCGCGGTATATCCGGCGGTGCCGATCGCCATCGCATCGAACGGCGTAAAGCGCGCGGGCAGGCGCACCAGCCAGTCGCCCTTCAGATGCGCGCGGCCGGCCAGGCAGCCCCAATGCGTCTCGCCGACGCCAAAGCCGTTGAGCACCACCTTGTCGCCCGCTTTCCAGCGCGCGTGCCGGCTCTCGACGACGGTGCCGGCGCCATCGATGCCGGGCACCATCGGCCAGCGCCGCACGACCGGGCCGCGGTTCGTGATCGCGAGGCCATCCTTGTAGTTGAGGGTCGAGGCTTCGACCGCGACGAGCACATCCGCGTCCGGCGTCGCCGCCTTCAGCGCGGCGTCGTCGAGGGTGGTCACTTCGGCGCGGAAGCCCGCGTCGTCCTTGTTGAGCAGCAGGGCCTGGAACATCGTCTTCTCCTTTCCCGACAATGCATCCTGCGCGCTTGACGCCGCGCAGGCGCTTGCCTATGGTCATCGCATCATCGCGTCTCTCTGGAATGGCGTAGTGTGCCGCACGCGCAGATGGGTGCGACGCACGGCGCACGCGACCCGACCTGCGGACGGAGCGACCTTGTTCAGTTCAGCCATCACACTGTTCGCACGGATCGCGATCGCGATCCTCGCCATCACCGGCGCAAGCTCGGTGCGGGCGCAGGCGTTCGACCACAGCTACGCCCTCGTCATCGGCGTCGACGACTATGCGAGCCTGGGGCTGCAGCGGCTCTCGAACGCAGAGTCCGACGCGCAGGCCGTGGCGCGCTACTTTGGCGCGCAGCACTACGAGGTGACCTCGCTCATCGGCGCGCAGGCAGCGACGAAGAAGAACGTCGCCGACGCGGTCCGTGCGATCGCGGCCAGGCTCACCGAGCGCGACCGCTTCGTGTTCTTCTTCGCCGGCCACGGCAAATCGAAGCGCACCGAGGGTGTCGACGTCGCCTATCTCGTCGTCCCCGGCGGGCGCGACCGCAACGACCCGGCCTCGCTCATCTCCACCGGCGACATCACCGACTACTCGCGTCAGCTGGACAAGGCGCGCCACCAGCTCTTCATCTTCGACAGCTGCTACGCCGGGCTGATGGGCCAGTTCCAGACCCGCGCGGCGGGCGACCGGCCCGAGTTCGACAGCGAAGCCTTTCTCGTCAAGGACCTGTCGGCGCGCCGCGTGCGCCAGTACCTGAGCGCCGGCGGCGAAGACCAGGAGGTGCTCGACAACGGCCCCGGCAGGCTGAGCTGGTTCACCTACTTCCTGTTGAAGGGCGTCGAGCCGGGCGTTGCCAGCCGGCGCACGAGCGGGCTCATCACGTTCTCCGAACTCGCGACCTACGTGCAGGCGCTGAGCGCGAACCCGAAGCACACGCCCGCGTTCGGCAGCCTCGCCGGCCACCACGGCGGCGAGTTCCTGCTGTGGTCGACCGCGCAGGGCTCACCCCGGATCGCGCGGCTGCCCGACATCTCGCGCCAGACGCTGCGCGACCTCGGCTTTCTGACGCGCAGCGACACGCCCGAAGCGGTCGGCGCCAGCATCGAGCTGATGCGCGCGCCGATCGACAACGTGTTCGAGGCCTGGACGACGAAGGACCTGGCGCTCTACCGCGCGCAGTTCGACGCCTCGGCGGTGCAGACGGGGCGCCTGAAGGGCGGCAAGACCTACCAGCGCGGCTACGACGAGATCATGGCGCGGCGGGCGGCGGACTTTCCCCGGCTCGAGCGCGTCGAGGTGCTGAAGTACGAGGTCATGTACCAGGGCAGCGAAGGCGGCGAGGCCAGCTTCGGCGCGCGCTACAGCATGGACTTCCACTGGCGCGATGGCCGCGTCACGCGCGAGCACAACATCAACGAGTGCTATCGCGTGCGCCAGCAGCCCGACGGCAAACGCTGGGCGATCGTGCGCAACGACGACTACCAGCGCCGCATCTGCTACCAGTAGGCGCGCCGCCACGGCGCACCGCCGAATGCCCCGAACGGATTGCAGGCTTGCGCGCGGGCGCGCCGGCCCACGCACGGAAAAAAGGGACAATCGACGCATGCCCGAGAGAGTGATCCCGCTCGCCGACCAGCGCTACGCTGCCGCGGTGCCGCGCGTGCCCGAACATCCGGCGGCGCCGAGCGGGCTGCTCGCCGACCAGCTCGGCCGACCGCTGCGTGACCTGCGCATCTCGGTCACCGACCGCTGCAACTTCCGCTGCGGCTATTGCATGCCCAAGGAAGTGTTCGACAAGAATTACGCCTTCCTGCCGCACAGCTCGCTGCTGAGCTTCGAGGAAATCACGCGCACGGCAAGGCTCTTCATCGCGCACGGCGTGAGAAAGCTCCGCCTCACCGGCGGCGAGCCGCTGCTGCGCAAGAACGTCGAGGAACTGGTCGCGCAGCTGAGCGCGCTGCGCACCCCCGACGGCGCGCCGCTCGACCTGACGCTGACGACCAACGGCTCGCTGCTCGCGCGCAAGGCGCAGGCGCTGAAGGACGCCGGGCTGCAACGCGTCACCGTCAGCCTCGACGCACTCGACGACGCCGTCTTCCGGCGCATGAACGACGTCGACTTTCCGGTCGACGACGTGCTGCGCAGCATCGAGCGCGCGATGCAGGTCGGCCTCGGCCCGGTGAAGATCAACATGGTCGTCAAGCGCGGCACCAACGATCACGAGATCGTCCGCATGGCGCGCCACTTCCGCGGCACCGGCGCGGTGCTGCGCTTCATCGAGTACATGGACGTCGGCGCCAGCAACGGCTGGCGCATGGACGAGGTGCTGCCCTCGAAGGAGGTGATCGCGCGGCTGCAATCCGAGTTCGCGCTCGAGCCGATGCAGCCGCAGTCCGAGGGCGAGACGGCGCAGCGCTGGCGCTATGCCGACGGCCAGGGCGAGATCGGCGTCATCTCGAGCGTCACGCAGGCGTTCTGCCGCGACTGCAACCGCGCGCGGCTGTCGACCGAAGGCAAGCTCTTCCTGTGCCTGTTCGCGACCCGCGGGCACGACCTGCGCGCGCTGCTGCGCGGCGGCTTCAGCGACGAACAGATCGCGGCCGCGATCGCGCCGATCTGGCAGCGCCGTGACGACCGCTACTCCGAGCTGCGCAGCGCAATGCCGCGCGAGCAAGGCGCGGACGCGGCGGCGCCCAAGCGCGTCGAGATGCACTACATCGGCGGATGAAGCTCTTCCCGCGCCCGGTTCGCGATCGCCTCGCGTGGGCTGCGGCGGCGGCGCTCGCGGTGCCCTGGGTGGCGGGCGAGTGGGTCAAGCTCAGGCTCGAAGCGGACATGCCGCTCGACCTCACGCGCGAGGAGATGATCGTCGACTTCATCGTCGCCGGCACGATCTTCACGTCACTCAGCCTGGTGCTGACGGCCGCCATCGGCTGCTGGGTGACGAGCGTGATGAAGGGGCCGCGCTACGTCGCCGACTCCTTCCCGGTGGATTCGCCGCGGCGTGTGCCGGGTCGTACGCCGCGTTCCGTCCCGTGATCGCGCGCACCGACATCACCGGCCTCGTGCTCGCGGGCGGGCGCGGCAGCCGCATGGGCGGCGTCGACAAGGGACTGCAGACCTACCAGGGCCAGCCGCTTGCGTTGCACGCGATGCTGCGCCTGGTGCCGCAGGTGGGCCCGCTGTTGATCAACGCGAACCGCAACCTCGCCGCCTACGAGTCTTTCGGCGTGCCGGTGTTTCCCGACGCGAGCGGCGATTTCGCCGGCCCGCTCGCCGGCTTCGTGGCCGGGCTCGAGCAGTGCGAGACGCCCTACCTCGCGACCGTGCCGTGCGACTCGCCGCTGTTCCCGCTCGATCTGGTCGAACGGATGGCGGCGGCGCTGGACGCCGCGGGCGCCGAGATCGCCGTCGCCTGCGCGCCCGAGGACGGCGAGATGCGCGCGCAGCCTGTCTTCTGCCTGATGCAGTCGATGCTGCTCGAAAGCCTGGTGCGCTTCACGCAGGCCGGCGGCCGCAAGATCGACCGCTGGACGGCGCAGCATGCCTGCGTCGACGTGCCGTTCGCCGACGCGCGCGCCTTCTTCAACGCCAACACCCTCGCCGAATTGCACGCGTTGCAGGAACCGGCGCCGCCTGACGCCCATGGCTGAGCGCGTCGTGCTGCGCGCGATGGGCGCCGCCGATCTGGCTGCCTACAAGATGCTGCGCGACGGCGCACTCGCCGAGCGGCCCGAGGCCTTCACGTCGGACGCGGCAGCCGAGATGCGCCGGCCGCCGGAGACCTACCTCGCGCGGCTCTCCGGCCCGGCCGATGGCGGCTGGCCGTTCACGCACACCGCCTGGCTCGGCGAGCGCCTGGTCGGCGCCGTGACCTGCGAGCGCGATGCGCGCCTCAAGGTGAACCACATCGGCAAGATCGTCGGCATGATGGTCGAGCCCGATCTGCGCGGCAAGGGCATCGGGCGTGCGTTGCTCGAGGCTTGCGTCGGGCAGGCGCGGGAACGGGGGCTGGCGGTGCTGACGCTTACGGTGACAAGCGACAACGCGGTGGCGATCGATCTCTATTCACGCATGGGTTTCGTTCGCTACGGCCGGCTCGAACGCGCGATACGCGTCGGCGCGCAATTTCACGCCAAGGACCTGATGGCGCTCGACCTCGACAAGGGCAACTGATCCATGAAGAGCCTGCAAGCCATCGCCGCCGAAGTCAGCGGCTACGACCCGAACGCCCTGCCGGTCGCGCAGGCGCAGGAGTTCATCGGCCGCCTCGTGCCGCGTGTCACGGCGGTCGAGATGCTGCCGCTGCGCTCGGCCCTCGGCCGCGTGCTCGCGCGCGATCTCGTGTCCGCCTTCAACGTGCCGGCGCACGACAACTCGGCGATGGACGGCTACGCGCTGCGCGGCAGCGATCTGGCCGCCGGTGCGCCGACGCGGCTCGTGGCGGTGGGCACCGGCCTTGCCGGCCAGCCCTTCGGCGGCGAGGTGGCAGCCGGCCAGTGCCTGCGCATCACGACCGGCGCCGTGATGCCCGCGGGGCTCGACACCGTCGTGCCGCAGGAGTTCGTTCGCATCGAGGGCGATGCCGTCATCGTGCCGCCCGGCATCTTGCGGCCCGGCGACAACCGCAGGCTTGCCGGTGAGGACCTCGCCGTCGGCGAGCCTGCGCTGCAGGCCGGCCGCGTGTTGCGCCCGGCCGACCTCGGCATGATCGCCTCGCTCGGCGTTGCCGAAGTGCCGGTGTTCCGGCGCCTGCGCGTCGCGTTCTTCTCCACCGGCGACGAGCTGCGCTCGATCGGCGAGCCGCTCGACGAAGGCTGCGTCTACGACAGCAACCGCTACACGCTGTGGGGCATGCTCGCGCGCCTCGGCGTCGAGCTGCTCGACCTCGGCGTCGTGCGCGACGACCCGGCGGCGCTGGAGGCGGCGTTCCGCGAAGCGGCGGCCTGCGCCGACGCGGTGATCACCTCGGGCGGCGTGAGTGTGGGCGAGGCGGACCACACGAAGAAAATCATGGCCGAGCTTGGCGAGGTGCTGTTCTGGCGCATCGCGATGCGGCCGGGGCGGCCGATGGCGATCGGACGCATCGGCGGGGTGGCGACCGCCGACGGTCGAGGCGGCGCTGACGGCGGGCATCAGGCGATTCTCTTCGGCCTGCCCGGCAACCCGGTCGCGGTGATGGTGACCTTCTACGCCTTCGTGCGCGACGCGCTGCTCGCGATGAGCGGCGCGACAGCCGAGCCGCTGCCGATGCTGCGCGCCGCCAGCACGGCGGCGATCCGCAAGAAGCCCGGCCGCACCGAATACCAGCGCGGCATCGTCACGCGCGCGGCGGACGGCGGCTGGCAGGTCGCGATCACCGGCTCGCAGGGCTCGGGCATCCTGCGCAGCATGAGCGTGGCAAACGGCCTCGTCGTGCTCGGCCACGCGCAGGGCAGCGTCGCCGCCGGCGAGCAGGTCGACGTGCTGCCGTTCGACGGGCTTGTGTAGCGCGACCTCCGCCGGACAAGCCCACTGCCTGCCACGCTCAGACGAACGACGCTGCGCCCTGGTTCGCGAGCGCATCGGCGCGCTCGTTGCCGGGATTGCCCGAGTGGCCCTTGACCCAGCGCCAGTGCACCTCGTGCAGTTCGCGCAGGGCGTCGAGGCGCACCCAGAGTTCGGCGTTCTTGACGGGCTTCCTGTCGGCGGTCTTCCAGCCGCGCTGCTTCCAGCCGTGGATCCACTCGGTGATGCCCTTGCGGACGTACTCGCTGTCGGTGTGGATCGTCACCGTGCAGCTGCGCTTGAGCGACGCGAGCGCCTCGATCACGGCGGTGAGCTCCATGCGGTTGTTGGTCGTCAGCTTCTCGCCGCCACAGAGCTCCTTCTCGTGGCCGTCGGCGACCAGCCATGCGCCCCAGCCGCCCGGGCCCGGGTTGCCCTTGCACGCGCCATCGGTGTAGACCGTCACCTGCGGGCGGCGGATGGACGCACCGCTGTGTGTCGCCGCCGTCACTAGGCGGCCTCGCGGTTGTTGGCGACGACCGCCGGCGCGGCGCCCGGTTGCGGCGCCTGCTGGCGCACGAGGCCGACGAGCCGCATGCCGCGCACGCGCTTGACGGCGACGAGGAAGTAGACCGCGCCGAACACCGGCCACCAGCGGTCCCCCATGCGCTCCATCCAGGCGAAGCGCGTGAAGCTCCTGGCCGACTTGAACGGCGGCCGGTAGCAGCCGAAGCGCCCGCCCTCGACTTCGAAGCTCAGCAGCCGCAGCCAGTCGCGCAGCCGGCGGTAGCCGAGGAACTCACCCTCGTTGGGCAGGTACAGCGGCCTGGCCGCGCCGAGCCCCAGGTATTTGCGCAGATGCCCGAGGCGCTGGCGCAGGCCCCACAGGCTCATCGGGTTGAAGCCGAGGATCACGAGCCTGCCCTCGGGGCGCAGCACGCGCTCGACCTCGCGCAGCGCGCGGTGCGCGTCATGCGCGAACTCGAGCGTGTGCGGCATGACGACGAGGTCCAGGCTCTGCGAGTCGATCGGCAGCGCTTCGAAGTCGCAGCGCAGCAGCGCGACGGCGCGCGCCGGGTCGCCCTCCTCGGGCCGCGGCGCATGGGCGTCGATCGCGATGAAGCGATGCGGCATGCGGTTCGCGCGCAGCGCGTCGAGCTCGGCCAGGCCGAGCTGCAGGGCATGAAAACCAAACACGTCGGCCACCGCCTGATCGAGCTCACCTTGCTCCCAGCCAAGCAAATAGCGGCCTGCAGGGGTATGCAACCAGTGAGCCAAACCTATAATCGCGCGGTCTTGCGTCATGAATTCAACTGGTCTGCTCGCTATCGGCAACGACGGGATCCGGATGCCCGGCGATCGCCTTGAGGCGCTCGTCTTCAACCCGGTCAGGGCTTCGACCGGCAGCGCGGCGTGCGCTGCAAGCGCGCCGGGCATGGCGGGCATTCTAGTGATGCGGCCTATGCGTCGCGCATCAGGTAGCGCGTCAGGCCGCGCGTCCGGCAGTCGAATCGATCTTCACCAACCCCCACGCAAACGCCCCCATCGATGACGAAACACCTGTCCGCTCTGTTGATCGTCGCCGCGTTGCTTGCCGGCTGCGCCGCGACCCCGACCTCCACCAACACCGCGGACACGTCGACCCAGGCCACCGAACTCTCGAAACCTGGCGCAGGCGAAGCGCAGACCGTCACGCCGGCGCCCCAACCATCGCAGATGGCCGCGGCCAAGCGTGCATCGCGCATGGCCGGCAGCGGGCTGGATGCCGAGGAAGAGGCGGCGCGCAAGGACCTGTGGCTGCGCGTGCGCAAGGGCTTCGCGATGCCCGATCTCGACAACGATCTCGTGCGCAACCGCGAGCAGTGGTACGCGAGCCGGCCCGACTACGTCGCCCGCATGACCGAGCGCTCGAGCCGCTACATGTTCTACATCGTCGAGGAGATCGAGCGCCGCGGCATGCCGACCGAACTCGCGCTGCTGCCGTTCATCGAAAGCGCGTTCAACCCGCAGGCCGTCTCGAGCGCGAAGGCGTCGGGCATGTGGCAGTTCATGGCCGCGACCGGCAAGGACTTCGCCCTCAAGCAGAACGTGTTTCGCGACGACCGCCGCGACGTGCTGGCGTCGACGCGTGCCGCACTCGACTATCTGACCCGGCTGCATGACCAGTTCGGCGACTGGCAGCTCGCGCTCGCCGCCTACAACTGGGGCGAAGGCAGCGTGCAGCGCGCGATCGCGCGCAATCAGAAGACCGGCAAGCCGACCGACTACGAGAGCCTGCGCATGCCCGAGGAAACGCGCTACTACGTGCCCAAGCTGCAGGCGGTGAAGAACATCGTCGCCGATCCTGCGAACTTCGGCCTGACGCTGCCGCCGCTGCCCAACCATCCGTACTTCCTGAGCGTGCCGATCGAACGCGACATCGACGTCGCGCTTGCAGTGCAGTTCTCGGGCGTGTCGATGGAAGAGTTCAAGACCCTCAACCCGCAGATGAACAAGCCGGTGATCCTGGCCGCCGGCACGCCGCAGATCCTGCTGCCCTACGACAACGCGAACCAGTTCCTGCACCGCCTGGCGGCCTTTCAGGGCAGTACGGCAAGCTGGACGGCCTGGGTCGCGCCCAAGACGCTCAAGCCCGCGGCGGTCGCCGAGCAGGTCGGCATGAGCGAGGCGACGCTGCGCGACGTCAATCGCATTCCGCCGCGCATGCTCGTCAAGGCCGGCTCGACCCTGCTCGTGCCGCGCGCAGCGACGGCGCAGGTCGACGTGCCCGTGCACGTGGCCGACGGCGCCACGCTCGCGCTCGCACCGGATCAGCAGTTGCGCAAGACCACCGTCAAGGCCGGCCGCAAGGACAGCGTCGCCTCGGTCGCGAAGCGCTATCGTGTCAGCGCGGCGCAGGTCGCGGAGTGGAACAACGTCGCCGTCACCGCGAGCTTCAAGCGCGGGCAGCGCGTCGTCGTCTATCGGCCGGTCAAGGTGGCATCGAAGTCAGCCTCCCGGAGCGCCAAACGCACGAAGTCGGCATCCGCCTCCAAGGCCAAGTCGAGCCGCGTCGCCGCCCGCAGTTCCGGCAAGCGCGCGGCCAAGGCCCCGGTTCGAAGCGCCAAGGCCACAAAGGGCAGATCGACCGCCACGGTCCAGGTCGCCACCAACGGATCGTCCGCCGGATCGTCTACCGAGCCGCCGGCACAATGAACAAAGCCGGTCAGGGACCGGCTTCGATTCAGTCAACGGGCTGCCCGCGGATCAACCGAAATTGGCTTCGGCGAACTTCCAGTTCACGAGCGAGTTGAGGAAGGTCTCGACCCACTTCGGGCGCAGGTTGCGGTAGTCGATGTAATAGGCGTGCTCCCAGACGTCGATCGTCAGGAGCGCCTTGTCCCCCGTCGTCAGCGGTGTGCCGGCGGCACCCATGTTGACGATGTCGACGCTGCCGTCGGCCTTCTTGACGAGCCAGGTCCAGCCCGAGCCGAAGTTGCCGACGGCGCTCTTGACGAAGGCTTCCTTGAATTTCGCGTGGTCGCCCCACTTGGCCTTGATCGCGGCCGCCAGGGCGCCGCCCGGCTCGCCGCCTCCCTTGGGCGCCATGCAGTTCCAGAAGAAGGTGTGGTTCCAGATCTGGGCTGCGTTGTTGTAGATCCCGCCGGAGGCCTTGCGCACGATGTCCTCGAGGCTCATCGATTCGAACTCGGTGCCCTTTTGCAGGTTGTTGAGGTTGACGACGTAGGCGTTGTGATGCTTGCCGTGGTGGTACTCGAGCGTTTCCTTGCTCAGGTGCGGGGCCAGTGCGTCGAGCGCATAGGGCAATGCAGGCAGGGTGTGTTCCATCGTGATCCTCTCTTGTCTGTGGGGAGTGGTGCGATCGATTGTAGGCAGCCCGGGTGACCCTTGCGCTTGTGCCTGAATCACCGTGCCTGCATCAGCGCGGCACGTCGGCGTCCCGAACCACCTCGGTCACGCTCGCGACGAGGCGGCCGTCGGCGAGTGTCGCGCCGATGCGCTGCCCGGGCGCGGTCTGCGCGGTCGAAGTCAGCGCGCGGCCGTCGGCATCGCTCAGCCAGGCGTAGCCGCGCGCCAGCACGCGTCGGGGGTCGAGCGCGTCGAGCCGCGCGGCGAGCGTAGCGAGGCGCTGTGCCTTCTGTGCGCGCAGCACCGTGGCGGCTCGGCGCAGGCGCTGCGCCGTCTGCCGCTCGTACTGCGCCCGCGCCGCGCCGGACTGGCGCGCGGCGACGGCCAGCCTGTGCTGCAGCGACGCCAGCAGCTGGCGCTGACGTTGCATCGCGTCGGCGGGGCGCGCGATGCGCAGCGCGGCGCGGTCGAGGCGCGGACGCCGATCGTCGAGCGCGCGCTGCACGCGCTGGCGCATCGTGCCGGCGGCCGCCTGCAGCACGGCCAGGCACTCGGCGCGCGCCGGGGCGGCGATCTCCGCCGCCGCGGTTGGCGTCGGCGCACGCAGGTCGGCGGCGAAATCGGCGAGCGTCACGTCGGTTTCGTGGCCGACACCGCACACCACCGGCAGCCGGCTCGCGACGATCGCACGCACGACGCGCTCGTCGTTGAAGGCCCACAGGTCTTCCAGCGAGCCGCCGCCGCGGCAGACGATCAGCAGGTCGACCTCGGCACGCCGGTTCGCCAGCGCAATCGCTTCACCGAGCGCCGCCGGCGCGTCCGCGCCCTGCACCAGGCTCGGGTAGACGACGAGTTCGACCTGCGGCGCGCGGCGCGCCAGCGCGCTCGCGACATCGTGCAGCGCCGCGGCGCCGAGCGATGTCACGACGCCGATGCGCCGCGGGTAGCGCGGCAAGGCCCGTTTGCGGGCCGGCTCGAACAGCCCTTCGGCCTCGAGCCTGGCCTTGAGGCGCAGGAACTGTTCGTAGAGCGCTCCCGCACCGCCCTGCTGCAGCGCCTCGACGATGAACTGCAGTTCGCCGCGCGGCTCGTAGACCGAGACGCGGCCGCGCGCGATGACCGTCTGGCCGTCGGCGGGTGCGAAGTCGAGCAGGCTCGCCGCGCGCCGGAACATGGCGCAACGGATCAACGCCGCGCGCCCGGCGCCGTCCTTCAGGCTGAAGTAGCAGTGCCCGCTGGCGGCGCGCTGAAAGCCGGAAATATCGCCCTTGACCGAGCACGCCGCGAAGCGCGCCTCGAGCGCATCGCCCATCGCATGCACGAGGGCGGAGACCTCCCAGACGAGCCGCGCCGGGGCGGCGAGCGGGGCCGACGCGCCCGGCTCAATCATCGGCAACGCAAGCATTCATGCGGGTCGAGAACTCCACAACCGCAAAAAATGGGGCCTGGCACCGCACAAACCCCCTTCGGCCGCTGTCACTTTCGTGCAAGTGATTGATTTTGAACACGAATTTTCTGCCTTTTGTTTAAGCAATCTGTGCCAGGTCCGATGATTTCAACGCTTGCGGCGGGGCACAGGACGCTTACCCACAAAGTTATCCACAGCAGGAGTGAACAGTTTGCCCGTCGCCCGATGGTCACGCGCCGGTCGCGCAAGCGCAACGAGCGACGCTGCACGACCGCGGCCCCAGCGGGCGCTGCCGGCCTTGGGGTCATAATCGCGCCTTTCGGAAAGCGCGTTCGGCGCCGCGAGGCCTCCATTGCTGTCGATCATACAAGCCGCCGGTTGGCCGATCTGGCCCCTGATCCTGTGTTCCGTGATTGCCCTGACGCTCGTGATCGAGCGCATGGCCAGCCTGCGCACACAACGCGTCGCGCCGACACGCCTCCTCGACGAAGTGATCTCCGTCACCCGCACCAGCCTGCCGGCTGCGGACGTCGTCAACAAGCTCGCCGTGAACTCGGTGCTCGGCGGCGTGCTGGCCACCGGCCTGCGCGCGGTGATCGCCGAGCCGCGGATCAGCGAGGTCGCGTTGCGCGACAGCTTCGAATCGGCCGGCCGCGCCGCGATCCACAACCTCGAGCGCTACCTCAATTCGCTCGGCACGATCGCCTCGGCGGCGCCGCTCTTGGGCCTGCTCGGCACCGTGATCGGCATGATCGAGATCTTCGGGTCGCAGGCGCCGACCGGCGGCAACAACCCGGCGATGCTGGCGCACGGCATCTCGGTCGCGCTCTACAACACCGCATTCGGGCTGATGATCGCGATTCCGGCGCTGATGTTCTACCGCTACTTCCGTCGCCGCGTCGACAGCTACGCGCTCGACATGGAACAAGCCGCCGAGCGCATGGTGCCGCACCTGATGCGCTTCTCCGTCCCGCGTCCGCCGGCCGCCTGACCGGGTCGCACAGCGATGGCGATGAACTTCCGACGGCGCGAGCCGGAAGAGCCCGAGATCAACCTGATCCCGTTCATCGACGTGCTGCTCGTCGTGCTGATCTTCCTGATGCTGTCGACGACCTATTCGAAGTTCACCGAGCTGCAGGTGACGCTGCCGACCGCCGACGCCGACAAGCCGCGCGACAACCCGAACGAGATCATCGTCGCGATCGCCGCCGACGGCCGCTACGTGATCAATCGCAAGCCGGTCGATGGGCGCAGCGTCGACGTGCTCGCGGCGCAGCTGCAGGCCGCGAGCGAAGGCTCGAAGGAAGCGATGGTCATCATCTCGGCAGACGCCAATGCCGCGCACCAGAGCGTGATCAACGTGATGGATGCGGCGCGCCGCGTCGGCCTGCCGCGACTGACCTTCGCCACCCAGTCGTCGGGCAGCGCCGGCGCGCCTTAGCGGGGCACGTGCTCGCACGGCTCGAGCGACGCGTCGAAGCCGCGTGGATGACGCGGGGGCTTCTCGCGTGGCTGCTCTATCCGTTGTCATTGCTGTATGGCCTCGCCGTCGACTTGCGTCGCCGGGCGGCGGCTGCCGGTCGGCCGCGCGCGGAGAACCTTCCCGTCCCCGTGATCGTCGTCGGCAACCTGATCGCAGGCGGCGCCGGCAAGACGCCCAGCGTGCGCGCGGTGATCGAGCTGCTGCGCCGCGAAGGCTGGGCCCCGGGCGTCGTCTCGCGCGGCTACGGTCGCCGCAGCGGCAAGGTGCTCGAAGTGCTGCGCGGCACGCCCACGCGCTTGTGCGGCGACGAACCGCTGCTGATTCACCGCCGAAGCGGGGTGCCGGTGTTCGTCGGCCGCGACCGGGTGGCTGCCGCGCGCGCCCTGTTGCGGGCGCATTCCCGCGTCGACATCATCGTCAGCGACGACGGCCTGCAGCACCACCGGCTCGCGCGCGACGCGCAGTTGATCGTGTTCGACGAGCGCGGCGTGGGCAACGGCTGGTTGCTGCCGGCCGGGCCCTTGCGTGAACCGCTGGCGCGGCACGCGCCGCCGCGCAGCGTCGTGCTCTACAACGCCTCCGGGCCGACAACGTCGTGGCCCGGTGAAACGGCACGGCGCGGGCTTGCGGGCGCGGCGTCGCTCGCAGACTGGTGGGCCGGCGCAGCGCCAAGCCCGTCGCATCTCGACGCGCTGCGGGGTCGGCCAGTCCTCGCGGCGGCCGGCGTGGCGCGGCCGCAGCGCTTCTTCACGATGCTGCGCGAGCGGGGCCTCGACATCGAGGAACTGCCGCTGCCCGACCACCATGCGTTCACGGATCTGCCTTGGCCCACAAACACCGCCGATGTGATCGTGACCGAGAAGGACGCGGTGAAGCTCGGCCCGCAAGCGCCGCCTGGTGCGACGCGCGTCTGGGTCGCGACGTTAGACTTCCAGCTCGCCCCGGCCACCGAGTCGCAACTGCTCGGTTTGCTGCCAGCGGGGCCGCGCAAGAAGGTTTAGGACAAGGACAAGGGAAGATGGACCACCGCCTGCTCGAACTGCTCGTCTGCCCGATCTGCAAGGGCGCGCTCGACTACCGGCGCGAGGTGGGCGAGCTCGTCTGCAACGCCGACCGGCTCGCGTTCCCGATCCGCGACGGCATGGCGGTGATGCTCGAGAGCGAGGCGCGGTCGCTGTCGACGCCGCAAGGCACCGACGACGTGCGTTCCTGAGGCGGCGCATGAGCCCGCCGGGCCGCCCGAAGGGGGAATGCCAAAGTGCGCAGCACGAGGGTACGCCAGTGAGCGCGCCGGGCCGCTCCCAGGCGCGAATCCCGCAGCACGTCGTGCCGCGGGTGGTCGAGTGAGCTTCACCGTGCTCGTGCCGGCGCGGCTGGCGTCGAGCCGGTTGCCCGGCAAGCCGCTCGCCGATATCGGCGGGCTGCCGATGGTCGTGCGCGTCGCGCAGCGCGCGGCGCTGTCGGGCGCGGCGCGTGTCGTCGTCGCCGCCGACGATGCCGGCATCGTGCAGGCCTGCGAGCGTCACGGCATCGAGGCCCTGCTGACGCGAAAGGATCACGCAACCGGCAGTGACCGCCTCGCCGAGGCCTGCGAACGGCTCGGCCTCGATGGCCAAGACGCGGTCGTCAACGTCCAGGGCGACGAGCCGCTGATCGACCCCGACTTGATCGCGGCCTGCGCCGCGTTGCTCGACGCACGGCCCGACTGCGTGATGGGCACGGCGGCGCATGCGATCGACACGATAGACGACTTCACGAACCCGAACGTCGTCAAGGTCGTGCTCGACGCAAAGGGCCGGGCGCTGTATTTCTCGCGCGCACCGATCCCGCACCGGCGCGACGCCGACCCGGCGCAGGCACTGCCGCAGCCGGCGCCGCTGCGCCACATCGGCCTCTATGCCTATCGGGCCGGCTTCCTGCGCCGCTTCCCGACGCTTGCCGCAAGCCCGCTGGAAGAGACCGAGGCGCTCGAACAGCTGCGCGTGCTCTGGCACGGCGAGCGCATCGCGGTGCATGTGAGCGCACTGCGGCCGGGGCCGGGCGTCGACACGCCGGAAGACCTCGAGCGCGTTCGCGCGCTGTTCGTCTAGCGTCAGGCACGCAGCCGGCGCGGCCCGCCCGTCAGCTTCGCGCGGGAGGCGCATGTTATTCTCGATTCGACCTGCCGCCGTGGCGGAACGGTTCAGAGAATCGACATGGCCAGACACGACCGAGGAACAACGATGAGACTGATCCTCCTTGGCCCGCCGGGCGCGGGCAAAGGCACGCAAGCCGCCTACATCTGCGAGAAGTACGGCATCCCACAGATTTCGACCGGCGACATGCTGCGTGCCGCGGTGAAGACCGGCTCCGCTGCGGCGCTCGAGGCGAAGAAGGTGATGGACAGCGGTGCGCTCGTGAGCGACGACATCATCATCGCCCTCGTCAAGGAGCGCATTGCGCAGGCCGATTGCGCCAAGGGATTTCTGTTCGACGGCTTTCCACGCACCATCCCGCAGGCCGAGGCGCTCAAGAGCGCGGGCGTCGCGATCGATGCCGTGCTCGAGATCGACGTGCCCGACGCATCCATCGTCGAGCGCATGAGCGGGCGCCGCGTGCACCTCGCGTCGGGCCGCACCTATCACCTGAAGTTCAACCCGCCCAAGGTCGAAGGCAAGGACGACGCCACCGGCGAGGCATTGATCCAGCGTGAGGACGACCGTGAAGACACGGTTCGCCACCGTCTCGCGGTGTACAAGGAGCAGACCCAGCCGCTGATCGAGTTCTACACGCGCTGGGCGGCGAGCGGCGACGCCGCCGCGCCGCGTTGCCTGCGCATCTCCGGCACGGGCAGCGTCGACGAGATCCGCGATCGCGCGTTTGCCGCGCTCGGCTGAACAAGGAAAGGGAAACAGACATGGACATCGACAAGGGCAAGGTCTTCATCGTCACCGGCGGCGCCTCGGGCCTCGGCGAAGGCACGGCGCGCATGCTCGCCACGCACGGCGCCACGGTCGTCATCGCCGACCTGCAGGAGGACAAGGGCGCGGCGCTCGCGCGCGAGCTGGGCGGCGTGTTCGTCAAGTGCGACGTGAGCCAGGAAGCCGACGGCCAGGCGGTCGTCGCGAAGGCGACCTCGCTCGGCAAGCTCGTCGGGCTCGTCAACTGCGCCGGCATCGCGCCGGCGGTGAAGACGGTCGGCAAGGAAGGCGCGCACCCGCTCGCGGTCTTCGCGAAGGTCGTGAGCGTCAACCTCGTCGGCAGCTTCAACATGATCCGCCTTGCCGCCGAGGCGATGAGCAAGAACGACCCGGAGCCGACCGGTGAGCGCGGCGTGCTCATCAGCACCGCCAGCGTCGCCGCCTACGACGGCCAGATCGGCCAGGCGGCGTACTCGGCGTCCAAGGGCGGGGTGGTCGGCATGACGCTGCCGATCGCGCGCGATCTGGCTCGCAACGGCATCCGCAACATGACGATCGCGCCCGGCATCTTCGGCACACCGATGCTGTTCACGATGCCGCAGGAGGTGCAGGACGCGCTCGCCGCCAGCGTGCCCTTCCCGAGCCGCCTGGGAACGCCTGCGGACTACGCCAAGCTCGTGCACCAGATCGTCACCAACGACATGCTCAACGGCGAAGTGATTCGTCTCGACGGCGCGATCCGCCTCGCGCCGAAGTAGCCTGGTGCGGCGCCCGGTGCCGCCGCGTCGGGCCGCCCGTTCGGGCGCGCTGTTCGCGGCCTGCGGGACCTGCGGCCCGACGAGCCCACCGGAAGCGCGGAGATGAAGTCACGCGCCGCTCGCACTCGGCGCCGTTGGCTGTTTGCGGCGCTGCTCTGCTTGCAGCTTGTCGGTTGCGCACTGCTGGGCGACGAGAGCAAGCCTCTCACCCCCAGTGCAGCGAGCGCGGATCGACCCGAGCTCGCTTCGCCGGTCACCGCGAAGCCAGGCTGGCACTTCGAGCGGCAGGCCATCGTCGCCGCCCATCCACTTGCCGCCGACGCCGGTGCGAGCATCCTGCGCGCCGGAGGGTCGGCGCTCGACGCCTTGATCGCCGCCCAACTCGTGCTCGGCCTCGTCGAGCCGCAGTCGAGCGGCATCGGCGGAGGCGCGTTTCTGATGCTGTGGGACGGCCGCGCGGTGCAGTCGTGGGACGGGCGGGAGACGGCGCCCGCCGCCGTGACCGAAGCCCTCTTTCTCGACCGCGAAGGCCGGCCGCTGCCGTTCACGCAGGCGCTGGTCGGCGGGCGCGCGGTCGGTGTGCCGGGGGTGCTGCGCATGCTCGAAGCCGCACACCGCAAGCACGGGCGCCTGCCGTGGGCGGCCCTGTTTGCGCCCGCGATTGCGCTCGCCGAACAGGGCTTCGCGATGTCGCCGCGCCTGCACCGGCAGCTCGAAGGCGACGCCTTCCTGCGCAGCGACGCGGTGGCGTTCGCCCTCTTCTACAGCGCGGACGGCAGCGCGCGCCCCGTCGGTGCGAAGCTGCGAAACCCCGAGTACGGCGCCGTCCTGCGCGAAATCGTGGCACACGGTGCGGATGCGTTCTACCGCGGACCGACGGCGCGCGCAATCGTCGCCGCGGTGCGGAACCATCCGACCAATCCCGGGCTGCTGAGCGAGGATGACCTCGCCGGCTACGCGGCGCGCCAGCGCGACCCGCTGTGCACCGACTGGAACGCGCGCCGCGTCTGCGGCATGGGGCCACCGTCCTCGGGCTTCATTGCGATCGCGCAGATTCTGGGCATCACCACGATCGCGACCGAGCGACTGCACGCACCGGCGCCCGTCGACGGAAAGCTGACGCCCGAGTTCCTCCACATCTACAGCGAGGCTTCACGCCTCGCATTCGCCGACCGCAACCAGTATGTGGCCGACCCGGATTTCGTCGCCGCACCGGCCGGGCGCTGGGACAGCCTCTACGCGCCCGCGTACCTGGCCCGGCGTGCCGCGTTGATCGGCCCGCACGCGATGGGGCCGGCACGCCCCGGTGTACCCACCGGCGCCGACCTCGCGTGGGCGGCCGATCGCAGCCCGGAGCTCCCATCGACCTCGCATCTGGCCGTCGTTGACGCCTGGGGCCAGGCCGCGACCATGACGAGCAGCGTCGAGAGTCAGTTCGGTGCGCGCCTGATGGTCAACCGTGGCGTCGGGCTCGCGGGCGGCTTTCTCCTCAACCACCAGCTCACCGATTTCAGCTTCGTTGCCGAACATGACGGCCTGCCGGTGGCGAACCGGGTGCAGCCCGGCAAGCGCCCGCGTTCGAGCATGGCGCCGACGCTTGCGTTCGATCGCGCCAGCGGCACCTTCGTGATGGCGACGGGCTCGGCCGGCGGCGCGGCAATCATCCATCACACCGCCAAGGCCTTGCTCGGGGCGGCGTGGGGGCTGTCACCGCAGGCGGCCGCTGACCTGCCCAACTTCGGGCCGCTCAGCAGCGGGGGTGGGCCCTTGCTGCTCGAGACCGGCCGCTTCGACGAGGCGACGCTGGATGCGCTGACCGCGCGTGGCCACAAGCTCGGCAAGAGTGACCTGCCGAGCGGCGTGCACACCTTGATGCGCGCGCCGAATGCGGGTCCGCCAGATGGGGGCTGGCTGGCCGGCGCTGACCCGCGCCGGGAGGGTGTCGCGCGCGGCGACTGAAGCCGAAGCCGGTCAGCCCTTGCGGCGACCCATCAGGATCCACAGGCGCGCGAGGTCGGCCGCGCCATCGGCCCCGGAGACACCGCGCAGCACGCCGGTCGCCTTGGAACTGCCGGCGAGCACCATCGCCTGGCCGAGCCGGAGCTCCGCATCCTCGGGGCGCTTGAGGCCACCCTTGGCGATGCCTTTCTCGATCAGCTTGACGCCCTTTGCCGCCTGCCCCGACAAGGCCAGGTTGAAGCCGAAGTTGACCAGTTCGGTGCCGTTCTGGTCGGCGAGCGCATCGGCCTCCTTGGTCGAGGCCTGGGCGCGCGCCTCGTCCGCCCTGCGGATGGCAAGGTCACGCAGGCGCTTCTGACGGTCCGCCTCCGGCCCCACACCGAGCACGCCGGCGGCAAACCCCTTGTCGATCGCATTCTTCGCTTCGACGGTATAGCCGGCCTGCAGCGCGAGCTGGGTCATCTCCATGTAGTCGTTCGCGGTGCGCATGCCGCCGGTGGCGAGCATGAGGCGGTAGATATCGAGCGAGAAGCGATCGGAGAAGCCGGGCTTGCGCTGCACCCTGTCGATCAGTTCGGCCCAGTACTCCTTCTTCGGGTAGTAGGTCACGAGGCGATCGAGCGCGAGCAGGTAGGCCGCGCTCTCGGGCTGCTTGCCGGCGGCGCTCAGCAGCAGCTTCAGGCGATCCTCCGAGGGCGCCTTGCCCGCCTTCTCGTCGGCCTGGATGTCGGCCACGAGTTCCTTCGTGACACCCGCGGTGTCGCCGGACAGGAACTGCGCCTGGATCAGCAGCGTCTCCATCTGGGCGCTCTTGCCGCCCTCCTTCTCGTAGCGCTGCGCCCACTCGACCGCCTTGCCG
The DNA here is from genome assembly GCA_023954175.1 of Rhizobacter sp. Taxonomy (GTDB): domain Bacteria; phylum Pseudomonadota; class Gammaproteobacteria; order Burkholderiales; family Burkholderiaceae_C; genus CAIKUF01. The sequence goes on from JAMLIM010000034.1 coordinate 20,665, forward strand.
TACTCCTTGGCCCGGTAGTAGCCGCCGGCGATGGATTCGATGATGCGCAGCTTGTCCGACGCCGAGAGCTTGCCCGTCGCGTTGACTTCTTCGAATGCCTTGGCGGCCGTGCCCATGTCGCCGGCGCCGGACGCCGCCGCCAGACGCATGCGATCGATGAGGTAGTTCTCGTTCGCGGTCTTGTTGGGCGCTGCGTCGGCCTCGCGAACCTTCGCCAGCGCGTCCCTGTACTTGCCTGCCTTGATCAGCTGCTGGGCCGCCTGCAGCGGCGTGCCGACCACGGGCCGCACGGCGTCCTGCGCCTGCGCGGCAAATGTGAAGGAGGCGAAGGCGAGTGCAGCGGCGAAACGGAGGACTTTGATCATGGGCCTATTTGATGAACTGCTCGTTGCCGACGATCCCGAGCTTGGTCACGCCCAGGCGCTGTGCCGCGGCCATCACGGCCGCCACGCTCTTGTAGGCGACAAGCTTGTTGGGCCGCAGATGGACTTCGGGCTGGTCGGCCTCGGAGGCCGCCTGTATCAACTTCGCGTCGAGCGCCCGCGCGTCGGGCAGCGTCTCGCCGTTCCACAGCACCGTGCCGTCGAAATCGACGTCGATCGTCACCACCACCGGCGGCTTGGTCGGCGGCGGCGGGTTGCCGGCCGGCATGTTGAGGTTGACCGAATGCAACTGCACCGGGATCGTGATGATCAGCATGATGATCAGCACCAGCATCACGTCGATCAACGGCGTGGTGTTGATGTCCATCATCACTTCGTCTTCATTGGTACCTGAACCGAGGTTCATTGCCATGGCGGTGTCCTTCTCGTCGGGCGGCGCTCAGCCCTTGGCTGGCGGCTCGGTGACGAAGCTGATCTTCAGGATGCCGGCGCGCTGGCAGGCGAACACGACGCGGCCGATGGACTCGTAGCGGGCGTTCTGATCGCCCCGGATGTGGACCTCGGGCTGCGGGTCGAGCACCGATACCTTCTTCAGCCGTTCCACGAGCACATTGCTGTCCGGCACGAGCTGCAGGTTCCAGAACACGTCGCCGTCCTTGTTGACCGAGATGTCGATGTTCTCGGGCTTGGTCTGGCGCGGCAGGTTGCTCTCGCTGGGCAGCTGCACGGCGATGGTCTGCGTGACGACCGGGATCGTGATCAGGAAAATGATCAGGAGCACCAGCATCACGTCCACCAACGGCGTGGTGTTGATCGCGGCGCTGAGTTCGTCCTCGTCGCCGCTGTCGGAGCCGATGTTCATCGCCATGGGGCTGCCTCCTCCTTTGCCTGGACGCCGCGCTTCAGCGCGCGACGCGCCCGCCCATCAGGATGCCGTGGACGTCGGCGCCGAATGCGCGCACCGATTCCATCGTCACCTTGTTGCGACGCACCAGCCAGTTGTAGCCGAGCACCGCGGGCACCGCAACAGCCAGACCGATCGCGGTCATGATCAGCGCCTCACCCACCGGGCCGGCGACCTTGTCGATCGACGCCTGGCCGGCAATGCCGATCGCGGTCAGCGCGTGGTAGATGCCCCAGACCGTGCCGAACAGACCGACGAAAGGCGCGGTCGAGCCGACCGTCGCGAGCACCGCCAGGCCGTCCTGCAGCCGGCTGTTCACCTCGTCGACGCTGCGCTGCACCTTCATGCCGACCCACGTGCTGTGGTCGATGTTTTCGGTCAGCGTGCCTTCATGGTGCTCGCTCGCCTCGATGCCGGTTTCGGCGATGTAGCGAAACGCGCTGCTCTTCTTCAGCAGCTTCGCGCCCTCGACCAGCGAGTTCGCCTTGAAGAATCCCTTGCGCGCCACCTTCGCCTCGCCGGCGAGCTTGAGGCTTTCCCACAGCTTGGTGATCAGGATGTACCAGCTGCCCATCGACATGATGACGAGAATGATGAGGGTGCCGCGCGAAACGAAGTCGCCCTGCGCCCACAGCGCCGACAGACCATACGGGTTGTCGACCACTTCCTTGGTCACGGCCGGCGGCATCGGGGGCGGCAGCGGTGCTGCGCTGGTATCGGCCGGCATCACGGCGGCAGCCGACGCGGGTTCGGCGGCCTCGCCGGGCTTGGCGTCCTGTGCGAAGGACACGGCAGGCAGCGCGGCCAGCGAAACGGCGAGCGTCAGCGCCGCGAGCTGGGAAGTCAGACGGGTGGTCATGGGAGAAGTCTCCTGGTCTTGTAACGTAGTGCGGTGGTGAATGACTGGCCGACGCTGCGCCCTCTCGCGACGCCGGTCCGGAGTGGGATTGCGATCAATCGAGCTTGAAGACGAACTCCTGCGTGACGGGGCCGTCTTCGATGCAGCGGTACTGCATCATCGCGTCGCGCACGGCGTCGTCGAACACGCGCGGGGGCTCCGAACGCATGATCTCGACTTCGACGATCTTGCCGCCCTTGACCATGGCCTTGGCGATCACGCTGCCGCTGCGCCCTTCGCGGATCGCCTTGCGCGGAATCTCCGGTTGAACCTGGGTCGGGCACACCCTGCCGATCGTCTTCGGCAGCGCCTTCGGGGGCGGCGCGGGCGGCGCCGGCGGCGCCGGCGGCGCAACCGGACGGATGTCGGTCACCGGCGGCGGCGTGGAGGTGGTCGCGGAGATCACGTTTTGCACCGGCGGCGGTGTCGCGATCTGGACCTCGGGCGGCGGTATGAACGGTGGCGGCGGCGCTTCGAGCTTGGGCGGCGGCGGCAGCACGCGCTCGGGCGGCGGCGGCGGCGGCTTGATCTCCTCGATGACCTTGGTCTCGATCGGCTGCTTGATGACGTCGACGATCTTCTTGCCAAGCCCGGTCACGAGCGCGTAGACCAGCGCGACGTGAAACACGATGACCAACGTGATGCCCAGAAGATGCTTCTGGGGCTGCGGCTGGCGCGACGAAAAGTCCATGTTCCGGTGGCCTCGGCGGGGGAGTGGTCGGGCGAGGTTAACAAAAATGCCCGCCGGCTTGTGGCCAGCGGGCACAGTCAGTCTGACGCGAATTTTACAGCATTCGCCTGGCAGTCACCCCGGGGGAACCCGGTGCGAAACGAATTTCGCACCGGCCCTTGGCAAGCTGCCGTGTCAAGCTATCAGTAGCTGTAGGTACCGCGCAGCAGGAAGGCGCGGCCGACCGGATCGCCGTAGCGATAGTCGTAACCAACCTGGAAGCCGTCACCCTGGTTCGAGAACGGCGGTGCGCGGTCGAACAGGTTGGTGACACCCGCGGTGATCGCAAGGCCCTTATAGCCGGCCCAGGTCACCGCAAGATCCCAGACGTTGTTGCCGGAGACGATGTTGCCCTGATCGTTGGCGTTCTGGTCGGTGTAGCTGCTCGTGTAGCGGTTGACCAGGCCGGCCGACCACGCCGCCTTCTGCCAGTTGAAGGCCATCATCTGGCGATAGCGGGCAACCGGGAGGCCGTTGAAGTAGTTGCCGAGGTTGTCGTAGTACGCGCCACCATTCTCGAGTTGGTACTCGTACTCCATCACGTACGTGCCGCGATAGTTGATGCCGAAGCGCCCCCAGTCGCTCACCGCGCTCTGCCAACCAGCCTGCAGGTCGAAACCGCTGGTCTTGTAGGTTCCGAGGTTGGTCGTCGTATTGACGATGTAGGCCAGCGTGTTCGGGCTGGCGCCGCCGCCGCAGGTCGCGTTGAGCTTGAGTTGCTCGGCCGGCGAGAGGTTGCCGCAGCGCGCGAAGTTCGCCGCGTACTTGCCCGGGTTGTCGAAGATGACCTCCTCACCGATCGGGCCGATCGAATCGTCAACCACGTAGTTCCAGTAGTCGACGCCCAAGGTCCAGGCCTGGGTCGGCTGGAACAGGACGCCGATCGTCCAGGCGGTGGAGGTCTCGGACTTCAGATTCTTGTTGCCGCCCTGCTGCTGCTGGAACTGCTGTCCGCAGTCGCGCGACTGCACACCGCCGATCGCGGTCAGCGCCGTGCCGTTCGGGCACAGCAACGGGTCGTTGTAGGGGTTCCCGGTGTACGTGATCGAGTTCGGCGCATAGACGTCATACAGCGTCGGCGCGCGGAAGCCCGTGTTGTACGAACCGCGAACCAGGACCTGCTGCGTCGGCTGCCAACGGAGCGCGACCTTCGGGTTCCAAGTGCTGCCCACGTCGCTGTAGTCATCGTAGCGCAACGCAAGGTTGAGCTCCAACTCCTTCATCAGCGGCATGTTCAACTCGGCGTAGATCGCGTTGTCACGACGATCACCGCTCGAATCTTCGGCCAGTTCGAGGCCCGAGCTTGCGGCCTGCCGGATCAGGGTGAAGTTGTTGTTGTAGCTTGCCTCGTCCTTCAGGAAGTCAACGCCGACCGCCAGCATCATCGGGCCGGCGGGCATCTTGTAGACCTCACCGCTGACGACTGCCGTGAGTTCCTTGAGCGTGCCCTCGGAGTCCTGCACCTGGCCCTTGACCTGCGCGGCCTGCAGATAGGCCAAGGCATCGGCCGTCTGATTGGCGAATGGGTTCAGGAAAGGCGCGCCGTTGTTGCCCAGCAGACCGTCACGCACCTTCTGGCTGCTGACATAGCCGCCCGTGAAGGTGTTCGTGACATCGGCCTTGGATTGCAGCGCGGTGACGTTGTAGTCCCAGCCCTTGTAGGTGCCGTCCCAGGCGAGCATCCAGCGGTTGGTGCTGTTCTCGAACTCGGAGGCGCGGCCCTTCAGTTCGGTCTGACGCCAGCCAAGATTGATCGGCTGGCTCCGGTCGAGCGCCGGATTGACCGGGTAGAACGGGTTGTTCGAGGTCATATTCAGCCCCGTCAGCGGCGTCGGCGAGATCGACGACTTGACCGTGTTGTCGGCCTGCAGGTACTCGAGCGAGATCGTGTTGTCCTTGTTGACCGCGTACGAACCCTTGGCGATATACGACCACTGCTCCTGCTCGGGGATGATGTCGATGAACGGCACGTAGTCGAAACGGCAGATGCCTCCCGACGGAATCGAGTTCGGCGGCGCGCAGTTCGGCAGGCTCGGGTTGTAGGTGGGACCACCCTGGTTGTAGTTGGCCGGGAAGCTCGTGCCGCTGGTCTTGTTCACGCCCTTCTCGGGAATGTAGGACGTCTTCGCGAATTCGCGTGCCGTCGCGCCCAAGGGCTCCTGCTTCGAGTAGGAGATGCCACCGAAGATGTTGAACTTCTGATCCGCCAGCGAACCGTAGCCGCCGGTGATGCTGGCGGTGTACTTCTCGCCGCCGCCCGACGCCTCCGGCCAGTTGCCGGACGCCGAGGCGCTGATGCCGGAATACTCCTTGCGGGTGATGAAGTTGACCACGCCGGCGATCGCGTCCGAACCGTAGATGGCCGACGCGCCGTCGGTCAGCACTTCGATGCGCTCGACCGCACCGAACGGGATCGCGTTCAAGTCGACCGCTGCGGCAAGGTAGGGGTTGTTCACCATGCGCTTGCCGTTGACCAGCACCAGGGTGCGCGAGTCACCCAGGCCGCGCAGGTCGGCAAACGACGCGCCACCGGTCGAGGCGCCCACCGAGGTTGTCGTCGGCGTCGAGGACTGGTTGGCCGAGACGAAGCTCAGCGCTTCCTGGGCGTTGGTGACGCCGGCCTTGGCCAGATCGTCGGCCTTGAGGACCTGCACCGGCAACGCCGCTTCGGCAGCCAGGCGCTTGATCGACGAACCTGTGACTTCGACGCGGTCGAGTTGCGTGGCCTGCGCATCCTGCGCATGTGCCGGCAACACGCTCAGCGCCAGGCTGCCGCCAAAGGCAAGCAGCAGACCCTTGCAAAGTTTGGTCTTCTTGAACATGAGGACTCCTGAATGGACGGGAAGGTTGATCGATTGACCCAGGTGCGTGGTCTTGAGCGTCGGCTTTGTAAGCCGACTGTTTCCGGACCTCGAAACCTTGTGGCGGAATTGTCAAGGAACGAAATTCGCGCCCCGCTAGGGAAATCCTTGAGGCCTCAGGGCCGCGACCGCGCCGGCAACAGCGCGCGAAACAGGAGATTTCTCGCAAAGCCTCTATTCATGCGGGTTTGCGGACACATCGCTGCACGGGGTCAACCCTGGCGGAAGGCACAACTGGCCGCAAAAGGCATGCCTTTTCGGCGGTTCGCGTGTGAAGCTTCGTTGGAATCGAGCAACAACCCGACGCGCCGACCCCCCATTTGCGCCGTCGCCAGGTGCGCCGGCGCGTCGCACGGACGCTTCGGCCGCGTATCGCGCGCGGCCCGGCGGCCGCGCGGAGGGTTCAGCTCGTTGCCGTCTGGGCCACGCGCGGCACCGCTGCGAGCAGGGTGCGCGTGTAGTCGGACTGCGGGCTGCCGAGCACGCGATCGGCCGGGCCGGCCTCTTCGACGCGACCCTTTTGCATCACGACGACCGCGTCGGCGATGTACTCGACGACGCCAATGTTGTGCGTGATGAACAGGTAGGAGATGCCGAACTCGCGCTGCAACTCGGCCAGCAGATTGAGGATCTGCGCCTGCACCGAGACGTCGAGCGCGGAGGTCGGCTCGTCGCACACGATCAGCCGCGGCGAGACGGCGAGCGCGCGCGCGATCGCGATGCGCTGGCGCTGGCCGCCGGAGAACTCATGCGGATAGCGCTCCAGCGCGTCGCGCCGCAGCCCGACCTGATCGACGAGCTTTTCGAGCGCGGCACGGCGCGCGGGCGCATCCATGTCGGTGCACAGCGCGAGCAGTCCCTCTTCGAGGATGTCGAACACCCGCATGCGCGGGTTGAGCGACGCGAACGGGTCCTGGAAGATGATCTGGATCGCGCGCCGCGCCTCGTGCAGCGCGTCGTCGTGCAGCGTGAACAGGTCGCGCCCGTCGAGCCTGGCCGTGCCCTCGATCAGCGCCTGGCCGCGCAGCAGCTGGACGATCGCCTTGCCGGTCGTCGTCTTGCCGCAGCCCGACTCACCGACGAGCGCGAGCGTGCGCCCGGTTTCGATGTTGAAGGAGACGCCGTCGACCGCATCGAAGTGCCCCACCGTGCGCTGCAACAGGCCCTTGCGGATCGGGAAGCGGACGGCGAGTCTGTCTACCTCGAGCAGGCGCTGGCCCGGCTTCGGCGTCGAAGCGGCGATCGCGCGCGGCACCACTTCGATGCGCTCGATGACGCCAGCCTCGCCCGGCGCGAGCGCCGACGCGGGCGCGTCCTCGGCGTAGAGCAGGCAGCGCACGCTGCGCCCGCCTGGCTGGTCGATCAACTCCGGCCGGGTCGTCGCGCAGGCGCCGAAGGCGCGGTCGCAGCGCGGCTCGAAGCGGCAGCCTTCGAAGCGCAGCCACAAGGGCGGCACCGTGCCGCGGATCGCGGCGAGCGCTTCGCCGCGCCGATCGGCCTCGGGCAGCGCGCGCAGCAGCAGCCGCGCATAGGGGTGCAGCGGCTTGCTGAAGAAGGCCTCGGCGCTCGCCACTTCGATGATCTGGCCCGCATACATCAGGGCCACCTGGTGCGCCATGCCGGAGACCACGGCGAGGTCGTGCGTGATCAGCAAAAGGCCGAGGCCACGCTCCTTCTGCAAATCCTTCAGCAGATCCAGGATCTGCGCCTGGATCGTGACGTCGAGTGCGGTCGTCGGCTCGTCGGCAACGAGGTAGTCAGGCTCGGCGGCAAGCGTCATCGCGATCATCACGCGCTGCTTCTGGCCACCGCTCATCCGAAACGGATAGTCGTCGATGCGCCGCTCGGGCTCGGGGATGCCGACCTTGCCGAGCCACTCGATCGCGCGCGCGCGCGCCGCGGCACCGCGCAGTTCGGTGTGCGTCTCGATCGCCTCGACGATCTGCTCGCCGATGCGCATCACCGGGTTCAGGCTCGTCCCCGGCTCCTGGAAGATCATGCCGATCCTGCCGCCACGGATCGCGCGCATGCCCGACTCGGGCAGCGCGAGCAGGTCCGCGCCGTCGAGGCGAACCTGGCCCTGCGTGATGCGCCCGTTCTCCGGCAGCAGGCGCATCAACGCGAGTGCCGTCATGCTCTTGCCGCAACCCGACTCGCCGACCAGGGCGAAGGTCTCGCCGCGGCGCAGCGTGAGCCGCATGCCGTCGATCGCCCGCACGATGCCGGCCTCGGAATCGAGCGCCACCTTGACGTCGTCGATCTCAAGCACGGGCGGCCTCTTCGTCCAGCTTCTTCGCGATCACGCGCGGGCGGAAGGCGCGCGATCTGGGATCGAAGGCATCTCGCACGCCGTCGGCGAACAGATTGGCGGCGAGCACGAGCGCGACCATGAAGGTGAACGCCGCGGCAAACGGCCACCAGACGACCGGGTCGCGGCTCATCTCGTTGCGCGCGAAATTGATCATGCCGCCGAAGCTGTTCATCGACGGATCGACGCCGACGCCGACATACGACAGCACAGCCTCGTACAGGATCAGCGCGGAGAACTCGAGCACGGTGACGATCAACATCAGGTGCGCGACATTCGGGAAGATGTGCCGCACCATGATCCGCGAGCGGCTGACGCCGAATGCGTTCGACGCCTGCACGTACTCGAGCTCGCGCAGCTTGAGCGTCTCGGCGCGCAGCAGCCGGCACAGGCCGGTCCAGCCCGTCACGCCGAGCACCGCGCAGAGCAGGAAGAGCTTGACGTCGGCACGCTCGACACCGGTCTCGAACAGATCCTGGTGCTTGTCGAGGAAGACCTGCACCATCAGCACGCAGGCGGCGATCAGCAGGATGTTGGGGATCGACGCCAGCAGCGTGTAGACGTACTGGATCGCCTCGTCGACCCAGCCCTTCATGTAGCCGGCCATGATGCCGAGCACGACCGCGAACGGCAGCGTCGCAATCGTCGCCAGCGTGCCGATGACGAACGCGGTGCGGATGCTCTTCAAGGTCTGGTAGAGCACGTCGTTGCCGGTGACGTCGGTGCCGAAGGGGTGGTAGTAGCCCATCAGCGACGCGATGACGCCGCCGATCGCGAACAGGGCGCCGAGGGTGAGCGCGGCGACGCGCCACGAAATGTCGGTCTCGCCGTGCCGGACGGCGGCGGCCATGGCGCGCCAGCTCCTGCCCGCGCGCCGCGCGAGCACGGCGATGAAGAGCGCGCAGACGAGCGCCGCGGCGATCGTGCCCTGAACCAGCCCGACCACGATGCGCCACGCGACATCGCCCCGCCACTGGGTGGCCGGATCGGTCAGGTGCGCACCGCCGTGCAGGAGCCGCGGTGCCACGCGCTCGAGCTTGCCGTCGACCTCGATCGACTCCTTCGTGAAGCCGGTGTAGGCGAGCGGCCGCGAGTAGGTGGACTCCCGTGAGTCGACCAGATCGCGCAGCGCGACGTCGAGCAGCGACTGCACGCGCGCGTCGTAGGCGACGCTGCCCGCGGGCGCACCGGCGGCGGGCGGCAGCACGCTGCGGAAGTGCACGCTGTCGGCGAGCGTCAGCACCAGACAGGCGGCCAGCACGACGCTAGACGCGAGCGCAGCGGCGTCGCCGAACACCTTGCGCCAGGTCGACGCGAGGTTGACCTGGCGCCTTGCATACAGCATGTAGCCGACGAGCGCGACCGCCAGCAGCCAGATCGAGACGTCGGTCCACAGCAGGACAAGCTTGGGCATCTGACTGTTGTCCTCGGTCGGTTCAGGCCAGCCGCACGCGCGGGTCGGCCCAGGTGTAGGCGATGTCGATCAGGATGTAGGACACGATCGCGAGCAGCGAGCCGACGAACACCATCGTGCGCACGATCGCGAAATCCTGCTTGCTGATCGCCTCGATCGTGTAGGCGCCGAGGCCCGGAATGCCGAAGAAGCTCTCGAACACGAGCGAGCCGAGGAACACGTAAGGCAGGTAGCTGCCGGCGCTCGTGATGATCGGGATCAGCGCGTTGCGCAGCACGTGGCGGAACATCACGACCGTCTCCGACAGGCCCTTGGCGCGCGCGGTGCGCACGTAGTCCTTGCCGATCTCCTCGAGGAACATTGCGCGGTACAGGCGCGACTCGGCGCCGAGCCGGGCGAAGGCCGACAGCAGCACCGGCAGGATCAGGAAGCGCACGACGTCGAACCCGCTCGCGTAACCCGAGATCGGCACCAGCCGCAGCACGCGCGAGAACAGGTACTGCCCGACGATGATGTAGAACAGGCTCGAGATCGACAGCATCAGCACGCACAGCACGACGCCCCACAGGTCGAGCCGCGTGTGCCGGAACATCACGAGCAGCAGCGCGAACGACGTGCTCGCGATCACCTGCAGCAGGAAGATCGGCGCCGCGAGCTGGATGCTGACCCACATGCGGCCTGCCACCTCGTGCCCGATGTCGCCCGCGCTCTCGCTGTCGGCGCGGCCGAAGTTCAGTGTGAAGAGCGAGACCGAGCGTTCCCAGAAGATCGTGTCGGTGAGCTTCGCGCTGCCCTGCTCCTTGTCGTTCCAGTAGAGCGGCTTGTCGTAGCCGCGCTCGACCTTCCACCGCTCGATCAACTCCTGCGTCACGCGCTTGCCGCCGATGTTCATGCGCGCCATGTCGTCCGGCGTGTTGACGGTGAAGAACAGGAAGAAGGTGACGAGCGTGACGCCGAACAGGATCAGCACGCCGTAGAGCACGCGCCGGATGATGTAGTTGATCATCGGGTGCACCCCTCCGCCGACACGCGCGTCGCGGCGCTCGGCGCCGCCTGATTCGAGCGCGCCGTCATGACGCCAGCACTTCGCCGCGCGCGTTCATGCGCTCGCGCCGGCGCAGGCTCTTGCGCGCGAACACGAGACCGATCAGCACGACCGCGCCGATCAGCACGAGCGGCCACCACAGCGGCTTGTTCCACTCGGCGATCTTGGCGGCGCGCTCCTCGGGCTTGAGGCGCAGGTAGCGGCCGTGATCGCGAATCAGGATCGCCGGCTTCGAGTTCTCGACCCAGCTCTGCACCGCGGCCGACGCGTACGGGAAGAAGCCGAAGCTCAGCGGTGCATCGCGGCGCAGGATGGCCACCATCTTGTCGATCACGATCTGCTTCTCGGGCCCGTCATCGAGCGACTTCAGCTGCTCGAACAACTTGTCGTACTCGGGGTTCTGGTAGTTCGAGGTGTTCTCGCCGTCCGACACGCTCTTCGCGTTCGGCCCGTAGAACAGGAACAGGAAGTTTTCGGCGTCCGGGTAGTCGGCGTTCCAGCCGCTCCAGAACACCTGGTGCTTGCCCTTCCTGACCTTGTCCTGGAACTGGTTGTTGTCGGTCGCGCGCACGTCGAGCTGGATGTCGAGCTTGGCGAACTGGCGCACAACCCAGTCGATCTCGGGCTTGCGCTCGGGCGTCGGCACGGCGTAGAAGTCGTAGGCGATGATGAGCGGCTTGCCGGTCTTGGCGTCGCGCCCGTTCGGGTAGCCCGCCTCGACCATCAGTTGCCGCGCCTCCTCGATCGAACGGCGCACGGCCTTGCCGTCGACCAGCTTGTGCGTGACCGGGTTGAAGTCGCCCGGCGTGCCCTCGTGCGAGCCCGGAATGCCCGCGGGCAACGGGCTCATCGCCGTCGCGCCGGCCTTCTTCGGAAAAATCTTCGAGTACTCCTCCCAGTCGACCGCGATCGCGATCGCCTGCCGCAGCTTGCGACTGCGCTCGCGCTGCTCGGGCGTGTCGCCCCCACCGAGCACCGGATCGAGCATGTTGAAGCCGAGGAAGTACATGTTGACGTCCGCGCTTTGCGGGAAATCGAAGCCCTTCTTCAGGTAGTCCTCGCGCACCTCGTCGGAGTCCTTCATCTCGACCAGATAGCTGTTGCCGGTGTCGGTGCGCTCGAAGACCTCGAGGTCGTAGTAGCCGTCGCGGAACTTGTTGCGCAGCGGCGTCGCCTCGCGCTCGACGGTGGCGACGATCTCGTCGATGAACGGCGTCGGCTTGCCGCAGTCGTCGAGCAGCCCTTTTTCCTTGTCGCCCGGCGCGCCTTCGCAGGGATAGGGCTCGCCGCGGTAGTTCGGGTTGCGCTTCATCACGATGCGCCGGTCCTTCGTGAAGTCCGTCACCATGAACGGGCCGGTGCCGACCGGCCAGGTGTCGAGCGTCATGCCGCGCTCGGCCATGCCGGGCTGGGCGTAGAACGCATCGGCCTCCCACGGCAGGGGCGCCATGAAGGTCATCTGCATCCAGTACTTCCACTGCGGGTACTTGCCCTTGATGCGCAGGCGCAGCAGATGCTTCTCCGGCGCAGTCGCGCCGATCAGCGGCCACTTGCGAAAGTCGAGGAAGGGCTTGTCCAGGCTCGCCGGGTCCATGCCCTCGCGCAGCTTCTTGTCCTCTTCCTTGATGAGCGCGCCGTAGTCCTTCAGGCCCAGCACGTACTCGGAGAAGATGCCGTAGATCGGCGTCGTGATGCGCGTCGTCGCGTGGCGCTTGACGGCGTAGACGAAGTCCTCGGCCGTCAACTCGCGCGTGCCGGTCTCCTTGAAATCCATCGGCGTGCGCCGGTCGCCGAGCTCGCCCGGCTTCATGTCGTGGTAGAGGTACTTGCCCTGCGCGTCCTTGGCGAAGGCCGGATGCGGCGCGAACTTGATGCCCGGCTTGATCGGCACGTCGTAGACGCTTTCGGCCACCAGTTCGGCCGGCGCATCGTCGGGCAGCTTGTTGCCGTCCTTGTCGAGGTAGATCGGCTTGACGACCGCGGCAGCGGACTTCGGCACGAGTTCGAACGGGCGCTTCAGGTAGTGGTAGCCGTAGGGCGGCTCGTAGACCTGGTAGGTGACGAGCGTGTCGTTCGACCAGTACGACGCGGTGGGGTCGAGATGGCGCGGCGTGTTCTCGATCATCGCCGAGCGCACCACGTTCTGCTTCTCCGAGCCTTCGGGCCAGGGGCTGTTGTTGCAGCCGCCGAGCATTGCGAGCAAAGCGATCGCGAGGCCTGCCACCCAGACCGTCGGCCGCCCGAGCGCGCGCATTGTGGTGACCCGAAAACGACCGTTCATGCGGCCCATCCCTTCATCGCCCGGCGAGCGCAGGCTTGCGCGCTCGCCGCAACAAAACAATCTGCCTCCGGCCGCGCCCGGCTTGTGACCGGGGCGACCCGAGGCAGGGCGCAATCATAAAGCCTTTGGCCGCTCTGCTGCCGGCCCTACCAACCCAGCAGCACGTCGCGCCCGTCGACCAGCAGCGTCGCCTTCGCACCCACCGGCAGGCAGACCTTGGTCGGCACATGGCCGAAGGGCAGCCCGGTCAGGATCGGTGTCTTCGTGACGCTGCGCAGGTGCTCGATGGCGCCGCGCAGCGTGTAGCCGCGATCGAGCGGCGACTTGCGGTATTCGGTGAAGCCGCCGAGCAGCACCGCCTTCTGCGCATCGAGCACACCGGCCTGATGCAGCTGCAGGAGGTTGCGCTCGACGCGGTAGGGGTGCTCGTTCACGTCCTCCAGAAACAGCACGCCTCCCCTGACCCTGGGCCAATGCTTCGTCGATAGCAGCGAGTTCACCATGCACAGGTTGCCGCCCCACAGCGTGCCGCTCGCCTGCAGGCCGTCGAAGCCGGCCTCGGTGCGAAAGCCGATCGCTTCGAGCTCGCCGCTCATCGCCTCGACGAAGCAGCCTTGCGTCACCTCGTCGACGCTCTCCACCGCCTTCTCCCCATGTTCCTCGGCCGCGCGGCCGAAGTCGTAGCAGGCCATCGGCCCGGCCCAGCTACGCGCCTTGGCGTGGGCGAGCAGGCCGAGCTGGAGCACCGTCATGTCGCTGTGGCCGACCCAGCGCGTGCCACGCTCGACGCTGCGCGCGAGCAGCTTCCAGTCGATGCCGTCGAGCAGCCGCGTCAGGCCGTAGCCGCCGCGTGACGCCATCGCCACGTCCGGCGCATGCGCGGCGACGCGGTGCAGCGCGGCGAGCCGGAGCGCGTCGTCACCAGCAAAGCGCTGGAACCTGGCGAGCGCCGCCGCGTCGACCGCCACATCGAAGCCAAGCGCGCGCAGCCGCTTCGCAGCGCGCCGCAGCGGCGCGACTTCCGCCAGCACGCCTGATGGCGAGAAGATCGTGAGTGAGTTCATGAAGGTTTCGCCGGGTCGAGTTCGAGTGCCTCGCCAGTCGGTATCGGCTCGTCGGCCGCGCTGCCGCTATCCGTAGCGCGACGCTGCCGGTACTGCTCGCGCCGCTCGGCGAAGAAGTCCCGGAGCACCTGCCCACACGCATCGGACAGGACGCCGCTCGTCACCTCGGTGTGATGGTTGAGTTGTGCATTGGCAAACAGGTCCACCACCGAGCCGGCAGCGCCCGTCTTGGGGTCCGCCGCGCCGAACACGACACGCCTGAAGCGTGCATGCAGCAGTGCCATCGCGCACATCGCGCAGGGCTCGAGCGTGACGAAGAGTTCGCACTCCGGCAGCCGGTAGTTGCCGAGCAGATGCGCCGCATGGCGCAGCGCGACGATCTCCGCGTGCGCCGTCGGGTCGTGTTCGGTGATCGGCCGGTTGTAGCCGGTTGCTATCACCTGGCCGGCACGCATCACGACCGCGCCCACCGGCACCTCGCCGACGAGCGCGGCGTTGTGCGCCTGATCGAGCGCGATGCGCATCGCGTATTCATCGGCCCGTTGACGCTCCTCGCCGGCCACGCTCCCGCTCATTGCTTGGCGCTCACTGCTTGGCGCTCATTGCTTGGCGCTCGCGTCTTCATTGCGCTGCATGCCCTGCTGCAGCGCCTTGTTGATGTCGTCCGTCACCTGGCGCTGCAGTTGCTGCGATTGCTGCGCCGGTGTTCCGGTCAGCGCCGCTGCACTCGCCGCGCCATCGGCGGGCACGATCACCCGCGCGGCCTGCAGCTCGTGCTTCGCGAGCATGCCGACGATCGCGACAACGACCAGCAGACCGAGAACACTGAAGATGATTCTCATCGTGTCATTCCCACTCTATTGTCAACGCTCGGTCGCGGCTTCGAGCGAAAGCGCGCATTTTGCTCGTCCGGGGACAGGCACCGTGCCGACAGATCTACCTTCGCGTTCGGGAGTCAACTTCCAGTGCTCCATGCTTTCGGTCTCAGGCATTGACGGTCCGCGAGAGCGATTGGAGTGCGAAATGCGCCGTCCCGCAATCCGATGACGGTATCGACTGCGCGCTGCAGCGGGCGGAGACGGGCTTTCAAGAGCCGATTGACGCTATCACGACCTTCCCTGGTCGTGCTCCCCTGCCGGTGGGCCACACCAATCCGGCCGGTCGTTCTGCCTGATGCAGCGCAAGTGCGCAGCAACGGCCTTCATGCCGCGTCCTCCTCCACCCGTCACCGCGACCATGACTCGCGGTTCGCGGCGCACGATTGTCGACTCGATGCGCTTGCGCATGGCGGCGACGCGAAGACTGGCAGCGCCCCGCTTCAAGACAAGCGAACCCGCCGAAGGTGCGCGAGATGTCAAGTCCTGTGACGCTCATCGGCATCGCCCCGCGTTGGGTTCGACATGCATCGCAGGGAACCTTTGGGCGACACGACAACTGGGCGCACCTCGGCCGGACCGCGTGCGCTGATTCAATCAACAAAGCCGAGCACCACGCGCCGCGTGCTTGCCGACTTCTTCTCGATCTTCGTGACGACGACGCGGCCGATTTCGGCGGTGTTGGCGACATGCGTGCCGCCGCAGGGCTGCAGATCGACACCATCGATCTCGAGTACGCGCACGCGTCCCTGGCCGCGGGGCGGCTGCACGGACATGCTGCGCACGAGGCCGGGATTGGCGTCGAGTTCGGCTTCGCTGATCCAGTGGTGCGAGACAGGGTGTGCCTCGGCCACCAGCCGCGCGAGGCCGGCATTCAGCGCCTCCTTGTCGAGCGGCTCGGTCATGTGGAAGTCCAGCCGCGCATAGTCCATCGTGATCGAGCAGCCGTTGACCGGGTGCGGCACGAGCGCGCACAGCAGATGCGTCGCGGTGTGCAGCCGCATGTGTCGGCTGCGCCGCGCGCGGTCGATCACCGCCCGCACCGGCATGCCGACCGCGAGCGCGGCGAGCAGTGCCTCCTGCCCCGGCGCGGGCAGGTGCACGATGGCGCCGGCGGCAGCGCCCTTCTTCGTGTCGGCGATCGCGAGCGCACGGCCGTCGGCCATTCGCAGCTCACCGCGGTCGCCGGCCTGGCCGCCCCCCTGCGGATAGAACACTGTGCGATCCAGCTCGATGCCGGCTTCGCCAAGTGCGGTGATGCGAGCGTCGCAGGCGTCGAGCGCTGCGTCTTCGCGGAACAGGTCTTCAGTCATCGCGCAAGCGTAGCGCAGTGGCACTTGGGCATTTGGGCATCAGCTTTGGGCGACGCGCCGAACGAGCGTGCCGAACCCCCGCGCGGGCAGGCGCCTGGGTTCTGTCGCGACAGGTGCCGCTTCGCAATGCCGGCCGATGACGTTCGACCGCTTCGAGGCGACTCGTTTCGCCGATCGGCATGGCGTACATTTTTGCGATCCCGTTCGGCACCCGACCCGCTTGCGGGCAATACAAGATCAAGCCCTCCCTGAATGCAAGCATCAGACCAGCCGACCCTGCGCGACATCGTCCTCGTCGGCGGCGGCCACAGCCACGTCGGCGTGTTGCGCCGCTTCGCGATGCATCCGCAGCCCGGGGTGCGGCTGAACCTGATCTGCAGTGACAGCCACACGCCGTATTCCGGCATGCTGCCGGGCTACATCGCCGGCCACTACGGTTACGACGAGGTGCATATCGACCTCGATCGGCTGTGTGTCTTTGCCGGCGCGCGCATGTTCCGCGCCGAGGCGATCGGCATCGACCGCGCGGCGCAGCGCGTAGTGTGCCGCGGCCGCCCGCCTATCGCCTACGACCTGCTGTCGATCAACATCGGCTCGACGCCGCAGATGCAGCAGGTGGCCGGCGCGGAAAAGTACGCGGTGCCGGTCAAGCCGATCCGGCAGTTCAATCAGCGCTGGCTGGCGCTGCTGGAGCGGGTGCGGCGCCACCCGGGGCGCACCACCATCGCGGTCGTCGGCGCCGGCGCCGGCGGCGTCGAACTGACACTCGCGATGCAGTACCGCTTGCGCAACGAGCTGCGGGCGCTCGGTCGCGACCCGGACGAACTCGCGTTCCACCTGTTCACCGTCGGCGCCGACATCCTGCCGACGCACAACCCCGGCGTCCGGCAACGCTTCACGCGCGTGCTGACCGATCGCGGCGTCACGCTGCATCGCGACGCCGAGGTGACACAGGTGTCATCCGGCCGCCTGACCAGCGCCGACGGCCGGACCTGGCCCGCCGACGAAGTGGTGTGGGTGACGCAGGCGGGTGGTGCGCCGTGGTTGCGCGAGACGGGCCTGGCGCTCGACGCCGACGGTTTCATCGAGGTCAACGATCAGCTGCAGTCGGTGACCGATCCGCGCGTTTTCGCCGCCGGCGACATCGCGGCAATCGTCGGCCGGCCGCTGGAGAAGGCCGGCGTGTTCGCAGTGCGCATGGGCCGGCCGCTGGCCGACAACCTGCGCCGCAGCGTGCTCGGCCAGCCGTTGCACGCCTACCGGCCCCAGCGCCGCTGGCTGGCGCTGATCAGCACCGGCGACACCCACGCCGTCGCGTCGCGAGGCGCGATCGGCTTCGAGGGCGACTGGGTCTGGCGCTGGAAGGACTGGATCGACCGCCGCTTCATGCGCCGCTTCAGCGAGTTCCAGGCGATGGATGCGCAGCAGGCAGACAGGCCGGCCAGCGGACCGCAGTTGCCGCTGACGGCGGAAGAATCACAGCAGGCGATCTCGGCGATCGCGATGCGCTGCGGCGGCTGCGGCGCGAAGGTCGGCGCCACGGTGTTGTCGCGCGCGCTCGGCGCGCTGCAGCCGGTGGCGCGCGACGACGTGCTGATCGGCCTGCATGCGCCCGACGATGCCGCCGTCGTGCGCGTGCCGCCCGGCATGGCGATGGTGCACACGGTGGACTTCTTTCGCGCCTTCATCGACGACCCCTATGTGTTCGGCAAGGTCGCCGCGAACCACGCGCTCGGCGACATCTTCGCGATGGGCGCCGAGGCCCAGACGGCGACCGCCGTGGCGACCGTGCCGCCCGGCCTCGAAGCCAAGGTCGAGGACCTGCTGCTGCAGATGATGACCGGCGCGGTCGAGGTGCTGAACGACGCGAACTGCGCGCTCGTCGGCGGCCATACCGGCGAAGGCCGCGAGCTGGCGCTGGGCTTTGCGGTCAACGGCCTGATCGACGAAACGATGGCGAGCGTGATGCGCAAGGGCGGCATGCGCGCGGGCGACGTATTGCTGCTGACCAAGCCGATCGGCACCGGCACCTTGTTCGCGGCGCGCGACCAGTTGCGCGCCAAGGGCCGCTGGATCGAAGCGGCGCTGCAGTCGATGATGCTGTCGAACCAGCGCGGCGCGGCGATCCTGACCCGGCACCGGGCCACGGCGTGTACCGACCTGACCGGCTTCGGCCTGCTCGGCCATCTGGTGGAGATGACGCGGCCGTCGGGTGTCGATG
>JAMLIM010000035.1 GCA_023954175.1 Rhizobacter sp.
ACTCTACCTGCTGATCATCTTCGCGTCGATCTTCGAGCCGTCGCTCCTGTTGCTGCTCGTGCTCTTGTCGCTGTTCGGCTGGATCGGCCTGTCCGACTACGTGCGCGCCGAGTTCTTCCGCAACCGCGGCCTCGAGTTCGTCAAGGCGGCGCGCGCGATGGGCTTGTCCAACCTGCAGATCATCTGGCGCCATGTGCTGCCGAATTCGATGACGCCCGTCATCACCTTCCTGCCGTTTCGCATGAGCGGCGCGATCCTCGCGCTCGTCGCGCTCGATTTCCTGGGGCTCGGCGTGCCGCCCTCGGTGCCCTCGCTCGGCGACCTGGTGAAGCAGGGCAAGGCCAACCTCGACGCCTGGTGGATCATCTTCCCGACCTTCGCGGTGCTGGTGTTCACGCTGCTGCTGCTGACCTTCATCGGCGACGCGCTGCGCGACGCCTTCGACACGCGCAAATCATGAATGAAACTGACGACCCCCGGCCGTCTGGCGGCCGCCCCCCGCGGGGGCACCGAACCCGACCGGGAGACCCGGATCGGGTTCGGCGCGCTAACACCGCCATACCCCCTGGTTGCCTGCGGCAACCGGTCCCCGAGGGGAAGACAAACCCGTTTCATGCGTCGCGGGTCGCGCGACGCGCGGTGGGGCAACTGACATGAGGGGCTCAAACATGAATGCCGCACCGCTGCTGTCGGTCGAGCACCTGAACGTGCGCTTCGGCGATTCGCGCGTCGTCGATGACGTGTCCTTCTCGATTGCTGCGGGCGAGAAGTTCGCGCTCGTCGGCGAGTCGGGTTCGGGCAAGTCGATCAGCGCGCTGTCGGTGCTGCGACTCGTCGATGCAGCGACGACGAGCGGCCTGATCCGCTTCGATGGCGAGGACCTGCTCGCCAAGAGCGAGCGCGAGATGCGCGGCATCCGCGGCGCGCGCATCGGCATGATCTTCCAGGAGCCGATGACGGCGCTCAACCCGCTCTACACGGTCGGCAACCAGATCGGCGAAGTGCTCGAACTTCACGAGGGCCTGAGCAAAGCGCAGGCGCGTGCGCGAGCGATCGAGCTGCTCGCGCGCACCGGCATCCCCGAGCCCGAGCGCCGCATCGACACCTTGCCGCACCAGATGTCGGGCGGCCAGCGTCAGCGCGCGATGATTGCGATGGCGCTTGCCTGCCGACCGCAGTTGCTGATCGCGGACGAACCGACGACCGCGCTCGACGTCACGATCCAGGCGCAGATCCTCGCCCTGCTCGACGAATTGCAGCGCGAGATGGGCATGGCGCTGCTCTTCATCACGCACGACCTGAATCTCGTGCGCCGCTTCACGCACCGCGTGGGCGTGATGGAGCGCGGCAGGCTCGTCGAGACCGGCGGGACCGATGCCGTGTTCGGCAATCCGCAGCATGCGTACACGAAGAAGCTGCTCGCCAGCCGGCCGCAGCGCGTCGTGCTGCCGGTCGCGGACGACGCGCCGGTGCTCGTCGACGGCAAGGACGTCCGGGTCGAGTTCAAGAGTTCGGCCGGCTGGTTCCGGACGCGCAGTTTCGTCGCGGTGCGCGACGCGACGCTGGCGCTCAAGCGCGGCGAGACGCTGGGCATCGTCGGCGAATCGGGGTCGGGCAAGACGACGCTCGGCATGGCGCTGCTCGCGTTGCAGCCGATCGCGGGCGGCCGCATCGAGATGGGCGCGACGCGCATCGACGACGCCGGGCGCGACGCCTTGCGCGCGATGCGCAAGCGCATGCAGGTCGTGTTCCAGGATCCTTTCGCCAGCCTCTCCCCGCGCATGACGGTGGGCCAGATCGTCGGCGAAGGGCTTGCGCTGCACATGCCGGAGCTGTCGAAGGCCGAGCGCGAGAAACGCGTGCTGGAGATGCTCGCCGAGGTCGGCCTGAGCGAGGCGCAGGGGCTCTACAACGTGCTGCAGCGCTATCCGCACGAGTTCTCGGGCGGGCAGCGCCAGCGCATCGCGATCGCGCGTGCGGTGGTGCTGCGCCCCGAAGTGCTGGTGCTAGACGAGCCGACCTCGGCGCTCGATGTCTCGGTGCAGCAGCAGGTGCTCGCATTGCTCGCGCAGCTGCAGCAGCATTACGGCATGAGCTATGTCTTCATCAGCCACGACCTCGCGGTCGTGCGCGCGATGTCGCACCGGGTGCTGGTGATGAAGGACGGCGAGATCGTCGAGCGTGGCGAGGCGCTGGCGCTGTTCGATGCGCCGGCGCATGCGTACACGAAATCACTGCTTGCGGCGGCGCACCTGGCTTGACGAAACCGGCGCCGCCCGCGCGGCGCTGAGGCCACCCTCACAGGGTCGCCGCCTGCGGCGGCGCTCAGTGAAGGCCGAGCTTCTTGATCGCGCGCTGCACCTCGCACTGCCAGGGCAATGCATGCACGAGTTCGTTCAGGTGCGGCGCCGCCTCGGACGCGGTCAGCACCTCGCCGCCCGGGCCGAGCAGGCGCACATTCGTGATCACGGCCATCGGATCGGCCATCGCAACGACGCCGTGCGTCAGCTCGATCCAGTCCCACGCGAGGCCGGCCGCCTGCTCGGCCTCGGAGTCGCCCCACAGCGTCTGCCCGCTGCAGACCGGCTGTCCGGGGTTCGTGACGCGCGTGCCGAGATGCATAAAACGTCGCCCCTCGGGGTGCGGTGCCTGCCACAATACGGTTGGCCAGGCAAACACGGCCCACGCGGGGATGGAGGGCGGCTCGAGGTGGTGTCGGGCCGGCGAAGATGCGAGATGTTTCATCATGTTGTGCAGTATGAGCAAGATCAAACGGCTTGCCATCTGTAAACTTTGTCAGGGGGACTGCAAAAGACCGTTCGCGTGAATTGCGGCGGGTCCTTCAAGGGAAACTGATGTTGCAGGGTGGGTTCTTGTCGGTCATGGAAGCGCGGAGCCAAGACGAGTTCCGGAGTGAGGTCGTGCGCTTTTCACAGAAGCTAGGCTTCGATACCGTATCTGCAATCACAGTCATCGATCACCCGTTAGGCGCGCCTGAGTTCATCACCGTCCACAATGCGCCGGAAGCCTTTTGCGACGTTTTGGATGACTCGTCAAAGATGCGTCGTGATCCGGTGATGCAGCACTGCAAGCATCAGAGCGTACCGATCATCTGGAATCAGGATACATACACTTCCAGCGGGACCGGTGACATCTGGGAAGAGCAGGCGCAGTTCGGATTTCGCAATGGCGTTTGCCTCGCACTGCATATGCCAGAAGGGCGGCATTTCGTTCTCGGCGTAGACCGCGCACAGGCGATGCCCAAGGACCCCAGCGAGTTGACGCGCATGGTCGCGGACCTCCAACTGTTTGCCGTCCATGCGCAGGATGCCGCGCTGCGCATCCTGGTGCCCGCTGCGGCGCAGCCCGAGCGCCCGCAACTCACGCCGCGCGAACTCGAATGCCTGCGCTGGACCATGGACGGCAAGACGGCTTGGGAGGTCGGTGAGGTGCTCGGCATCAGCGAACGCACCGCAGTGTTGCATATCAACAACGGAATGCACAAGCTCGACTGCACCAACAAGCACCAGGCCGTGTTGAAGGCGCTTCGCCTCGGTCTCATCCGCTGAAATCGTGCGTTTTTGGCGTTTTCGTTACACGCTTTTTGCGAGTTTGGCATCCCTACCCTGTAAGACTTGACAGTTTCAAACGACGGCAATGCCTGTTGGAATCCGGGCTGTGAGCACGCAGCGTGCCCGCAGAGAACCCCACCCAGGAGTCCGACATGCAAGCCAGCCTCAAGTCTTTCGTTTCCCGTGCCCTTGGCCAAAGCGTCCGCGAGCTCGAAACCTCACGCATCGGCGCGCCGCAACCGTTGCCGGCCCGTCTTCATCAGTTGGTCGGCGGCGGGGTTGCCGCGCCGAAGCACGGCTGGGACGTTGCCGCGCCGAAGCACGGCTGGTAAGCCTATTCGCCCCCCGCAGGCCCGCCCGGGCCTGCAATCGCGGACGAGGACGTGCCAGCCGATGACGCCAAGGCCACGCTTCGCCCTGCCGGCGTGACGCTGCTGTTCCGGCCCGAAGCGGTCGACGGTCAGCGTCAATCCTGGCTGGGCGGGGTCCAACTCGTCCGGCCGCTGTCGATGACATTGCTCACCGTCTTCACGGTGAGCGTCGCGGCGTTGGTGATCGGCTATCTGTTCGTCGGCGAATACACGCGCAAGGCGCATGTGAGCGGTGTGCTCGTGCCCGACCTGGGCCTGATCCGCCTCGTGCCGCCGGAAGCAGCCACCGTGCTTGCAAACCATGCGCGCGAGGGGCAGAGAGTCACGCGCGGCGATGTGCTCTTCGAGCTGTCGGTCGACCGTGCAACGATCGCCGGCGACACTCAGGCTGCGGTGCAGCAAAGTCTCGCCGAGCGCGAGCGCAGCCTTCAGGCGAGTCTGCGCCAGCAGGAGCAGCTCTTGCAGGCGCAGCGCACAGGGCTCGACCGCCGCCTTGCCGACATGCGGCGTGAGCTGGTGCAGATCGAAGCCGAGGCCGCGATTCAGCAGCAACGCCTCGAGCTCGCGCAGCAGTCGCAGGCGCGGCTCGAGTCGCTGCGCAACGAGAATTTCATTTCCGATGCTGCCCTGCAGACCAAGGCCGAGGAGTTGCTCGGCCAGAAGGCGCAGTTGCAGGCGCTCGAGCGTCAACGTGCAGCGCAGTTGCGCGAGATCGGCACACTCGAGACGCAGCAACGCGAATTGCCGCTGCAAGCCGAGGCGCTGCAGCGCCAGACCGAACGCAGCCTGGCCGCGTTGTCTCAGGAGTCGGTCGAGAGCGCGGCGCGCCAGCGCATCGTGATCCGCGCGCCGCAGGATGGCGTGCTGACGACCGTGCTCGCCGAGGTGGGCCAGAGTGTGCAGCCCAACGTGGCGCTGGCAAGCCTGATGCCGGCGCAGGCGAAACTGGAGGCGCACCTCTACGCACCGTCGAGCGCGATCGGCTTTCTTCGCCCCGACCAGCCGGTGCAGCTGCGCTATCAGGCCTACGCATACCAGAAGTTCGGGCACTACCTCGGGCATGTCCTGCAGGTGTCGCGCACGCCGCTGCAGGCCAACGAACTCGCGGGCCTCGCGCTGTCCACCGCGGCGACCGGCGCCGGTGCCGGCGCGCTCAGCGGCGGCCCGAATGCAGGCGAGCCGCTGTATCGCATCACCGTCGCGCTCGATCGGCAGGACGTGTCGGCCTACGGGCAGGCGCAGCCGCTCGCGCCCGGCATGCAGCTCGAGGCCGATGTGCTGCTGGACCGCCGCCGGCTGATCGAGTGGCTGTTCGAACCCGTGCTCGGCGTCGCCGGGCGCGTCTGATCATGTTCGGCGATCTGCACCTGGGCTTCGGCTCGAAGCGGGCGCCGGTGATCCTGCAGACCGAAGCGGCCGAGTGCGGGCTGGCGTGCCTCGCCATGGTCGCCGCACATCACGGGCTTCGCACCGACCTGCCGACGCTGCGCCGACGCTTCACGCTCTCGCTCAAGGGCGTGACGCTCGCCGATCTGGTGCGCATGGCGGGCGCGCTGCAGCTCAACGCGCGGCCGCTGCGCGCCGAGCTCGATCACTTGCCGCAGCTGGCCCTGCCCTGTGTCTTGCACTGGGACCTGAACCACTTCGTCGTGCTGGTGTCGGTGCGCGGCGGCGTCGCGGAGATTCACGATCCGGCGCACGGCGTGCGCCGCATGAAGCTTGCCGAAGTGTCGCGCCACTTCACCGGTGTCGCGCTTGAGCTGTCGCCGGCGGCCGAGTTCGTCACCGGCAACGCGCGCCAGCGCATCACGCTGCGCCAGCTACTCGGCCGCGTGACGGGGTTGAAGCGTTCGCTCTTCCAGATCTTCGCACTCGCGCTGGCGCTCGAAGCCTTCGTCTTGCTCTCGCCCTTCTTCATCCAATGGGTGGTCGATGGCGTGCTGCTCAGCGCCGACCGGGACCTGCTCGTCACCCTCGGTGTCGGCTTCGGCCTGCTGGTGCTGATGCAGGTGACGGCCGCTGCGCTGCGCTCCTGGGCGGTGCTGTATCTCTCGGCGACGCTCAACGTGCAGTGGCTCGGCAACGTTTTCGCGCACCTGATGCGCCTGCCGCTGGCATGGTTCGAGAAGCGTCACACGGGCGACGTGATGTCACGCTTCGGCGCGATCCAGCAGATCCAGCAAACGCTGACGACGCACTTCATCGAGGCCGTGCTCGACGGCCTGCTCGTCGTCGTGACACTCGCGATGATGCTCGTCTACAGCACGACATTGACTGCGATCGTGCTCGGCGCGGTGCTGCTCTATGCGCTCTTGAAGTGGGCCTTGTTCAAGCCCTTGCGCAACGCGACCGAGGAAGCGATCGTCCACGACGCGCAGCGCGCCACGCACTTTCTCGAGTCGCTGCGCGGCGTGCAGGCGATCAAGCTGTTCAACCGCCAGCAGGATCGACAGGCGCGCTTCATGAACGTCGTCGTCGAGGCGATGAACGCGACCCTCGCGACGCGCAAGATCGATCTCTTGCTCACGATGTCGCACAAGCTCCTGTTCGGCATCGAGCGGGTGGCGGTCATCTGGGTCGGCGCGCTGCTCGTGATGCAGCAAAGCTTCACCGTCGGCATGTTGTTCGCGTTCATCGCGTTCAAGGAGCAGTTCGCGACCCGCATCAGCGGCCTGATCGACAAGGGCGTCGAGCTCAGCATGCTGAAGCTGCAGGGTGAACGCCTGTCGGACATCGTGCTCACCGCACCCGAGGACGACGCCCCGAAGGCCCACGAAGGGCGCGAACTCGAGGCACGGCTCTCACTCCGTGACGTTTCGTTTCGCTATGCGGAAGGGGAACCCGAGGTACTTTCCGGTCTGAGCCTCGAGATCGAGCCCGGCGAGTCGGTCGCGATCGTCGGCCCCTCGGGCTGCGGCAAGACGACGCTGCTCAAGGTGATGCTGGGCATGCACACGCCCGATGCCGGCGAGATCACGGTCGGCGGCGCGCGCCTGGAGCAGATCGGCCTCGCGCGCTGGCGCGACATGATCGGCACCGTGATGCAGGACGAGCCGCTGTTCGCAGGCTCTATCGCCGACAACATCTGCTTCTTCGACGTCGAGCCCGATCTCGCCTGGGTCGAGGAATGCGCCCGGCGGGCCTCGGTGAACGAGGAGATCGACGTGCTGCCGATGGGCTATCACACGCTGATCGGCAGCATGGGCGCGACGCTGTCGGGCGGGCAGAAGCAGCGCATCCTGCTCGCGCGCGCGCTGTACAAGCGGCCGCGCTTCCTCTTCCTCGACGAGGCGACGAGCTCGCTCGACGTCGATCGCGAGCGGCTCGTGAACCAGGCCGTCGCGCAGTTGCAGTTGACGCGCGTGATCGTCGCCCACCGGCCGGAGACGATCGCGTCGGCCGATCGCGTGATCGTGCTGCAGCAAGGCGCCGCACATACGCTGCAGCAGCTGCAGGGCGGCAGCGGGCCGCGCAGGGGCCGGGCATGAACGCTCGCCGCGCGAAGCGCTCCCCGTATGCCGCCGCGCTCGACGAGGGCGCAGGCGGCGGCGGTCACGGCTCGGAGGGCGCGCCGGCGGAGCGCCGTGCCAGGCGTGCGACGGCCGCCGCGCCAAAGCGCCACCTGCCGAGTGAAATCGACTGGCGCGTCTGCCGCTTCGGTGAACTGAGCCCGGTCGAGCTTGCGCGCATCTATCGCGCGCGTCAGATGGTGTTCGCGGTCGAGCAGCAGTGCATCTACCTCGACGCCGACGAATACGACGAGCTGTCGTGTCACTTCGCCGCGTGGTCGCCCGAACACGCCCTGCCGCTCGCCTATGCACGCCTCCTGAACCCCGGCGCGAAGTACGCGGAGCCTTCGATCGGCCGCGTGATCACGACCGCGCCCGTGCGCGGTCTGGGGCTCGGGCGCGAGCTCGTGCGACGCGTGGTCGCGCACTGCGCGCAGATGCACCCGCGATTGGCGATCCGGATCTCGGCCCAGGAGCGGCTCGAGCGCTTCTATGCCGACTTCGGATTCGTTGCCGTCGGCGAGGCCTATCTCGAGGACGGCATCCCGCATCTGGAGATGTTGCGCCCGGCGTAGGGCAGGACCGGGCGCGACGCTGACCGCGGTCGCGGACCGAGCGCCACTTCCCGACCGGGCAACGCGGGCGCCCGTTCACCGAACCCGCCCGGCGACCTCGCCACCAAGCGGTCTCGCGCCCTGCCTCGTAAAATGCGGCACCCCGCCGCGGCCACTTCCGACGCGTCCGGCGCCACCCCGCACCAGCGCGCCGGTCACCCCGCGACAGCCAAAGCGACACAGGCACAAACCATGCACTACCCCAGCACGTTCGACGTCATCGTCGTCGGTGGCGGCCATGCCGGCACCGAGGCGGCGCTGGCCGCCGCCCGCATGGGCAGCGCGACGCTGCTGCTCACGCACAACATCGAAACGCTCGGGCAGATGAGTTGCAACCCGTCGATCGGCGGCATCGGCAAGGGCCACCTCGTGAAGGAGGTCGATGCCCTCGGCGGCGCCATGGCCGCGGCGACCGACGAGGCCGGCATCCAGTTTCGGATCCTCAACGGCTCCAAGGGGCCGGCCGTGCGCGCAACGCGTGCGCAGGCGGATCGCGTGCTCTATCGGGCCGCGATCCGGCGCCGGCTCGAGAACCAGCCGAATCTCTGGATCTTCCAGCAGGCGGTGGACGACCTGATCCTCGAAGGCGATCGCGTGGCCGGCGCGGTCACGCAGATCGGCATTCGCTTCGCGTCGCGCGCCGTCGTGCTCACCGCGGGCACCTTCCTCGACGGCCGCATCCACGTCGGGCTCGAAAGCCACGCCGCGGGGCGCGCCGGTGACCCGCCCGCGGTCACGCTGTCGGCGCGCCTGAAGGAGCTGAAGCTGCCTCAGGGCCGGCTCAAGACGGGGACACCGCCCCGCATCGACGGCCGCAGCATCGACTTCACCCGACTCGTCGAGCAAGCGGGCGACTCGGACCCGGTGCCGGTGTTCAGCTTTCTGGGCGACGCGTCGCAGCACCCGCGCCAGGTGCCGTGCTGGATCACGCATACCAACGAGCGCACGCACGAGATCATCCGCGCGGGATTCGACCGCAGCCCGATGTTCACCGGCGTGATCGAAGGCGTCGGTCCGCGCTACTGCCCGAGCATCGAGGACAAGGTGAACCGCTTCGCGGACAAGTCGTCGCACCAGATCTTCCTCGAGCCCGAAGGGCTGACGACGAACGAGTTCTACCCGAACGGCATCTCGACCTCGCTGCCCTTCGACGTGCAACTCGCTGCCGTTCGGTCGATGCAGGGGCTCGCGAACGCGCACATCCTGCGCCCCGGCTATGCGATCGAGTACGACTACTTCGACCCGCGCGCGCTGCGATCGAGCTTCGAGACGCGCGCCATCGAGGGCCTCTTCTTCGCCGGGCAGATCAACGGCACGACGGGCTACGAAGAAGCAGCAGCGCAAGGTCTCTTCGCCGGCGTCAACGCCGCCTTGAAGGTCATGGGTCGCGACGCCTGGGTGCCCGGGCGCGACAAGGCCTACCTCGGCGTGCTCGTCGACGATCTGACGACCAAGGGCGTCAACGAGCCCTACCGCATGTTCACCAGCCGTGCCGAGTACCGGCTGCAACTGCGCGAGGACAACGCCGACCTCCGGCTGACCGAGATCGGGCGCGAACTCGGGCTTGTCGACGATGTGCGCTGGTCGGCGTTCTGCCGCAAGCGCGATGCTGTTTCACGTGAAACAGAGCGCCTCGCGCGCACGTGGCTGGGCCCCGCCACGCTGCCCGCCGCCGACGCCGAGCGCCTGCTCGGCAAGCCGCTCGAACACGAATACCGCCTGACCGATCTTCTGCGCCGGCCGGGCGTGGGCTTCGATCAGGTTGACGCAGCGGCAGCCGTTGCCAACGCGGCCAGCCCCGGTACGCTCGCGCGCGAGCGCCTTGGCAACGAACTGGGCGCCACACTCGCCGACACCGTGATCGCGCAGGTCGAAGTCGGCGTCAAGTACGCCGGCTACATCGACAAGCAGAACCTCGGCGTGGCGCGCGCCGCGCACTACGAGGGCCTGCGCCTGCCTGCGGACATCGACTACGCCAGGGTCTTCGCACTGTCCCACGAGGTGCGTCAGCGCCTGAACCAGCACCGACCCGAGACGCTGGGCCAGGCGGCGCGCCTCCCGGGCGTCACGGCGGCGGCGGTGTCGTTGCTGCTCGTCCATCTCAAGAAGGGCGGACTGGCGGCGCTCGACTCCGACGCAGCAAGCGCCATGACACGCAGCGCCGACGGCACGGGTGCGGTGTCAACGCCCGAATCGGCGCGGCGCGATGCCGCCTGAGCGGGCGCGGCTGAGCGAAGGCGCCACCGCGCTCGGCGTCGGGCTGAGCGAACAGCAGCTCGACGCCCTGCTTGGCTACCTGGCGCTGCTCGCCAAGTGGAACCGCGTCTACAACCTGACGGCGGTGCGCGACCCGTCTGCCATGGTGGTGCAGCACCTGCTCGACAGCCTGGCCGTCGTCTCGCCGTTGCGCCGATGGGCCGGCGACGCACCGAAACGCGTGCTCGACGTCGGCAGTGGCGCCGGCCTGCCCGGCTTCGTGATCGCTGTCGCCATGCCGACGCTCGATGTCACCTGCGTCGACGCGGTCGGCAAGAAGGCGAGCTTCGTTCGCCAGGCAGCGGCCGAACTTCGCGTTCACAACCTGCACGCGGTTCATTCGCGCGTCGAAGCGCTGACCGAGCCGCCTTTCGACCTGATCACATCGCGCGCGTTTGCCACCCTCGCCGACTTCGTTGCGCTGACCCGCGACCGCCTCGCGCCGGGTGGCGTCTGGCTCGCGATGAAGGGCAAGTCGCCATCGGACGAGATCGACGCAATGCCGCAAGTGATCGACGTGTTTCACGTGGAACAAGTTGACGTGCCCGGACTGGATGCCGACCGCTGCCTGATCTGGATGCGTGAGCGGCGCTGATCCTGACCCTTGTCGCGACGCCCGCAGTTCACACCCGCGCACCCTGACGTGCAGCCGATGCCGCTTCGACGCGACATCGCGCGGCCAGAAGCACGCCCCTGCGATCGCGAGCTGCCGCACTGCCTCTACACTCCCACCTGGGAGGCCCGAGCATGTTCGGCATTTCAGACTACGGCGCATTCTGCGTCGCGATATTGCTGTTCCTTGCCCTCCCGGGGCCGGGTACTTTTGCGCTCCTCACGTCCACCGGCAAGGGCGGCTTTCGCGCCGGTGCGCAGGCGACCTTCGGCCTGATCGTCGGCGACCAGGTCCTGCTCTGGATGGCGGTGGGCGGTGTCGCGGCACTTCTGGCAGCGCATCCCGCCGCATTCCAACTCGTGCAGTACGGCGGCGCCGCCTATCTGGGGTGGATCGGCCTGCGCCTCATCTTTGCCAGGGAAGGGCATGCCGCGCCGATCCGCATCGAACCGCGTGACTACGCGCGGCAGGCCTTTCTCATCACCCTGCTGAACCCGAAGGCGATCGTCTTCTACATGGCGTTCTTTCCGCTCTTCATCGACCCGGCCACGCACCGCGGCGCCCTCACGTTCGCCGCCATGGCGGCGACGATCGCGACCATCACCGCCGTGTACTGCCTGACGCTGTGCGCGTTTGCCCAGGCCGTCGCGCAACAGGTCAAGGCGCACCGCCGGCTCGCCCGCTGGCTGGAAAGGGTGGCCGGGGTCTTCCTGCTCGGCTTCGGCATTCGGCTCGGAAGCAGTTGAAACGATGAGCAAGATCTTCTGCATCGCCAACCAGAAGGGCGGAGTCGGCAAGACGACGACGACCGTGAACCTCGCGGCCGGGCTGGCGCAGCTTGGCCAGCGCGTGCTGGTGGTCGATCTCGATCCGCAAGGCAATGCCACGACCGGTTCCGGCGTCGACAAGCGCTCACTCACGCTCAGTGTCTACGATGTGCTGATCGAAAGCGCGAGCGTCGCCGAAGCACGCGTCGCCAGTCCACGAGGTGGCTTCGATGTGCTCGGCGCGAATCGCGAGCTGGCCGGCGCCGAAGTCGAACTCGTCGGCCTCGAGCGGCGCGAGAAGCGGCTCAAACTGGCCCTCGCCGCGCTCGGCGACGAATACGACTTCGTGCTGATCGACTGCCCGCCGTCGCTCAGCCTGCTCACGCTCAACGGCTTGTGCAGCGCGCACGGCGTCGTCGTGCCGATGCAGTGCGAGTACTTCGCGCTCGAAGGCCTGTCCGATCTCGTCAACACGATCAAGCGCGTGCACGCCAACCTCAACCCCGATCTGCAGATCATCGGGCTGCTGCGCGTCATGTTCGACACCCGCATCACGCTGCAGCAACAGGTCAGCGAGCAGCTCAAGTCGCATTTCGGCGACAAGGTCTTCAACACCGTGATTCCACGCAACGTGCGCCTCGCGGAAGCCCCGAGCTATGGCCTGCCGGGTGTCGTCTTCGACCCTTCTTCCAAGGGCGCGCAGGCGTTCGTGGCCTTCGCCGGCGAGATGATCGAGCGCATGCGTTCCATGCCCGCGTGACACCGTTCCGCGTCCGCGCCGGTTCGACGGCTCTGTGATCGCCGCGGCGCCAAAGGGCGCCGCTCAAATGCCGTGCAGGTCAGTCAGGCCAGCCCGAGGCCTTCGTCGAGCCCGAGGTGCACGTTCATTGATTGCACCGCGGCGCCGCTCGCGCCCTTGCCGAGGTTGTCGAGCCGCGCGATCAGGATCGCCTGGTCAGCCCCGGCAAACACGAAGAGGTCGACGCGGTTCGTGTCGTTGGCGGCCATGACGTCGAAGAAGCCGTGCTCCAGCGTCGCCGGGTCCGACAACGGCATGACGCGCACGAAGCGTTCGCCCTCGTAGTGCCGTTCGAAGGCGCGCTGGATCGCAGCCGCGTCGCTGCCCGGCGCCAACTGGCTGAAGTGCAACGGCACCGACACCGCCAGCCCCTTGTAGAAATTGCCCACGATCGGCATGAACAGCGGCTTCGAGCGCAAGCCGGTGTGCTGCTGCATCTCGGGCACATGCTTGTGCTTCAGGCCGAGGCCGTAGGGGCGCGGCGCGGTCAGGAGCGGGTCGTCGCCGCGCTCGTACTGCTCGATCATCTTCTTGCCGCCACCGGAATAGCCGGTGATCGAGCTTGCCGAAATCGGCAGGTCGGGCGGCACGATGCCGGCATCCACCAGCGGGCGCAACAACATGATGAAGGCGCTCGCGTGGCAGCCGGGATTCGATATGCGCTTGGCTGCGCGAATGCGCTCACGCTGGCCCGGCGCGAGTTCGGGCAGGCCGAACACCCAGCCCGGCGCGGTGCGGTGCGCTGTGCTCGCGTCGATCAGACAGGTCCGTGGGTTGGTGACGAGCGTTGCCGCTTCGCGGGCCGCATCATCCGGCAAGCACAGGAACGCCACATCCGCCGCGTTGAGCAGGCGCGCACGCTCGGCGGCGTCCTTGCGGCGGGCGGGGTCGATGCTGAGCACCTCGACGTCGGCGCGCTGCGCCAGCACCTCGTGGATGCGCAGGCCGGTCGTGCCTTCCTGGCCATCGACAAAAACCACATG
Source organism: Rhizobacter sp. (assembly GCA_023954175.1). Taxonomy (GTDB): domain Bacteria; phylum Pseudomonadota; class Gammaproteobacteria; order Burkholderiales; family Burkholderiaceae_C; genus CAIKUF01. The sequence continues at coordinate 13,485 of JAMLIM010000035.1, forward strand.
CGTCATCGGTCACCTCGCAACTTGGGGCTTGCCAGCATACGGCATCGCCGCGCAACGCGAAGCGCACATGCGCGATGACGGACAATCTCGTCATGGTGACGAAGAAACCCAAGGGCCTCGGCCTCGGCCTGGAAGCCCTGCTCGGCCCCAAGGTGAAAGACGCCGCGTCGGGCGACGCGGGCGACGAGCTGCCGACGACGCTCAAGCTGAACCAGTTGCAGCCCGGCCGCTACCAGCCGCGCACGCGGATGGACGAAGGCGCGCTTTACGAACTCGCCGAAAGCATCAAGAGCCAGGGCGTGATGCAACCGGTGCTGGTGCGCCCGCTCGACGGCGGCCGCTACGAGATCATCGCCGGCGAGCGGCGCTTCCGTGCCGCCGCGCTGGCCGGTCTCTTCGAACTGCCGGTGCTCGTGAAGGACGTGCCGGACGAGTCGGCCGCCGTCATGTCGCTGATCGAGAACATCCAGCGAGAAGACCTGAACCCGCTGGAAGAAGCCCAAGGTTTGCAACGGCTGACGCAAGAGTTTGGGCTCACTCACGAACTTGCGGCGAAGGCCGTGGGCCGCTCGCGCAGCGCGGCGAGCAACCTGCTGCGCCTGCTCAGCCTGGCCGAACCGGTACAGCAGATGCTGATGTCAGGCGACATCGACATGGGCCATGCACGCGCGCTGCTCGCGCTCGACAAGGCGCACCAGATCACGCAGGCGAGCGAGATCGTGGCGCGCCGCCTGAGCGTGCGCGAGGCCGAGAAGCTCGTCGCACGCCTCGCAGGCAATGGCCGCCAGCGGCCCTTGCTGCGGGCACCTCCATCGAAGTCGCGCGATATCCTGCGCCTCGAGGAGGAGCTGTCGGACCTGCTCACCGCCAAGGTCGAAGTCCGCGTCAAGAAGAAGACCCGGCGCAGCGAGCAAGGAGAAGTGGCGATCGCCTTCGCCTCGCTCGACGATCTCGATGCGCTGATCGCCAAGCTGCGCGCGCCACGCTAGCGTCACGCCGACGGCCATACACGCCCGCATCGGGCGCGGGCGCGGCTACGAGGCAGTTGCAGGGCGCATGCGTTGCTGCCACGCCAACCAACCCAGCGCGGCGCTCACGAGGCCGATCGGTACCAGCGAGCCGAGGTTGAGCAGGGTCCAGCCCTGGGTCGTGATCAGCGCGCCCGAGGCGAACGAGCTCAGCGCCATGGTCGAGAACACGCACAGGTCCATCACCCCCTGGGCCCGGTTCTTTTCCTCGGGGCGGTAAGTGCGCGTGTAAAGCGTCGTCGCGCCGACGTAGAGGAAGTTCCAGCCGACGCCGAGCAGGAACAGCGCGCCGAGGAACTGCATGACGTCGATGCCGCTCAGGGCGATGGCGACGCAGGCGAAGTTCAGCAGCGCGCCGATCGTCATGATGGGCAACTCGCCGAAGCGACGGATCAGGTGGCCGGTGAAGAAACCCGGCACGAACATGCCGAGCACATGCCACTCGAGCACCAGCGCAGCGCTCTCGAACGGATGCTTGCACTGCGCCATCGCGATCGGCGTCGCCGCCATCAGCAGGTTCATCACGCCGTAGCCGGCGCCGACGGCCATCACCGCGACGATGAAGATGGGCTGGCGCGCAATCTCGCGCAACGGCCGCCCGCGGCTCGCGCCCGGCAGCGGCGGCGCATGCGCCGGGAAACGGATGAACGACAGGGCCACGAACGAGAGCAGCGCGACGACGATCAGCGACAGATAGGCGCCGACGAACGGTTGCGGCAGCAACGTGCGGGTTGCGCTCGCGAGATTGGGGCCGACCACGCCGCCGACGATGCCGCCCGCCAGCACGAGCGAGATCGCGCGCTCGCGAAACGCGGGCACGACCAGCTCCGGCCCGGCGAACCGGTAGAGCGATGCGTTCGCCGCATAGAAGCCGGCGACGACGGTCGCCACCAGCAGCAGGCCGAAGCTTCGCGTCGAAGCCGCGTACGCACACAGCGCAGCCGAGAAAACGGCGACCGCCAGGCCGATCTGAAACGAACGCTTGCGCCCGAGGCGCGCCTGCAGGCGCGCGACGATCATGGTCGACAACGCGCTGCCGAGCACGTAGCCCGTCACCGGCAGGGTCGCCATCCAGGCGCGTGGCGCGAGCGACAAGCCCACAAGGCCGTTGATGGCGATGAAGACAACGTTGTTGGTGAGGAATAGCCCCTGGCACAGTGCCAGCAGCGCGAGGTTGCGGTTCATTCGGCAATGATCGCATCCTCATGCGCTGCGCTGCGTGCGGCTGTGCGGTGAAGACGACGCTACGCGCCTGCGCGCAACCCTGTCAACCGACACCACATGCTCGCGCGTTGTCTGCGCAACACCTGTGGAACTTCGCATGACTTCGACGGTCGTTTATTGAACGAGGGGATGACAGCAGCCGATACACGCGGCATGCTCTTTGCTCATCGACCCGTGCGGAGCATGCCATCAAGGCGGCGAAACACCGTCTTCTCGGCGCATGCTGCGGGCGCGGATGGTCGATGCTGATGGAACTGCGTCTTTGCTGATGGCAAGGAAAGCTCTGATGGAGCCCGGCGCCGCTGGGGCGGGACTTCATCAGAACTTCCCAGACGGTGGCGGGGCATCCTCCCCGGCACCGGCTCCCCGACAGACCGGAGGCCAGCATGGATGTGATCAGCAGTTTCGCCGCGCGCTACGAGCGCACCCGCGAAGAGGAGCTTTCGCTCGAAGAGTATCTCGACGAGTGCAAGCGCAACCCGCTCGCCTACGCCACCGCGGCCGAGCGCATGTTGAAGGCGATCGGCGAGCCGCAGACGATCGATACGCGCAACGACCCCCGCCTGTCGCGCATCTTCGCCAACAAGCTGATCAAGATCTACCCCGCCTTCGCCGAGTTCTACGGCATGGAGGATTCGATCGAGCAGGTCGTCTCCTACTTCCGTCATGCGGCGCAGGGCCTCGAGGAGCGCAAGCAGATCCTCTATCTGCTCGGCCCGGTCGGCGGCGGCAAGAGCTCGATCGCCGAGCGCCTGAAGCAGCTGATGCAGGACGTGCCGTTCTACGCGATCAAGGGCTCGCCGGTGAACGAGTCGCCGCTCGGCCTGTTCGACGCCACCGAGGACGGCGCGATCCTCGAGAAGGAATACGGCATTCCGCAGCGCTACCTCAACCGCATCCTCTCGCCCTGGGCCGTCAAGCGGCTCGAAGAGTTCGGCGGCGACATCCGCCAGTTCAAGGTCGTCAAGCGCCACCCGTCGATCCTGAAGCAGGTCGGCATCTCGAAGACCGAGCCGGGCGACGAGAACAACCAGGACATCTCCGCCCTCGTCGGCAAAGTCGACATCCGAAAGCTCGAAGCGTATTCGCAGGACGACCCCGACGCCTACAGCTACTCCGGCGGCCTGTGCCTTGCGAACCAGGGCCTGCTCGAATTCGTCGAGATGTTCAAGGCGCCGATCAAGGTGCTGCACCCGTTGCTGACGGCGACGCAGGAAGGCAACTTCAAAGGCACCGAAGGGTTCGGCGCAATCCCGTTCGACGGCATCGTGCTCGCCCACAGCAACGAGAGCGAATGGAAGGCGTTTCGCAACAACAAGAACAACGAGGCCTTCCTCGACCGCATCTACATCGTCAAGATTCCGTACTGCCTGCGCGTCTCGGAAGAGATCAAGATCTACGAGAAGCTGCTGCGCCACTCGTCGCTTGCGGACGCCACCTGCGCACCGGGGACGCTCAAGATGATGAGCCAGTTCGCCATCCTGACCCGACTCAAGGAGCCGGAGAACTCGTCGCTCTACTCGAAGATGCTCGTCTACGACGGCGAGAACCTGAAGGACACCGACCCGCGCGCCAAGAGCTACCAGGAGTACCGCGACTACGCCGGCGTCGACGAGGGCATGAGCGGCGTCTCGACGCGCTTCGCGTTCAAGATCCTGTCCAAGGTGTTCAACTTCGACAGCACCGAGGTCGCCGCGAATCCGGTGCATCTGATGTACGTGCTCGAGCAGCAGATCGAGCGCGAGCAGTTCCCGGCCGAGCTCGAGCAGAAGTACCTCGCCTTCATCAAGGAGCATCTGGCGGTGAAGTACGCCGAGTTCATCGGCAAGGAGATCCAGACCGCGTACCTCGAGAGCTACAGCGAGTACGGCCAGAACATCTTCGACCGCTACGTGACCTACGCCGACTACTGGATCCAGGACCACGAGTACCGCGACACCGACACCGGCGAGGTGTTCGATCGCAGCTCGCTCAACGCGGAGCTCGAGAAGATCGAGAAGCCCGCCGGCATCGCCAACCCGAAGGACTTCCGCAACGAGATCGTCAACTTCGTGCTGCGCGCACGCGCCAACAACGCCGGCAACAACCCGGCGTGGACGAGCTACGAGAAGCTGCGCACGGTGATCGAGAAGAAGATGTTCTCGAACACCGAGGAGCTGCTGCCCGTCATCAGCTTCAACGCCAAGGCGAGCGCCGACGAGGCGAAGAAGCACGAGGATTTCGTGACGCGCATGGTCGACAAGGGCTACACGTCCAAGCAGGTGCGCCTGCTGTGCGAGTGGTACCTGCGGGTGCGCAAGTCGAGCTGAGCGCAAGGGCCCATGCGCCAACACATCATCGACCGGCGGCTGGCGGGCAAGAACAAGTCCATCGGCAACCGCGAGCGCTTTTTGCGCCGCCATCGCGAGCAGATCCGCGAGGCGGTCAAGCGCGCGGTCGACGGGCGCGGCATCCGCGACATCGAGAAGGGCGAGGACATCCGCATCCCCAAGCGCGACATCGCCGAGCCGGTCTTCGGCCACGGCGCGGGCGGCCGGCGCGAGCGCGTGCACCCGGGCAACCAGGACTACGTGCAGGGCGATCGCATCAAGCGCCCCAAAGGCGGTGCGGGCGGCTCCGGCAAGGGTCAGGCGAGCGACTCCGGCGAGGGCGACGACGACTTCGTCTTCCACCTCACGAAGGAGGAGTTCATGCAGGTCTTCTTCGACGACCTGGCGCTGCCGAACCTCGAGCGCACCCAGCTCGCCGAGGTGCCCGAGTACAAGACGCACCGCGCGGGGCTGACGAGCGACGGCAACCCGAGCAACCTGCATGTGCTGCGCTCGATGCGCGGCGCGCTCGGCCGGCGCATCGCGCTCGGCATGGAGTCCCGGCGCGAGCTGCAGCAACTCGAGGAGCAGCTCGAAGCCCTGCTGCGCGACGCCCACGCAAGCCCCGCCGAGATCAAGTCGCTCGAGGCCGAGATCGCCGCGCTTCGCGCACGCCTCGAGCGCATCCCCTACCTCGACCCGATCGACCTGCGCTTTCGCAGCCGCGTGCGCGTGCCGGTGCCGAGCGCGAAGGCGGTGATGTTCTGCCTGATGGACGTCTCCGGCTCGATGGACGAATCGCGCAAGGACCTGGCCAAGCGCTTCTTCATCCTGCTCTACCTGTTCCTCACGCGCCACTACGAGAAGATCGACATCGTCTTCATCCGCCATCACACGCAGGCACAGGAGGTCGACGAGCAGAACTTCTTTCACAGCACCGAGACCGGCGGCACCGTGGTGTCGAGCGCGCTGGAGTTGATGAACGACATCGCGCGTGCACGCTATCCGCGCAGCGAATGGAACATCTACGGCGCGCAAGCGAGCGACGGCGACAACTGGCACCACGACAGCGGCCGCTGCCGCAGCCTGCTCGCCGAACAACTGCTGCCGCTGTGCCGCTACTACGCCTACCTGCAGGTCGCCGAGGAAGAGCAGAACCTGTGGGACGAATACGCCCAGCTCGCGGCCGAGGTGGGTCACTTCGCGATGCGCAAGGTGACCGAGGCGGCCCAGATCTATCCGGTGTTTCGCGAGCTGTTCAAGAAAGAGAGTGCCGCGGCATGAGCCCTCGCTCGGCCATGGCGAAGAGGACTCGCAGCGCAGTGCGCAGCACGGAGGTCGGCAATTGATCAATGCCTCTCGCGACCGACGACTCAATGACGCGTCGGCACCGTACTCGAACGACCGCCGCAAGCCGGCACGCGTCGCGTTGCAGGCGCCGCACCCCGCGCCGTCGCGGCCGAGCGCGCCGCTGCCGGCGCCGAGCGACTGGTCGTTCGAGCTGATCGAGCGCTACCACGACGCGATCCGTGCGACGGCCGAACGTTACGGCCTCGACACCTACCCGAACCAGCTCGAAATCATCACCGCCGAGCAGATGATGGACGCCTACGCGTCGGTCGGCATGCCGGTGAACTACCGCCACTGGAGCTACGGCAAGGAGTTCATCTCGACCGAGAAGAACTACCGCCGCGGCCACATGGGCCTCGCCTACGAGATCGTCATCAACTCCAACCCCTGCATCAGCTACCTGATGGAGGAGAACACGATGGCGATGCAGGCGCTCGTCATCGCGCACGCCGCCTACGGCCACAACAGTTTCTTCAAGGGCAACTACCTGTTCCGGATGTGGACCGACGCGTCGTCGATCATCGACTACCTCGTCTACGCGAAGAACTACGTCGCCGACTGCGAGGAACGCCACGGCCTGCAGGCGGTGGAGGACCTGCTCGACAGCTGCCACGCGCTGATGAACCATGGCGTCGATCGCTATCGCCGGCCGAGCCGCAAATCCCTCGCGCAGGAGCTCGCCGCGCGCAAGGAGCGCGAGGCGCATGCGCAGCAGCAGGTCAACGACCTCTGGCGCACGCTGCCCAAGCGCGCCGGGGCCGCGAGCGACGAAGCCCCGACCAAGCGCTTCCCCGAGGAGCCACAGGAGAACCTGCTCTACTTCATCGAGAAGCACGCCCCGTTGCTCGAACCCTGGCAGCGCGAGGTCGTGCGCATCGTGCGCAAGGTCGCGCAGTATTTCTATCCGCAGCGCCAGACGCAGGTGATGAACGAAGGCTGGGCCACGTTCTGGCACCACCGGCTGCTCAACACCCTGTACGACGAAGGCCAGCTGTCGGACGGCATGATGATCGAGTGGCTGGGCTCGCACACCAACGTCATCTACCAGCCGCCGGTCGGCCATCGCGCCTACAACGGACTCAACCCCTATGCGCTCGGCTTCGCGATGTACACCGACATCAAGCGCATCTGCGAGGCGCCCACCGACGAGGACCGGCAATGGTTCCCCGACATCGCCGGCCAGCCCTGGCTGCCGACGCTCGACCACGCGATGCGCAACTACAAGGACGAAAGCTTCGTCGGCCAGTTCCTCTCGCCACGCCTGATGCGCGAGATGCGACTGTTCGCGATCGTCGACGACGAGCAGGAAGCTGAACTCGAAGTCAGCGCGATCCACGACGAGTCCGGCTACCGCCGCGTGCGCGAGGCGCTCGCACGCCAGTACGACCTCGGCCAGCGCGAACCCAACATCCAGGTCTGGGACGTAAACCTGCGCGGCGACCGCGCGCTCACGCTGCGCCACTCGCAGCACGACGACCGCCCGCTGCACGACACGGCAAAGGAAGTCCTGAAGCATGTCGGCCGCCTGTGGGGCTTCGACGTGCACCTCGAAAGCGTCGACGCGACGGGTGAGGCGACGCAACGCCTCACCGTGCGCGGCGAAACCGACTGAGTGCGCGCCGGCGCTTCGACCTAAAGCGGTACCAGCGACCGCCCCGCAGCAAAGAAGTGCGGGTTTTCGAACCCCGGCTTGCCGTAGCGCAGCGGCGCGCCGTCGAGCGTGCAGACGACGCCGCCCGCCGCCAGCACCAGCGCGTGGCCGGCGGCGATGTCCCACTCCATCGTGCGGCCCAGACGCGGATAGAGGTCGGCCTCGCCGGCGGCGACCAGGCACAGCTTGAGCGACGAGCCGGAACGCGCGATCGACGCCACCTCGCGTCCGACCAGAAAGGCACTCAGTGCCGCTTCGTCCGCATGCGAGCGGCTGGCCACCACCGTCAAGCCCGCGGGCGACGGCGCGCGGCACGCGATCGGGCGCCGCCCGTTGGCGTCGTCGACGAACGCACCGCCGCGCAACGACCCGGCGTAGAGCCGCCCCAGCGCCGGCGCCAACACCACGCCGAGCACCGGCACGCCGCCCTCGACGAGCGCGATGTTGACCGTGAACTCGCCGTTGCGCTGCACGAACTCGCGCGTGCCGTCGAGCGGGTCGACGAGCCAGAAGCGTTCGCCGACCGTCGGCGCGCCGCGCGCCGCAACGCCCTCTTCGGCAACCACCACGACGCCGGGCAGCAACCGCTCGAGACCGGGGACGATCACGCGCTCGGCGCGCTCGTCGGCTTCGGTCACCGGCGACGCGTCTTCCTTGCCGCGCACCGCGAAATCGGTCGCGTAGACCGCCATCACGACCTCGCCTGCGCGCCGGGCCAGATCGATCACGCCTTCGAGCAGCGTGGCTTGTGCGTCTTGCATCTTCATCCTCAGCGACCGACCAGCAGTTTGCCTTCGGCGATCGCCAGCGGTTCGGGGAGCCCGGACAGCACGAGCGTGTCGCCGCCTTCGAGCTTCAGTTCGTCGTTCGGCTGGAGCACGCTGCCGCCCGCACGCCGCAGCGACACGACGCTCACGTCCAGCGTGTGCAGCACCAGGTCGGCGAGCGTGCGTCCGCTGAACGGGCTCGCGATCGGCAGCGTGACCGACAGCAAGCGGCGGTTCTGCTTGTCGCTGCCCGAGTCGTCGTCCGCGCCGTGGAAGTAGCCGCGCAGCAAGCCGTAGCGCGCGTCGCGCTGATCCTGCACGATGCGGATCACGCGCCGCAGCGGCACGCCGACGAGCGCGAGCGCGTGGCTCGCGAGCATCAGCGAGCCTTCGATCGCCTCGGGCACGATCTCGGTCGCGCCCGCCGCCTGCAGCTGCTCGAGGTCGGTGTCGTCGAGCGTGCGCACGATCACCGGCACGCTCGGCGCGTGCGACTGCACGAGCTTGAGGATCTTCAGCGCCGAGGGCGTGTCGTGATACGTCACGACCACCGCGTTCGCGCGCGCGAGGCCGGCCGCCATCAGGCTTTGCAGGCGCGCGGCGTCGCCGAAGACGACGCTCTGGCCGGCCGCTGCTGCCTGACGCACGCGGTCGGGGTCGAGGTCGAGCGCCATGTACGGGATCTTCTCGCCCTCGAGCACGCGCGCCAGGTTCTGGCCGCTGCGGCCGAACCCGGCGATGATCACGTGCGCCTCGGCGTTGATCGAGCGCTTGGCAATCGTCGTCATCGCCACCGACTGCATCAGCCAGTCGGTCGCCGACAGCCGCATCACGATGCGGTTGCTGTAGAGCACGAGCAGCGGCGCGGCGAGCATCGACAGCACCATGCTCGCCAGCACCGGGCTCACCCACTGCGGGTCGATCAGCCGCTGCACCGCGCCGAGCGTGAGCAGCACGAAGCCGAACTCGCCGGCCTGCGCCAGATAGAGGCCGGTGCGCAGCGCGACGCCAGGGGTCGCGCCGAACACCCTCGACAAGCCCGCCACGAGCGCGAACTTGAACAGCACGGGCGGCACCGTGAGCAGGATCACCAGCGCCCAGTTGTTGATCACGTCCTGCCCGTTCAGCTTCATGCCGATCGTGATGAAGAAGAGGCCGAGCAGCACATCGTGAAACGGCCGGATGTCGGCCTCGACCTGATGCTTGAACTCGGTCTCGGCGATCAGCATGCCGGCGAGGAAGGCGCCGAGCGCGAGCGACAGCCCGGCGTGCTCCGTCAGCCACGCCAGGCCAAGCGTGATCAGCAGCACGTTGAGGATGAAGAGCTCCTCGCTCTTGCGCCGCGCGACGAGCGTGAGCCACCAGCGCATCACGCGCTGCCCGCCGACGAGCAGGAGCGTCAGCAGCACGACCGCCTTCAGGCCGGCCCAGCCGAGCGAGGTCGCCATGTCGGTGCCGCTCGAGTTGAGCGCCGGGATCAGCACCAGCAGCGGCACCACCGCCAGATCCTGGAACAGCAGCACGCCCATCACGCGGCGCCCGTGCTCGCTTGCGAGTTCGAGGCGGTCGGCCATCAGCTTGACGATGATCGCGGTGCTCGACATCGCCATCGCCGCGCCGAGCACGACCGCGCCCTGCCAGGACAACTCCCACGGGCGCGACGAGAACGAGAACAGCCACTTCAGCAGATGGTGTCCTGCCACCGTGCCGACGATCGTCAGCACCACCTGCGCAAGGCCGAGCCCGAACACGAGCTTCTTCATGCTGCGCAGCCTGGGCAGATTGAACTCGAGCCCGATGACGAACATCAGGAACACGACGCCGAACTCCCCCAGGTATTGAAAGCCGGCCGAATCCTTCGCCACCGCAAGCGCATGCGGGCCGATCAGCACGCCGACGAGCAGGTAGCCGAGCATCGGCGGCAGCTTCAGCGTGCGGCACACCACCGCGCCGGCAACCGCCGCGAGCAGGTACAGCAGGACGAGATCGAAGGTCGTTGCCATCGGGGTGCAGGCACGCGGCGCCCGCCCGGTGCGGGGTGGCCTGAGCCTAGAATGATCCGATCGTAATGGACGCCACGCTCCCCGCCTCAGGATGAAACTGCCCCAAGCTCGCTTCGTTCGCTGCCCCCTAGGGGCGTCAGTGCCCTTCAGGCGGCCGGGCGGGCACTGAGATGACGACGCCCCCTCGACCGCCGAGCCGATCGATGCGCACCGCGCGAAATTGAAGATGCCCGCCGCCCCAAGCTTCGATGCCGCGCGGGCGCTCGGCTTCGCGCACCGCACCTTCGAGATCGAGGCCCAGGCGCTGCTCGGGCTGAAGGCGCGCACCGGCGAAGGCTTCGCCACCGCAGTGCAGTGGATGCTCGCCTGCCGCGGCCGCGTGGTCGTGATGGGCATGGGCAAGAGCGGTCACGTCGGCCGCAAGATCGCGGCGACGCTGTCCTCGACCGGCACGCCGGCCTTGTTCGTCCACCCGGCCGAGGCGAGCCACGGCGATCTCGGCATGGTGGCGCCGGGGGATGTCGTGATCGCGATCTCGAACTCCGGCGAGAGCGACGAGCTCAACGCGATCCTGCCGGCCCTGCGGCGCCTGGATGTTCGCGTCGTCGTCATCACCGGGCGGCCCGACTCGTCGCTCGCGCGGCACGCCGACGTCACGCTCGACTGCGCGGTCGATCAGGAGGCCTGCCCGCTCAACCTCGCGCCGACTGCGAGCACGACCGCGCAAATGGCGCTCGGCGACGCGCTTGCCGTCGCGCTGCTCGACGCACGCGGTTTCCGCGAAGCCGACTTCGCGCGTTCGCACCCGGGCGGCGCCCTCGGGCGCAAGCTGCTGACCCATGTGCGCGACGTCATGCGTGACGGCGCGGCCGTCCCACGTGTCGGGCCGGACGCCGACTTCATCGAGCTGATACGCGAAGTGACGGACAAGGGGCTCGGCGCGACCGCCATCGTCGACGCCGACGATCACGTGCTCGGCATCTTCACCGACGGCGACCTGCGGCGGCTCGTCGCCAAGGGCATCGATCTGCGCGCCCTCAGTGCGCGCGACGTGATGCACCCGCAGCCGCATCTGCTGCGCGACGACGCGCTCGCGGTCGACGCCGCCGACCTGATGGAAGCCAGGCGCGTGACGAGCCTGCTCGTCATCGACGAAGCCGACAAGCTCGTCGGCGCGCTCAATTCCAACGACCTGATGCGGGCGAAGGTGATCTGATGACGACGGCGCGTGGCCCGGCGCAGCCCGCATGACGCCGGCACTGAACTTCCCGCCCGCATTGCTGCTGCAGGCGCAGGGCGTGCGCGCCGCGATCTTCGATGTCGACGGCGTGCTGACCGACGGCCGCCTCTACATCGGCGAGCACGGCGAGACCTTCAAGGCCTTCAGCACGCTCGACGGGCACGGCTTGAAGCTGCTGCAGCAAGGCGGCATCGAGCCGCTCGTCATCACCGGGCGCGACTCGCCCGCGGTGCGCCGCCGCGCCGCCGACCTCGGGCTCGCACATTGCGCGTTCGGTGTGCGCGACAAGCTCGCAGTCGCGGGCGACTTGCTGACGCGACTCGGCCTTGGCTGGAGCGAGATCGCGGCGATGGGCGACGACTGGCCGGACCTGCCGCTGCTCGCGCGCGCGGCTTTCGCCTGCGCGCCGCCGCAGGCGCACGTCGAGGTGCGCGCGCTCGCGCATCACGTGACGGCCGCCGCCGCCGGGCACGGTGCGGCGCGCGAATGCTGCGACCTGCTGCTCTGTGCCGCCGGCCGCTACGCGACGCTGCTCGCGGGTCAACTGACGACGCTCGAGTAGCACGCCATGGCCACCCAGACTGCGGAGGGGCCGCTCGAAGCACTCGGCCTGCAGCGCGGCAACGACAGCGACAGCGCAGCACGCTGGCGCGGGCAACCCTGGCACGCCAGGCTGGTCGACACGCTGTCGTCCTATCTCTCGCTGCTGCTGATGGCCATGCTTGCGCTTGGCAGCTGGTGGCTGGTGAAGAACACACCGCTGGTCGACATCCCGCGTGTGGAGCGGCCGCCCACGCACGAGCCCGACTACACGATGCGCAGGTTCGAGATCCAGCGCTTCACGCCGGAAGGGATGTTGCGGGCGCAGATCGAGGGCGACACCCTGCGTCACTTTCCGGACACCGACACCTTCGAGGTCGACAACCCCAAGATCCGCGCCTGGGCACCGGAGGGCGGCGTCACCGATGCCAGCGCGAAACGCGCGCTCAGCAATGCCGACGCAAGCGAGGTGCAGCTCTTCGGCGACGCGCGCGTCACGCGTGTGGCGACCGCGACCGACGAGGGTTTGAGTTTTCGCGGCGAGTTCCTGCACGCCTTCCTGAAGACCGAACGCGTGCGTTCGAACCAGCCGGCCACGTTCACGCGCGGCGACGCGGTGATCCGCGCCGACGCGTTCGACTACGACAACATCGAGCGCATCGTCGAACTCAGGGGCCATGTGCGTGCGACCTTCCCGGCGCGGCGAACGGCGCGCAAGCCCGCGACATGACCACGCGCCTGGCCTTCATCACCGGCGCCTCGAGCGGCATCGGGCAGGCGCTTGCGGCGCGCTATGCGCAGGCGGGGTACCGGTTGGCGCTCGTCGCGCGCGGCACGGAGGCCATCGCATCGTGGGCCCAGGCGCAGGGCCTCGGCGCCGACCGCGTCGTCGCCTACGCCGCCGACGTGCGCGATGTCGATCGCATCACCGCAGTCGGCCGCGAATGCATCGAGCAGCACGGTCTGCCCGATGTCGTCATCGCCAGCGCCGGCATCAGCGTCGGCGTCGACAGTGCCGAGTTCGCCGACCTCGCGCAACTGCGTGCCACTTTCGAGACCAACAACCTCGGCATGGCGGCCACGTTCCAGCCCTTCCTGCAACCGATGCGCGCGCGTCGATCCGGCACGCTCGTCGGCATCGCGAGCGTCTCGGGCATCCGCGGCCTGCCCGGGCACGGTGGCTACTGCGCGAGCAAGGCGGCCGTGATCTCCTACTGCGAGAGCCTGCGCGGCGAGTGCCGACCGTTCGGCGTCAAGGTCGTGACGATTGCGCCAGGCTACATCGCGACGCCGCTCACGAGCCGCAACCGCTATGCGATGCCGTTCCTGATGCCGGCGCCGGCGTTTGCCGACAAGGCGTTCAAGACGATCGAGGCCGGCGTCAGCTACCGCGTGATCCCGTGGCAGATGGGCGTCGTCGCGAAGCTGCTGCGGGTGCTGCCGGACGCCCTCTTCGACCGGCTGCTCGCCGGCCGGGCGCGCAAGCGCCGTGCGGGTGAGTGAACGCGGACAAGGAAACCGCTCGGCGCGCAAATCCAGGCAAGCGCGTCCCGACAAGCTCCCGGCGCACAGATATCGGCGCACAAACGAAAAAGCGGTGGGCACACAGCACCACCGCTTGATGTCTCAGTGCCGGCGCAAACCGCCGGCCCGGCTGACGTCCGGTCGAGCTCAGTAGCCGCCGCGGCCTCCGCCGCCGCCACCACCGCTGCGCCCGCCGCCACCTCCACCGTAGCCGCCACCGCCACTGCCGCTGCGACCACCGCCGCCGCCGCCATAGCCGCCACCGCCACCACCGTAGCCGCCGCCACCACCGCTGCGGCCACCGCCGCCGCCATAGCCGCCACCGCCACCACCGTAGCCGCCGCCACCACCGCTGCGGCCGCCGCCACCGAAGCCGCCCGGGCGCTCTTCACGCGGGCGCGCCTCGTTGACGACGATCGCGCGGCCCTCGAGCGCCTGACCGTTCATGCCGTTGATGGCAGCCTGCGCTTCGGCGTCCGTTCCCATTTCGACAAAGCCGAAACCCTTGGAACGGCCCGTCTCGCGATCCATCATCACCTTGGCCGAGGTGACCGAGCCGTACTGCGCGAACGCTTGTTGCAATTCGTCGTCGCGCACGCCGTAGGCGAGATTGCCGACGTAGAGTTTGTTGCCCATGGAAGGCGCCTTTCGTTTCCTGAATGAACTCGAGATCTATGTGGAGCTTTAACCCGTCCGGAACCACTCAAGTCAAGGCGCCGCTACCGTACACAGAATTTCATTATCTAGTAATTCCGGTGCCGCGCGCACGGCTGCGCAAGGGTGCGCGCAACGGAGTGTTGTTTTCCTAACAGCGCTCACGCGCTGGCGCGCCGTGAAGCTCGGGTTCTCCCCAGTATCATGCCGTCGGCATTCCAAGGATCGCCTTGACTTCGCTCATCTCTGACGCCGCCGAACGCCGTCCCACGGGGACTTTGCTGGAAGCGCTCGGCCAGGTGCTTCAATCGCTCGACGCGCTGCGCAACGGCCCCGCGCTGTTGATGCTGCTCGGCACCTTCGCCGCGGCCGGTCTGCTGCTCGCGATGGCCGAGGCCTCGCTCGCGCGCGAAGCGGTCGGCTGGGGCCAGATCCAGGCGGGGGCCGCGCTCACGGTCGCGTTCTACGGTGGCAACGCCGCCGGCCTCCTCATGATGGACGCGGCGCGCGGCCTGCCCCCGCGCGACGCCCTCGACGCCTTGCGGGACGCGCTGCTCAGCGCGCACCGGCTGCTCGCCGCGCTCGCGATCCTCCTCGCGGGCTATGCGCTGCTCGCGGCCGTGATCGGCGGCCTCTTCTGGCTCAGCCGTGCGGCGGTTGCAGGGCCGGTGCTCGGGCCGCTGCTGTTCGGCCTGCTCGTGCCCGTGGGCGTCGTCGCCGGCGGGCTGATGGCGCTTTCGCTGCTCGTCGTCGTCGTGCCGCTCGCTGCGCCGGCCGTCTGGTCGGGCGCATCGGTCATGACGGTCGTGCGCACGCTGCTGCGCACGATCCGCCGCCGCCTGCTCGTCAGCGCCTTGCTGGTCGCGGCGGTCGGCCTGCTCGCGGCCGCGGTCGGCGCGGTCGTGAGCTTCGTCGTCATGGCCGGCGGCCGCGCGGTGGCCGAGCTCGGCATCGCGGTCGTCGGCGTCGAGGTGCCCGCGCAGCAATTGATGGCCGGCTTGTTCGGCTACGGGCTGCGCAGCCTGGGCGCGGCGGGTGCGCCCGTCGTCGCCTCGCCGCACGGCGCCGCCGCGCTCGTGGGCGGCGGCATCGTGTTCGCGCTCGCGCTCGTGCTGCCGGGCCTCGTGTCCTTGCGCGGCTTCTGCGCGGTCTACCTCGCAGTGCGCGGGGACGACTGACGCCTGCGCCCGGTGCCGGCCCGGCGCGGCGGCGAGAATCGGACATGGACATCTACAAGCCGCTGATCGCGCTGCTCGCGATCGTGAACCCGATCGGCGTGGTGCCGTTCTTCATTCACTTCACGCAGAGCCTGAACCGCGCGCAGCGCCAGCGCACCGCGCGCGTCGCCGCGTTCAGCGCCTTCGTCGTGATCGCCGTCAGCGCGCTCGCCGGGCTGCGCATCATCGACTTCTTCGGCATCTCGCTCGCCTCGTTCCAGGTCGGCGGCGGCACCCTGCTGCTGATCTCGTCGCTGCAGATGCTCAACGCCCAGCCGGCCGACTCGGGCGCCGAAACGGTCCGCGAAGGCGAGGACAAGCTCGATGCGGGCGACAGCATCGCCGTCGTGCCACTCACCATTCCGCTGCTGACCGGCCCGGCGACGATCTCGACCGTCGTCATCTATGCCGACAAGACGCGCCACTGGTGGGAGCACGCCGTGCTGGTCGGCTATGGCATCGTGATCGGGCTGACGGTCTGGCTCGCGTTCAGCGCCGCCGACAAGATCTCGCGCGTGCTCGGCAAGACCGGCATCAACGTCATGACGCGGCTGATGGGCCTGATCCTCGCCGCGATCGCGGTCGAGGTCATGGCCGATGGCCTGACGAAGCTGTTTCCAGCGCTCGCCGGGCGCTGAATCTCAGTTGAGCAGTTGCCTGCGCGCGCGGTGCAGGCGCACGAACAGGTTCGCCTCGCTGATCTCCAGACGCCGGCAGACTTCGGCGGTCGGCATGTCCTCGAACACGCGCAGCTCCAGCACGTCGCGCAGCATCGCGGGCAAGGCGGCGATGCGCGTCATCGTCCTTGTCAGCCGCTCGCGCTGCTCGGCGATCTCGTCCGGCCCTGGTGACCCTGCGGCAAGCGGCGTCACGCCGTCGGCGTCGAAGCCGTCGTCGAAAGAGTCGTTGCCGGCGTTGCGCCGCACCAGATCGACGATCTTGTGCTTCAGGATGCCGGTCAGCCACGAGCGCAGTGACGAGCGCCCGGCGAACGCCGCACGGCCGCTGAGCACCGCCTCGAACACGTCGTGGACCAGGTCTTCGGCGAGCATCGGGTCGCGCAGCCGGCGCGCGGCGAAGCGCACCAGGCTCGTGCGGTGCGACATCAGCTCGCGCGCGCAGATGGCGGCTGGCGGCATCGGGTCGCGTGTGGCGGCGTGGGCGAAAGTCATGGCCGGGCGTCCTGGGTGAGGCGGCGGCGCGTCGTGCGCTGCCGATGCCCGCACTGTGGGCGCCGCGCCTCACGCCAATCTCGCCAAACCTCACAGGGAGATCACGCTTTGCGCACATCGCTGTAAGGCCGCCGCCCGCAACGCGACAATCGGGCATGCCAGCGACCACCGCGCCCACGATCCTGCTGGCCGAGGATCAGACCGACATCCGCGACCTGATCGCGATGAACCTGCGCCAGGCCGGCTACGAGGTCGTGGCCGTCGCCGACGGCAAGAGCGCGCTCGCGCACCAGCTCGCGAACCCGGCCGAACTGCTGATCCTCGACCTGATGATGCCCGGGCTCGACGGGCTGGAAGTATGCAAGGCGCTGCGCGCGCGCCAGCACAGCGCGCCGATCCTGATGCTGACCGCAAAGGCGACCGAGCTCGACCGCGTGCTCGGCCTCGAGCTCGGCGCCGACGACTACCTGACCAAGCCGTTCTCGCTCGCCGAACTGATGGCGCGCGTGAAGGCGCTGCTGCGGCGCGCCGAACTGCTGCGCCAGGCGCAAAGCGGGCAGGGCGCGGCGGTCGCGCCGATCCGCAACGGCGAGCTCGAGATCCACCCGACGCGGCGCAGCGTGCGCCTCGATGGGCAGGAGCTCGAATGCACCGCGCGCGAGTTCGACCTGCTGCTGCACTTCGCCCAGCACCCGGGCCATGTGTTCTCGCGCTCGCAACTGCTCGCCGCCGTCTGGGGCTATTCGCACGACGGCTACGAGCACACGGTGACGACGCACATCAACCGGCTGCGCGCCAAGATCGAGGCCGACCCGATGCAGCCGCGCCTGATCCTCACCGTGCGCGGCGCCGGCTACAAGCTGCGCGACGCGCCTTGAGCGTCGGCCGTGCGCCATGTCCGTGCGCCTGAAGCTCACGCTGACGATCCTCGCGACCGGCCTGGCGACCGCGCTGCTCGTGATCGCGACCGTGTTCTACGCCTTCCAGCGCTTCGAGCACGAGATCACCTACCAACGCGCGCGCGCCTTCCTGACGCGCGTCGTCGGCGAGTACGACAACATCATCGACCTGCGCGAGCGCAACCCCGCCGACTTCGATGCCTGGCTCACGAGCCTCGTGCTGTTCGACCCTGACAGCCAGCTCTACCTGCTCGACACCGAAGGCCGCGTGCTCGCGACCTCGGCCAAGGTCACCCTCGGGCCCGACTTCCGGGTCGCGATGGGGCCGGTGATGCAGTCGATCGGCCCCGAGCGCGCGCCCTACGTGATGGGCGACGACCCCGAACGCATGGACGCCGATGCGGTGGTCGCGGCGCAGCCGCTGCGGCGCGCGGTGATCCGCACGACCGAGCCGGTGGCCGGCTACCTCTACGTCGTCTGCCATCCGGGCGACAAGGCCGCCAGCCGCTGGGCCGCGGCGCGCAGCAGCCTCGGCCAGCCGGCGCTGATCCTGATCGCGGCGATCGTCGCGTTGACGACCCTGATCGCGGCCTGGGTCACGGCATCGATCACGCGGCCGCTCGCGCGCCTGACCCGCGCCGTCAAGAGCGTGTCGCGCGACGGCCTGAAGTCGGGCGAAGCCGATGTCGCGCTGCCGCCCATCGGTCGCGACGAGTTCGGTCAGCTGACGAGCGTGTTCCGCGACATGCTCGCGACCCTGCGCACCCAGTGGGCGAGCTTGCACCGGCTCGACCATTTCCGGCGCGAAGCGGTCAGCAACCTGTCGCACGACCTGCGCTCGCCGCTCACCGCGACCGTCGCCTGCCTCGAAACGCTCGACACCCGGCTTGCAGCCACGGCCGTCGATCGCGCCGCCGCGCAGGAGCCGCGTCGGCTGATCGAGGTCGCCCTGCGCAACACGCGCAACGCCGCGCGGCTCGTGCAATCGTTGGGCGAACTCGCCAAGCTCGACGAGCCCGAGTTCAAGCTGCAGCCGGTCGCGGTGGACGCCTGCGAGCTGATCGACGACATCGTGCTGCGCTTCGCCGAACGCGCGCGGCTCGCGCAAGTCGGCCTCGGCGCGGTGCATGCCGGCGCCGTGCCCGCCTGGCTCGACATCGAGCTCTTCGAACGCGCGCTTGCCAATCTGCTCGACAACGCGCTCAAGTTCGCCCGTCCCGGTGATCGCATCGAAATCCGGGCCGCGCTGGAGGATGGGAAACTGCAGGTCAGCGTCGCCGACAGCGGCCCCGGCATCGCGGCGGCCGATCTGCCGCACCTGTTCGACCGCTTCTACCAGAGCCGCCAGGGCGTCGCGCCGGCCACCGGCGAGGGCGGCAAGGGGCTCGGCCTGGCGATCGTCAAGCGCATCGCCGAACTGCACGGCGGGCAGGTCAGCGTCCGCAGCGAGGCCGGCCAGGGCACCCGCGTCACGCTGCAATTTGCGCGGCGGCCCGAGAACCTGTAACCGCGGCGCGCAGGGAAACTCCTAGTGCGGCGTCGGCGCTGCGGGCCTACAGTCGCGCCACTCGCAAAGCGCGCGGCCGACAGGCGGCGCACCGCGGCGGGGGATCGAGGAGACAACCTGGTCACGCGCGGCGCAGCGTTCGCCCCGTGCCTCTCGACTGCAAGGCCGGCGGCTGCCGGCCGACACCACCATCAACAACAAGACCGAGCGAAGGGCGCCTGCAGGATGGGCGCCCTTCGCGTTTTGCAGTTCGCGTTTTGCAGTTCGCGTTTTGCAGTTCGCGTTTTGCAGTTCGCGTTTTGCAGTTCGCGTTTCGCTTTTCGTGATTCGAGTTCTGCGCTTCGCGACCTGCCCTTTCCAAGCTTCGGCGCCGAACCGTGTGCATGCGCGGCAAGGACGGGCCGCAGCTCGCGCCGGCTAATGGGTGTCGAGTACCGGCCGCTCGCTCCCGGAGGCGAGCGCCTTGCCGAGCGCGCGCAGCAGCTGGTCGGGATCGATAGGCTTGGAGACGAAGTCGTTCATCCCCGCCTGCAGCGCCCGCTGCCGCTCCGAGACGAGCGCCGCCGCGGTGAGCGCAATGATCGGCAGCTCCTGTGGCGTGAAGCGCCGGCGCAGCGCGCGCGCGGCATCGTTGCCGCCCATCTGCGGCATCTGCAGGTCCATCAGCACGACATCGAACGGGCGGCCTTCGTTGGCGGCGCGCTCGACCGCCTCGACCGCCGCCTGCCCGTCGTGCGCCTGATCGACCATCGCGCCCCATTGTTCGAGCTGGGCCACGGCGATCAGCATGTTGACCGGGTTGTCCTCGACCATCAGCACGCGCGCATGCCGCAGGCGCGCCAGATCGGCACCGTCCGCCCTCGGCCCGGCGTGCGTCGGCGCCGCCGGCGCCAGCGGCAGCTCGGCCCAGAAGCGGCTCCCTTCGCCGAGCACGCTGTGCACGCCGACCTCGCCGCCCAGCAGCCGCGCGAGCTCGCGGCAGATCGACAGCCCGAGGCCGGTGCCGCCGAAGCGCCGCGTCGTCGACTCGTCGGCCTGCGAGAACGGCATGAAGAGCCGGCGCTGCGTCGCCGCGTCCATGCCCGGCCCGGTATCGGCAACGCTCATGCGCACGCGTCCCTGTGACGCGACTTCGAGCGTCACCTGAACCTGGCCCGCGGCGGTGAACTTGATCGCGTTGGTCAGGAAGTTGACGAGGATCTGGCGCGTGCGCACGCGATCGCCGCGCACCCATCCGGGCACCGCGTCGGCGACCGTCAGCGTCAGCAGCAGGCCCTTGGCGTTCGCCAGCGCGAGATAGGTGCGGTGCGCCGAACGCACGAGCTCGTGCAGATCGAAGGGTTCGGCCTCGAGCTCGAACTTGCCGGCTTCGATCTTGGACAGGTCGAGCACGTCGGAGATGATGTCGGCCAGGCTTTGCGCGCTCTCGACGATCTGCGCCAGGTATTCGCGGCGCAGCGTGGCGTCGAGCGCCGGGCGCTGCGTGAGGCGGGCGAGGCCGAGCAGTTCGTTGAGCGGCGTGCGGATCTCGTGGCTCGTGTTGGCGAGGAAGGCACTCTTCGCGCGGCTCGCCGCCTCGGCCTGCACGAGTGCGGCCGCGAGCGCCTGATCGATGCGCCGCCGTTCGGAGATGTCCTCGGCCAGCCACAGCGTGCCGCCGTACACCGGATGGGTCGCGTTCATGTGCTGTCCGAGCAGCCGGCACCAGAACGCGCTGCCATCGTCGCGATGCATCTCGCGCACGATCTCGAACACCTGCGGTTCGGCGCCGGCAGGGGGCGTGTCGGCCCGCAGTGCGGCCTCGTCCGGCGCTTCCGGCCAGAGCGTGCCGAGGCGCTTGCCGACGAGCTGCCCCGGCGCGCAGCCGAACATGCGCTCCCAGCTCGGGTTGACCTGCTGGAAGCAGCCGTCGCGCGTGAACGCGATGCCGATCGGTGCGTGCTGCAGGATCGCCGCGTGTTCGAGCCGCGCGCGCTCGCTCGCGGTGACGTCGTGCGCATTGATGACGAGGTAGGCCTGCCCCGCCATCTCGAAGCGCGCCGCCGAGGCCTGGATCGACGCCAGCGCGCCGGTCTTGGTGACGAGCGTCAGCTCCATGCCGTCGACCTGGCCGTCGGCCTCGATCGCGCCGACCAGGCGCTCGCGGTCATCGCCGTGCCAGATGCCGATCTCGATCGCGGTGCGGCCGATGACCTCGTCCGCGCTGTAGCCGGTCAGGCGCGTGAAGCCGGGGTTGACCATGACGTAGCGGCCGCTGCCGACTTCGGTCAGCGTCAGCGAGGCCGGGCTGGTCGCGAACAGATGCGACAGCAAGGCATCCGCGCGGCGCAGCGCCGCCTCGGTCGCGCGGCGTGCGGTGACGTCGAAGTAGATCGACAGCGTCGCCGGGCCGCCCGCCGTCATCACGCGCACGGCCGTCGCCTGCACCTCGAGCGATCTGGCATCGCGCGAGCGCAGCGTGAACTCGGCCACCGGCAGACCCTCGCCGACATTCAGGCGTTCGACCTCGGCAATGCGCGCGATCGCCCGCTCGCGCGGCGCGCCTTCGGCGTACAGGCCGAGCATGTCGGTGCCGGCCATCGCGTCCGCGCTTTCGAAGCCGCACATCGACGCCGCTGCCGGATTGGCGTCGATCACACGCCCCCCACGATGCAGGACGAGCGGCGTCGGCGAACGATCGAACAGCTCCCGGTAGCGCGTCTCGCTCGAGTGCATCGCATGCTGCGCCCGCACTTCCGCCGTGATGTCGTGGCCGACGCCCCAGTAGCCGCGAAACGCGCCGCCGCGGGCGAAGCGCGGCCTGCCGCTGAAGCTGATGAAGCGCGGATGCCCGTGGCGATCGATGTCGCGCAGCAGCACGCGACTGAACGGCCGGCGCGCCTCGAGGTCGGCACGCAATGCGTCCATCTGGTCCTCGTCGAGGCCGGATTCCTCGACCTCCCACGGCGTGCGCCCGAGCTGGCGCGATGCCTCGGCGCCGCTGCGCGAGCCGGCCAGGGTGTCGAAGCGCACGAAGCGAAGTTCGGCATCGAGCTCCCAGTGCCAGTCGACCGACATGTCGAGCAGATCGCGGAAGCGCCTCTCGCGCTCGCCGGCCCGGCGCAGCGACCGGCGCACCAGGTACGAGGTCAGGCTGCCGACGACGAAGCCCGAGCCCAGCATCAGCGTCATCGTGATCAGCGGCAGCAGCAGGCCCTCGCCCGCCGCGGCCCGCGTCGGCAGGCCCTGCGTGACCTCCATCAGCGCGAGCGCGGCGGCCATCAGCGCGCAGGCAACCATCAGGGCCGCTGCCGCGCGCACGCTGCCCAGCACCGCGACGAGCGCGATCAGCAGCGGCCAGTAGCCGAGCACCTGCGTGTGCACGCCGCCGCCCAGGCCGATCGCCATCACGCCGGTGATCACACACGCGACCCAGGCGGCGACGAGCACCGCCCGCTCGAGCGGCAGCCGGTCGGCGCGCCAGTGCAGCAGCGCGAAGATCAACGCCATCAGCAGGCAGCCGCCGACGAGCAGCCCGCGTGCTGCGGTGGACACCGCGAGCGGCAGCACGGCGTAGGCAATCACGCCGCCGATGGACACCGCCACGCCGCCGGCAAAGAACCAGCGCGCAACGCGCGCGTCGAGCTGGCGCGGCCAGGGCGTATCAGGATCGGCAGGCAAGGGGGAAATGGGGCGCACGCGCGGTGTCAGTCCCGTGGCGCGCGAAGGCGCAGCCTCACGGCAATCTCGGCGCTAGTTTTGCAGACTTGAGCTTGCCGCGAGGGCTCGCTTTCCCTGCCGGCCGGCGTGCCGGTTGCGACCTATGCCGCGTTTTGGCCCGGCCGTGCGGCGTTGAGCGTCCGGCGCGTGGCGTCGGCAACGCGCCGCGCCTCGGCAGCGAAGTCAGCGCCCGCTCCGGCGTAGAGCACGGCGCGCGACGAGCTGACGATGATCGGCGCGCCGCCGCGCGCGCCGGCGCGCACCGTGGCTTCGGCATCCCCGCCCTGCGCGCCGATGCCCGGGATGAGCAGCGGCAGCCGCGGCGCGATCTGGCGCACGCGCTCGATTTCGGCCGGGTAGGTCGCGCCGACGACAAGGCCGAGTTGGCCGCCGCGGTTCCACGGCCCGGCGGCGAGTCGCGCGATGTACTCGAACAACAACTCGCCCGGCGCACCGTCTGCGCCCGCCAGTCGCTGGCCCTGCAGGTCCGCGCCGCCCGGGTTCGAGGTCCGGCACAGCAGGATCGCGCCCTTGCCCGGGTACGCGAGGTAGGGCTCGATCGAGTCGAAGCCCATGAACGGCGAGAGCGTCACCGCGTCGGCGCGGTAGCGCTCGAAGGCCTCGCGCGCGTATTGCTCGGCGGTCGCGCCGATGTCGCCGCGCTTGGCGTCGAGGATCACCGGCACCTGCGGCGCCACGTCGCGGATGTGTTCGATCAGGCGCTCGAGCTGCGCTTCCGCGCGCTGCGCCGCGAAGTACGCGATCTGCGGCTTGAACGCGATCACGAGGTCCTTGGTGGCATCGACGATGGCGGCGCAGAAGTCGAAGATCCTGCCGGCGTCGCCCGCCCAGCCGGCGGGAAATTTGGCCGGCTCGGGGTCGAGGCCGACGCACAGCAGCGAATCGTTCGCGGCGCGTGCGCGGGCGAGCTGGTCGGTGAAGTTCATCGTGCGCGCCTTACTTCGCTTCGCCGATCCGGCGCGCCAGTGCGGTCGCGAGGCCCGTGTAGCTGGCGGGCGTCAGCGCGCGCAGGCGCACCTTTTCGGGCTCCGGCAGCGCGAGCGTGTCGATGAACGCGGCGAGCGTCTCGCGTGTGATCGCCTTGCCGCGCGTCAGCTCCTTGAGC
>JAMLIM010000036.1 GCA_023954175.1 Rhizobacter sp.
CCTGCCGGTGCTCGTCGCCGAGGACCCGCTGACCTGCGTCGTGCGCGGCTGCGGCATGGCGCTCGAGCGCATGGAGCGGCTGGGAAGCATCTTCACCTCGGAGTGAGATGACGCCAGGACCGAGCACGCTGCGTTCGCAGGCCCTGCGCGGCCGGTTCCAGGCCCCGGTCTGAACCGCCAGTTCGACAACAGACTTCGCGCCGACCATGGCCACCGGCAGTTTCGATCGCACGCCACCGCCCTTCTTCCGCCAGGGTCCGTCGGCGCTCAGCATGATGATGTTCTGTTCGGCGCTCGCCGTGTTCCTGATGGTCGCCGACGCGCGCTTCAAGATCACGCAGCCCCTGCGCGCCGTGCTCGCGACCGCGCTGCTGCCGGTCGAGCGCGTGCTGCTCGTCCCGATCAACGCGTGGCAACAGGCGCAGGAGTATCTGTCCGGCCTGCAAGGCGCGATCAGCCGCGAGCAGGCTGCGCGCAGCGAGCTCGTGCGCGAGGCCGGACGCAGCATCCGCGTCGAACAGCTCGAACACGAGAACGCGAGCCTGCGCGGCCTGCTCGAACTGCGCCCCGCGCTGACGGTGCGCTCGATCGCCGCCGAGGTGCTCTACGAAGCGCCGGACCTCTACGCGCGGCGCGTCATCATCGACCGCGGCAGCCGGGCCGGCATCCTGCCGGGCGCGCCGGTGATCAACGCGCAGGGCGTGCTCGGCCAGGTGACGCGCGTCTATCCGCTCAACGCCGAGGTCACGCTGCTGACCGACAAGGACGCCGCGATCCCGGTGCTCAACGTGCGCACGCAGGTGCGCGGCGCCGCCTTCGGCCGCCCCGGCGGCGCCGGCATGGAGTTGCGCTTCATGGCGGGCAACGCCGACGTGCAGGTCGGCGATCTGCTGAGCACCTCGGGCGTCGACGGCATCTACCCGCCCGGCCTGCCGGTCGCGCACGTGAGCGAGGTCGATCGCCGCGTCGAGACGAGCTTCGCGCGCATCGGGCTGCAGCCCGTCGCCTCGCCCGATGGCGTGCGGCAGGTGCTGGTGCTCGAGCCGGTCGGCGTGCAGCTCCCGCCGCGCCCCGAGCCCGCGGCCGACGCCGCCTCCGAGCCGGTGCGCAAGCCCGGTCGCCCTTGACGCGGGGCCGCCTGCCGTGATGCCGCGCAACCCGGATCAGCTGCTGCTGCCGGTCAACCCGCTCTTCATCTGGGCCACGCTGCTCGGCGCGTTCGCGTTCGACCTGATGCCGCTCGGGCGCCAGCCCGCGATGCCCGACCTGCTGGCGCTCGCGCTCGTGTTCTGGAACGTGCACCAGCCGCGGCGCATCGGCGTCGGCGTCGCCTTCGCGTTCGGCCTGCTGATGGACGTCCACGACGGCGCCCTGCTCGGCCAGCATGCGCTCGCCTACACGCTGCTGAGCTTCTTCGCCGTCACGATCCATCGCCGCCTGCTGTGGTTCACGGTACCGTCGCAGGCGGTGCAGATCTTCCCGCTGTTCGTCGCCGCGCACGCGGTGTCGATGCTGGTGCGCATGCTCGCCGGTGGCATGTTCCCGGGCTGGCAGATCCTGCTTGCGCCGCTGATCGAGTCGCTGCTGTGGCCGATCGCGGTGTGGGCACTGCTCGCGCCGCAGCGCCGGCCGCCGGACCCGGATCAGAATCGGCCGCTATGACCGAACTCAAGGACATCGAGCGCGAGCTCGGCAGCTTTCGCCTGCGGCTGTTCGCGGCGGCGGCGTTCGTGCTGCTCTGCTTCGCTCTGCTCGGCGCGCGGCTCGTCTACCTGCAGATCTACCGCTACGACGAGCTTTCGACCCAGGCCGAGAACAACCGCATCTCGGTCGTCCCGATCGTGCCCAACCGCGGCCTCATCCTCGACCGCAACGGCGTCGTGCTGGCCGACAACTACTCGGCCTACACGCTCGAGATCGCACCGACCAAGGTCGCCGACCTGGAGGCGACGATCGACGCGCTGTCCGAGGTGGTCCCGATCGAGCCGCGCGACCGCAGGCGCTTCAAGCGCCTGATGGACGAGAGCCGCAGCGTCGATTCGCTGCCGATCCGCACCAAGCTCAGCGACGAGGAAGTCGCGCGCTTCACCGCGCAGCGCTTTCGCTTCCCGGGCGTGGACATCAAGGCACGGCTGTTCCGCAACTACCCGCTCGGCGAAACGGCGAGCCACCTGATCGGCTACATCGGCCGCATCAACCAGTCCGAGAAGGCGGCGATCGAGGACGCCGACAACGCGGCGAACTACCGTGGCACCGAGTACATCGGCAAGCTCGGCATCGAACAGAGCTACGAGTCCGAGCTGCACGGCACGACCGGCTTCGAGGAGATCGAGACCACCGCCGCCGGCCGCGCGGTGCGCCGCCTGCAAAGCCACCCGGCGACGCCCGGCAACACGCTGACGCTGTCGATCGACATCAAGCTGCAGGCGCTGGTCGAGCAGCTGTTCGGCGAGCGCCGCGGCGCGCTCGTCGCGATCGACCCGCGCAACGGCGAGATCCTCGCCTTCGTCAGCAAGCCCAACTTCGACCCGAACCTGTTCGTCGACGGCATCGACAGCGAGAGCTGGAAGGCGCTCAACGAGTCGCCCGACAAGCCGCTGCTGAACCGCGCGCTGCGCGGCACCTACCCGCCCGGTTCGACCTACAAGCCGTTCATGGCGCTGGCCGCGCTCGAAACCGGCAAGCGCACGCCGCAGCAGGCGATCTCCGACCCCGGCTACTTCTGGTTCGGCAACCACAAGTTCCGCGACGACAAGGAGGGCGGCCACGGCACGGTGGACATGTACAAGTCGATCGTGCAGTCGTGCGACACCTACTACTACATGCTCGCCAACGACCTCGGCGCCGACTCGATGCACGACTTCATGGTGCCGTTCAGCCTGGGTCAGCTGACCGGCATCGACATCCATGGCGAGGTGCGCGGCGTGCTGCCCTCGGTCGCCTGGAAGCAGGCCGCGTACCGGCGCAAGGATCAGCAGAAGTGGTACGCGGGCGAGACGATCTCGCTCGGCATCGGTCAGGGCTACAACACCTTCACGATGCTGCAGCTCGCGCAGGCGACGGCCACGCTCGTCACCGGCGGCCAGCACTACCAGCCGCGCCTGGTGCGCGAGATCGAGGACTTCGAGACGCGCGGCACGCGTCGCGTCTCGGGCAAGCCGCTCGAGCCGCTGCAGCTGAGCCCGCAGCATGTCGCGTTCATCCTCGACGCGATGTACGGCGTGACGCACGAGGGCACGTCGGCACGCGTGTTCGCCGGCGCGCCCTACAAGACCGGCGGCAAGACCGGCACCGCGCAGGTGATCGCGATCGCGAAGGACGAGAAGTACGACGCCAAGAAGCTCGACGAGCGGCACCGCGACCACGCGCTCTACATCGCCTTCGCGCCGCTCGAGGAGCCGCACATCGCGCTCGCGATGGTGGTCGAAAACGCCGGCTTCGGCGCCGCCGCCGCGGCACCGATCGCGCGCCGCATGTTCGACTACGTGCTGCTCGGCAAGTACCCGAGCGAGGAAGACATCGCCGCCACCCGCATCGGCAAGTCCACCGTACCGATCGGCGTGCAGCGCGACGCCGCCAGCGTGCCGCTGCCGACGCCGGCATCGTTCAACGTCGAGGCCGCGGCCGACATCGTTGCCGCGGCAGCGTCCGCGGCATCATCGCTTCGCGCGGCAACGCCCGCGGCATCGTCGGTTGGCGCGGCGGCACCCGCGGCATCGTCGGTTCGCGCGGCCACGTCCGCGGCATTGCCGGCAACCGCCGCCGCCGCGCCGGCAAGAGCGCCGGCCCGCGCGCCGCGGCATGAGGACCGCGTTTCGGCGGCGCTCGCCTCCCCATGAGCGGCCTCTACGAGCGGCCGTCGCTGTGGGTGCGCGTCGCGCCGATCTTTCTGGGCTTCGACGGCCCGCTGCTGCTCGCGGTCGCGCTGCTCACCGCGGGCGGGCTGGTCACGATGTACTCGGTCGGCTTCGACAGCGGCACGCGCTTCGGCGATCACGCGCGCAATGCGGCGATCGCCTTCGGCGTCATGTTCGTCGTCGCGCAGATTCCACCGCAGCGCATGGCCCGCCTCGGGCCGCCGCTCTATGCGATCGGCGTCGCGCTGCTGGTGGCGACGATGGTGTTCGGCGTCACGAAGAAGGGGGCGACGCGCTGGCTGCACGTCGGCGTCGTCGACATCCAGCCGTCCGAGGTGCTCAAGATCGCGACACCGCTGATGCTCGCCTGGTGGTTCCAGCGCCGCGAAGGGCAGTTGCGGCTGCTCGACTTCATCGTCGCCGTCGTGCTGCTCGTGATCCCGGTCGCGTTCATCGTCAAGCAGCCCGACCTGGGCACGGCGATCCTCGTGCTGTCGACCGGCCTGTACGTGATCTTCTTCGCCGGGCTGTCGTGGCGGCTCATCCTGCCGGTGCTGCTGCTCGGCGGCGCGGCGATCACCGCGGTCGTGCTGTCGGAGGACCGCATCTGCCAGCCCGAGGTCAGCTGGCCGCTGCTGCGCGACTATCAGAAGAACCGCGTCTGCACGCTGCTCGACCCGACCAAGGACCCGCTCGGCAAGGGCTTTCACATCATCCAGGGCGGCATCGCGATCGGCTCGGGCGGCGTCACCGGCAAGGGCTTCATGAAGGGCACGCAGACGCACCTCGAGTTCATCCCCGAGCGCACGACCGACTTCGTGTTCGCCGCCTTCGCCGAGGAGTTCGGCCTCGTCGGCGCGGCAAGCCTGATCCTCGGCTTCCTGTTCCTGATCTTTCGCGGCCTGATGATCGCGGCCGAAGCGCCGACCCTCTTCGCGCGCCTGCTCGCGGGCGCGGTGACGCTCAGCTTCTTCACCTACGCCTTCGTCAACATGGGCATGGTCAGCGGCATCCTGCCCGTGGTCGGCGTGCCGCTCCCCTTCATCAGCTACGGCGGCACCGCGATGGTGACGCTCGGGCTCGGCCTGGGCATCCTGATGTCGATCTCGAAGAGCCGCCGGCTGGTGCAGACATAGAGACAGAAAACAAGAAGGGGGCAAGCGGCATGCGCGTCGGCATCGTCGGCATCGGCAACATGGGTTTCGGGATGGCCGAGCGGCTGCGCGGCCTCGGCTGGCCGCTCGCGGTGCGCGACATCGATCCGCAGCGCACGCAGGACGCCGCCGCGATCGGCGCGACGGTGTGCGCAAGCTCGGCCGAACTCGCTGCGGTTTGCGACTGCGTCATCGTCTGCGTCGTCGATCACGTGCAGACGAAGACGGTGCTGTTTGGCGAGCGCGGCGTGATGGCGGCGCTCGCGCCCGGTTCGAGCGTCATGCTGTGCCCGACGATCGCACCCGAGGAGACCGAGCGCTTCGCGCGCCAGCTCCGGCGCCGTGGCACCGACTGCATCGACGCGCCGATGTCGGGCGGCCCGGCACGCGCGCGCGACGGCACGATGAGCCTGATGGTCGCCTGCGCCGACGCGGTATTCGAGCGCCATCGGGCGCTGATCGAGGCGTTGTCGTCCCACGTCTTTCGCATCGGCGAGCGCCCCGGCGATGGCGCGCGCACCAAGCTCGTCAACAACCTGCTCGCCGGCATCAACCTCGCCGGCGCGTGCGAGGTGATGGCGCTGGCCGAACGGCTCGGCCTGGACGCCGCACGCACGCTGGCCGTCATCGAGCAATCGAGCGGCCAGAGCTGGATCGGCAGCGACCGCCTGCGCCGAGCCATCGCGGGCGACCTCGCGCCGCGCGCGCACACGACGCTGCTGGCGAAGGACACGCGGCTCGCGATCGACGCCGCGCGCGCGGTCGGGTTCGACACGGCGGTCGGCAACGCCGCCGCGACGCAGTTCGCCCGCGCCTGCGAGGCCGGCTTCGCGGCGGCGGACGACGCCAGCCTGCTGGCTTGGCTCAGGCGAGAAGGCACCGGCCGCTAGATTCGCGCGCGCCTGACGCGTGAGGTCGATGCTCCCGCCGAGCACCGCATGCGGGCACAGCGGCGCTTGCCTGTGCGTCTGCGCGCGCCCAGCGTCGAGACGGCCGCGATCCACCCAGGCCACCCACACCCTCGGGCGCGGCGTGACATCGACGAACCAGGCCGCGCGGTGACGCCGCGCGGGCACACCATTTCAAGCGCGGCCGTCAACTGAGCCGACTCCTTGCCGAAACGGGATACCGCACTCGCTGCGCTGATTCACAGAATCGTTCACGCGTCATGTCCATCGCGACGCCAACGAAACGGAGCTTGCGTGGACCGCGTGCGTCTTGACCCCCTCACGAGTGCGGCAGTTGCAGCACCGCGTTTGCGGCCGCCGAGGCCGAGGCCGGCGTGACTCTTCGCACCGGCTTTTTTCACGATGAGCGCTGCCTCTGGCACGGCGCGTCCGGCGGCATCGCCCTCATCGCGCGCGTCGGCGGCTGGGTGCAACCGACGGAAAGCACGGTGTCGAGCCAGGCGCTGCAGTCCCAGCGCCGCATGATCTCGCTGATGCAGGTCTCGGGGCTGGCCGCCAAGGTGGATTGCCGCAGCGCGCCGATGGCCACCGAAGCCGATCTGCTGCGCATCCACCCGCATCGTTACCTCGATCGCTTCAAGGCGCTGTCCGACGCCGAGGGCGGCGAGCTGGGCGACTTTGCGCCGTTCGGCCCCGGCGGCTACGAGATCGCCAGGCTCTCCGCCGGCATGACGCTGCACGCGGTGGACAGTGTCCTCGCCGGTCGCTACCGCAACGCCTACGCGATGTCGCACCCGCCCGGTCAGCATTGCCTGGCCGACATGCCGATGGGCTTTTGCCTGCTCGCCAACATCGCGATCGCGATCGAGGCGGCACGACACGCGCACGGAGTGCAGCGCGTCGCGGTGCTCGATTGGGGCGCCCATCACGGCAACGGCGCGCAGACCCTCTTCTACGAGCGCGACGACGTGCTCACCGTCTCGCTCCACCAGGAGCGCTGCTTTCCCCCCGGTTGTGGCGGCGCGGGCGAGCGCGGCGCGGGACGCGGCGCGGGCTTCAACATCAACATCCCGCTGTTGCCCGGTGGCGGGCACGACGCCTATCGCCATGCGATGGAACGCATCGTCATTCCCGCCATCGATCGCTTCCGGCCCGAACTCATCATCGTCGCGAGCGCCTTCGACGCCAACGGCGTCGATCCGCTGGCGCGCATGCTGCTGCACAGCGGCTCGTACCGCATGCTGACCGAGCGCGCCATGGCCCTCGCCGACCGGCACTGCAACGGCAGGCTCGTCGTCGTCCACGAGGGCGGCCATGCCGAGGTGGCGGTCCCGTTCTGCGGCCACGCCGTCGTCGAAACCCTGGCCGGCGAGCGCCTCGGTGTGGACGACCCGTTGCTCGAGCTGCTGGAGGCCTGGCAGCCGCATGCGCGGCTTGCCGCGTTCCAGCGCGGCCTGATCGACGAGATGGCCCGTGCGCACGAACTGTGAGCGCGTCGCCGCCACGCGGGAATTACCGACGGCGCATGGACCGCGCGAGGGCGAGGCGAGGCGAGGCGAGGCGAGGCGAGGCGAGGCGAACTCAGTGCCGCAGCCGCTCGAGCCGTTCGTTGAGCACGTGCACCAACCGCGCCGTCGAGCGCACGCCGAGCTTGTCACGAATGCTGCGCAGCTGATGATCCACCGTCGACAGCGAGCGGTCGATCTGGCGCGCCACTTCCTTGTAGCTCAGGCCCATGGCGATCAGCTGCGCGACCTTGAGCTCGGCCGGGGTGAGGGCCGCAAGCTCGCTTGGCCGCGCGCCGTCGGGACCCGCCTCGTGCAGGTGCAGCGCGCAGGGCGCGTGGCCCGCGCCCTGGGCGTCGCGCCTGCGCTCGAGCTCGAGCTGCGCCGACGCTGCCAACAGCGGGCCAAGCGCCACCTGCGCAAGCTGGCCGAGTTGATTGCACACGTCGGCCTTCCAGCGCGGTGATTCGCGGTGCCAGTCCGCGCAGATGAGGCCGACCGGGCGCGCGCCGTCCCGCACGGGCAGCGCGAGCTTGGCGGCGGTGCCCACTTCCAGCAACGCGCCGCGCATGCCCGCGGTGAAGCTCCGCTCCTGCGAGACGTCGCCGATCGCGGCGACGACGGGTTCGTCCCAGACGGCCCGCATGCCGGGCTCGAAGGCGTTGAACCGCAGCCCGAGCACAGAAGGCAGCGGGTTCGAGTTGCGCCGCGTTTCCGCGATCGCGACGTAGTGCTGCGCCTGCCCGCCGGCGCCGACGAAGCCGCCGAAGCCGCCGTCCACGCGGTCGGCGTCGAGCACGTCGCGCAGCCATTCGGTCGTGATGCGCCAGCAGGCGTGCGAATCGTCCAGGTACAGCAGCAACTGCGCCGCCAGTTCACGCCCCGGCCGCCAACGGATGGCGGCGCTGCCCTCGAACAGCCGCCGGCGCAACTGGCGCTGCACGCGAAGGATGTCGTCGTCGTCCATGGCGGTCGTCGGGGGTGTCAGACGAGGATGTCTTCTAGCAGTTTCTCATGCTCGTTCTGGCCGCGCGCGTAGACGAGGCCGACCGCAAGGACCGCGAACGGCAACAGCAGCAGCGCCCAGCCGAGCAGGCTCAGGCCCCAGGTCGTCGTGGTCGGGTCGACGCCCTCGGCCACCGCACCGGACAACAGCCCGAAGCGCGACATCAAGAGGTACTCGCCGAGCACCAGGCCGATCGCCGCCAACAGCGGCGCCACCTTGGTGACGAACACGCCTTCGTCGCCCCGGTTGCGGTGAAAGAACACGATGACCGCCACGCAGACCAGGATCTCGATCAACACGATCGAGACCACCGCCAGCCCGCTGAACCAGAAGAACATGTTCAACACCGGGTCGAGCCCCGCGACGACGAAGGTCGCGATCACGAGCCCGGTGATGACCGATGTCGCCCAGGCGCCGTTGCCGGGCGCGCCGAAGCGGTTCACGCGCCCGAGCGCGGCCGGCAGCGCCTTGGCGCGACCGAGCGCAAAGAAGTAGCGGCTGGCCGAGTTCTGGAACGCGAGCAGCCCGGCAAACAGGCTCGACAGGACGAGCACGCTCATCGCGACCGCCATCCACCCACCGACATACTGGCGTGCCACCGAGAACAGCACCGCGGCCGGGTCGGTGAGCGGCACCTTGTCGACCGTGGACAGCGCGACGACCTGCTCGACGACCTTGGACGCGCCGAGCCCGGTGACGACGGCAAACGAGGTCAGCGCGAACAGCACGGTGATGACGCCGACCGACAGATAGGTGGCGCGCGGCACCGCCGTCTTCGGGTTCTTCGCTTCCTCGCCATAGATGGCCGAGGCCTCGAAGCCGATGAACGACGCGAAGGCAAACGCCAGCGCGATGCCGGCCGACCCGGTCAAGCCGCCGGCCAGGATCGCCGAAGGGCTGAACGAGGCGGCGAAGTCGAGCCCCTCGGGGCCGCCTTGGCCGAGGATGGTGACGGCGGTGATCAGCAGGCAGCCCAACTCCATCACGAGCAGGACACCGAGCAGCTTCGCGCCCACGTCCACCTGGCACAGCGTGAGCAGCGTGACGAGCACCCAGGCGACGGCGCACCAGCCCCACCAGGGCAGCAGGCCGATCTGGACCGACATCAGCCCGCCGAAGAAGCCGTAGATGGCGAGTTGGATGGTCAGGTAGGCGATGATCGACACGAACGCCGATGCCAGACCCGCCTCGGGCCCGAGGCCGCGTCCGATGTAGGTGAAGAAGGCGCCGGCATTCGTCACGCGGTGGCTCATCGCCGCGTAGCCGACGCTGAAGAGCAGCAGCGTCAGCCCGACGACGAGATAGGCCCCCGGCGCGCCGGCGCCGTTGCCGAGCACGATCGCCGGCGGCAGCGCGCCTGTCATGCCGACCAGCGGCGCCGCGGCGGCGACGACGAAGAACACGATCGACCAGACGCCCAGCTTCTCGGAATGCAGCGTCTCGCGCGAGGGCGTGGCGTTCGATGGCAGCGGTGGATTCATGATCGGTTCTCCGGGGTGGCCTGCTGCGCCGGGGGCACGGCTTCAGCGTTGAGTGAGGGGCGCAAGCCCGAGCGCCGCCAGCGCCGCGTCGAACGAGCGCGCCGGCGCCTTCACGTCGAACTGCAGCGCGTGCAGGCCGACGTGCCGGGCGCCTTCGACGTTGCGCAACTGGTCGTCGACGAAGACACACGCTTCAGCCGGCAGGCCGAGCGCATCCAGGCAGACCTGGTAGGCGCGCGCATCGGGCTTGAGGATGTGGGTGTGGGTGGCGTCGACGATCACGTCGAAGCGCTGCAGCAGCGCCAGCCGGTCGCGCAGATCGGCGCCGTAGAAGAGGTCGAGTTCGTTGGACAGCAGCGCGAGCGGCACGCCGGCCGCCTTGACGGCCTCGATCGCGGCCACCGCCTCGGGGCGGATCATGCCCTCGAGGTCGGCGCCGCGCGCGCGCCGCACGAAGCTCTCCAT
Source organism: Rhizobacter sp. (assembly GCA_023954175.1). Classification (GTDB taxonomy): domain Bacteria; phylum Pseudomonadota; class Gammaproteobacteria; order Burkholderiales; family Burkholderiaceae_C; genus CAIKUF01. The sequence continues at coordinate 10,377 of JAMLIM010000036.1, forward strand.
CCGGTCCCACTCTTCGCCGACGAGCAGGCCGACCTCGCGCGTGCGCGCCAGCCAGTAGTCGCGCTCGCTGATCCTGTCGGCCTGCATGTCGCGCCACAGCGCATCGCCGGCCGGATCGAAGGGGCCGCGCCAGGTCAGCGTGCCCGGCGCCAGGCCGAGGTTCGCTTCGGTCAGGGCGTGCGACTCGAACAGGGTGCGCGTGATGACGCCACCGAAGTCCAGGATCAGCGCCTGCGGCTTCATGTCATGCGGCCTCGACCGCCGGCCGGCCCGGCGCCACCTGGCCCGAGCGCACCCAGGCGTCGAAGACGTCGAGCGCGGCCTCGGCAAAGGCGGCGTCGTTGATGTGCGCGTCGAGCGTGACGAGTTGCGTCTGCGGCGCGAGCGAGCGCGGCAGTTCGTCGACCAGCGCGGCCAGGCCCTCGGGGTCGTGCAGCGGCTCGCCGGGCCGGTCCCAGGCCTCGATGCCGTGCGTCGGCAGCAGCACGCAGGTCGCCGCGCGCGCTTCGGCGAGGCGCTCGCCGATGGCGCGCGCGACCTCGCGCCGCATCGGCGGGTCGACGCAGACCGACGAGATCAGGCGGTTGTGTTCGTGCGCGGCGCGGCCGTCGTAGCGCGCCGGCGGCGTTGCCCAGGTCGCATAGTCGACCATGTCGGTGGCGCCGGGCGCGACGATCTGCGGCACGCCGGCGCGGCCGGCGCCGCGCAGCCGGTCGGCGCCGGCAGAGACGCACGAACCGGCCAGGTGATTGACGAGCTCCTGCAGGCTGAAGTCCATCACCGCCGCGAACAGGCCCTTGGCCGCGAGATCCTCGAACGCCCTGCCGCCCATGCCGGTGGTGTGAAAGACGGCGAGTTCGTAGCCGCGCGCTTCGAGCGCGGGCTTCAGGAGCGTCATGTAGCGCAGCGCACTCGTGCCGAGCGAGGTCATGCCGACCAGCGGCCGCGCGTCGTCCCGCGTTTCGGCGGCGAGGCAGGCGCCGACCGCGGCGCCGGCCGCCTGGCTCAACGCCGACTCGCACAGGCGGTTCAGCCCGTACAGACCGCCCGCCCACAGCCGCATGATCAGATCGGGCGGGATGCGTTCGGGCGGGATCAGGTGCGAATGGGCGATCGTCGACAACACCACCTTGGGCACGCCCAGCGGCAGCGCGTTGGCAACGTCGAGCGCGAGGTCGGTGCCCATCGTGCCGCCGAGCGCGAGCAGGCCGTCGAAGCGACGCTGCTGGTGCAACTGCGCGGCAAGCAGCGCCGCACCGCGCGCCATCGCCGTCATGCACTCGCTCTCGTCGCCGCACGCGATGAGCGCCTGCAGCGTCAAGCCCGCCGCCTGCGCGACCTCGCTGTTCGCGATGTCGGGCGTGAGCGCGCCGCGGCCGAGCACGCCCACGTCCATCACGAGCGCACTCGCGCCCTGGGCTTCGATGCCACGGCGCAGGTAGGCGATCTCGTCGCTCTTCGTGTCGACGGTGCCGACGAGCAGGATGACCGGCGCAGGCGTCATGGCGTGGCCGCGACCGCGGCGAACGAGGCTTCGAGCGTGTCGACGAGGAAGTCGACCTCCTCGCGCGTGATGACGAGCGGCGGCGACAGGATCATGTTCGGGCCCGAGATGCGCACCATCGCGCCGCGCCGATAGGCCTCGCGCGCGACGCGCGCCGGGATGTCGCTGGTGCGCGGCATCGGCACCCGCCGGGCCTTGTCGGCGACCATCTCGATGCCGGCCATCAGGCCGACGCCGCGCACGTCGCCGACGACGTCGAAACGCTCGACGAAAGTGCGCAGCCGCGCCTGCAGGTGCGCGCCGACGCGCGCCGCGTTGCCGGCGATGTCCTGCTCCTCCAGGATGTCGAGCGTCGCCAGCGCAGCGGCGGCCGCCACCGGATGCGCGCTGTAGGTGTAGCCGTGCGAGACCGACGCGGCACCGGTGGCATCGGCATCGAAGACCGCCGCCACCTTGCTGCCGATCGCCGTCGCACCGAGCGGCACGTAGCCCGAACTGACGCCCTTGGCGAGGCACCACATGTCGGCGTTGACGCCCCACAGCCGGGTGCCGAACAGGGCGCCGGCACGGCCGAAACCGGTGACCACTTCATCGGCGATCAACAGCACGCCGTACTTGTCGCAGACCTTGCGCACCAGCGGCCAGTAGTTGGGCGGCGGCACGATCACGCCGCCGGCGCCCTGCACCGGCTCGGCAATGAAGGCGGCGACCGTGTCCGGGCCCTGGAAGACGATCTCGCGCTCGAGCAGTTCGGCGCAGATCTCGCCGAGGCGCAGCGCGTCGTCGCTGTAGGGGTTGTGATACAGCCACGGCGTGTCGATGTGAAAGCAGCCCGGCAGCAGCGGCTCGTAGGGGCGGCGGAAGTTGGTGTTGCCGTTGACGCTCATGCCGCCGAAGTGCACGCCGTGGTAGCCCTGCTTCAGGCTGATGAACTTGAAGCGGTCGCCCTGGCCCTGCAGCTTCCAGTACTGGCGCGCGATCTTGAGCGCGCCTTCGACCGCGTCCGAGCCGCCGTTGCAAAACATCACGGCGGCGACGTCTTCGGGCTGCATCAACTTCACGAGGCGCGCCGACAGCTCGATCGCACGCACGTGCGTCGTGCCGCGAAACACGTTGTAGAACGGCAGTTCGTCGAGCTGCGCCACGACCGCGTCGCGCACGCGCTTGTTGCTGTGGCCGAGGTTGCTGCTCCACAGGCCGCCGACGCCATCGAGCATCTTGTGGCCGTCCACGTCCCAGATCCAGCAGCCCTCGCCACGGGCGATGATGTCGGGCGCCGTCTTCTTCATCGCGCCGGGGTGCGCCATCGGGTGCCAGATGAACTGGGCGTTGTCGCGCTTGATCCGTTCGATGTCGCTCATCGCCGTGTCCTCAGCCGGCCCTGCCAACCGTGATGGTCTTGATCTCGGTGTAGTGCAGCAGGCCCTCGGCGCCCATCTCGTGGCCGTGGCCGCTTTCCTTCCAGCCGCCGAACGGCATCTCGGGCTGCGAGATGCCGAAGTGATTGATGCCGACCATGCCGGCTTCAAGCTCCTCGCCCAGGCGATGCGCGGTGTTCAGGTCGCGCGTGAAGGCATAGGCGCCCAGGCCGTAGAGCGAGTCGTTGGCACGCGCGATCGCCTCGTCCAGCGTGTCGAAGGGCTCGACGGTGGCGATCGGGCCGAACGGCTCGGTGCGCGCCAGGCTGCAACCGCGCGGGACGTCTGCAAACACGGTGGCTTCGAAGAAGTAGCCCGGCCGTGCCAGGCGGTGGCCGCCGCACAGCAGGCGCGCGCCCTGGTCGAGCGCGTCGGCGACGAGTTGCTCCATGGCGTCGATGCGACGCACATGCGACAGCGGACCCATCTGCGTCTGCGCGTCCAGCCCCGGCCCCAGGCGCAGCGCGCTGGCGGCCTCGGCGAAGGATTTGCTCCAGGCCGCGTAATGGCGCCGGTGCACGTAGAAGCGGATCGGAGAGGCGCAGATCTGACCTGCGTTGCGATACTTGGCGACGACCGAGTTCTTCAGCGAGAAGTCGAAGTCGGCATCCTCGCAGACGATCACCGGCGCATGCCCGCCGAGCTCGGGCGTGAAGCGCTTGACGCCGCGCGCGCACAGCTCGCCGAGCTGCTTGCCGACTGCCGCCGAGCCGGTGAACGACACGTGGCGGATCGCCGGGTGCCCGATCAGGAACGACGACACCTGCGCCGGCTCGCCGCACACCAGGTTCAGCGCGTCGGGCGGCACGCCGGCATCGAGCAGGCAGCGCACCAGCGCGATGCAGCTGCCCGGCGTCTCTTCGGCCGGCTTGACGACGACGCTGCAGCCGGCCGCCAGCGCGCTGCCGATCTTGCGCGCCGGCAGATTGAACGGAAAGTTCCAGGCCGTGAACGCGGCCGCCGGGCCAACCGGCTGGCGCAGCACCGTCTGGCTCAGGATGCCCGGCACGCGCGGCGGCACCGTGCGACCGTACAGCCGCCTGGCCTCCTCGGCCTGGAAGTCGATGATGTCGGCAGACAGCGTGACCTCGCGCAGCGCCTCGGCGAGCGGCTTGCCCTGCTCGAGCGTCAGGATGCGCGCGATGGCGTCGGCGCGCTCGCGCATCAGATCGGTGGCGGCGCGCAGGATCGTGCAGCGCTCCAGTGCCGAGCGCGCGCGCCACGCGCCGAATCCGCGCTGCGCCGACTCGGCCGCGGCCTGCAGTTCGGCCGTGCCCGCCAGCGGCAGCATCGCCAGCAGCGACGCGTCGGCCGGGTTCACGACGGCACGCTCGCCGCCCGAAGCCCGGGTCAGCCATTCGCCGGCAACGTGCAGGGCGAGTTCGGGGTAGCTCATGGTCTGGGTCGGGCCGACACGACGCCGCCCCTTGCGGCCAGCGACGCGCCGGGGTTCACGATTCGTACCGCCGTTGAAGCCTTCCTGCCGATGCCGTTCTCGATGTCGAAGCGGTCGACCCGGAGGGGCCGACTGACGAGCCTGAGTCTGGCGCCGCAGGTGCCTGCGGCTTTATCCGAATCGCGAACGCTTCGCCTAGGGCAAACCCTTGCAGTCGGGCGGTGCCGCGCTGCAAATGCCGAAACCGGGCGGCTGCGCCTGTCGACCCCGGTGTGCGGTCGTGCGCCGGCGCCCCGCGCAGGCGTCGGCAGGGGTTTTCCCGCTGCGAATGTTCGCAATGGATCGATTCGCGCTCCGGCCGGAAACTGCACCTGCGTGCATCGGCGCCGCCGTGCCGGTATTTCGACGCCGGTGCCACGCGCACCTCATCGACAACCCAGGAGCATCTGCCGTGAAGACCTTCGACAACATCGTCAATGGAAGCGCCGTCGGCTCGACGCGCACCTTCGAATCGAAGAACCCCGCCACCGGCGAGGTGCTCGGCCTGGTGCCGCATTCCAGCGCCGAGCAGGTCGCGCAGGCAGTGGCGGCGGCGAAGGCGGCACAGCCCGCCTGGGCCGCGCGGCCGGATGCCGAGCGCAAGGCCCTGATGATGAAAGTCGCCGAGACCATCAAGGCCAACGCCGACTACCTGGCGAACTGGGTCACGCGCGAGCAGGGCAAGCCGCTCGGCGGCGTCGGGCCCGATCAGGTGCCGGGCGCGCGCTTCGAGGTCTGGGGCTGCGAGGTCTGGACCCAGGTCCCGGCGAGCCTCGACCTGCCGGTCGATCTGGCGTTCGAGGACGACACGCGGCGCGACGAGATCCACCGCAAGCCGTTCGGCGTCGTCGCTGCGATCGCGCCCTGGAACTGGCCGTTGCTGATCGCGATCTGGCAGGTCATCCCCTCGATCCGCGCCGGCAACACGGTCGTGCTCAAGCCGTCCGAGTACACCAGCATCGGCACGCTCGAGATGATGAAGCTGATCGCCGAGGTGCTGCCGCCCGGCGTCGTCAACACGGTCAGCGGCCCGGGCGATGTCGGCGCGCTGCTGGTCGACAACCCCGACGTCGACAAGATCATGTTCACCGGTTCCGGCGCGACCGGTGCGCGCATCGCGGCCGCCGCAGCCAAGCACCTGACGCCGACGACGATGGAGCTCGGCGGCAACGACGCCGCCATCATGCTGCCCGACGCCGATCCGAAGGCGATGGCGATGGGCCTGTTTTGGGGCGCCTTCATCAACATGGGGCAGACCTGCGCCTGCGCCAAGCGCCTCTACGTGCCGGATAGCCTGCACGACGCGGTCGTGGCCGAGCTGAAGGGCCTGGCCGAAGCGATGCCGATGGGCAACGGCCTGGACGACGGCGTCGTGATGGGGCCGATCCAGAACCGCATGCAGTTCGACAAGGTCGTTTCGCTGGTCGACAAGGCCCGGGCCGGCGGCGCCACCATCGTCTGCGGCGGCCAACCCAAGGGCGGTGCGGGCAACTTCTACCCGCTGACGATCGTGACCGACATCGCCGACGGCGCCGCGCTCGTCGACGAAGAGCAGTTCGGCCCGGTGCTGCCGATCATCAAGTACAAGGATGTCGATTCGGCGATCGCGAGCGCGAACCGGCTCGACGCGGGGCTGGGCGCCTCGGTCTGGTCGACCGACATCGCGAAGGCGAAGGAGGTGGCCTCCCGCATCCAGGCCGGCACGGTCTGGATCAACCAGCACGGGATGATCCACCCGATGGTGCCTTTCGGCGGCGTCAAGGGCTCGGGCTGGGGCGTCGAGTTCGGTGTCGACGGGCTCAAGGCAGTGACCCAGCCACAGGTCATCAGCATCAAGAAAGCGTGAACCAGATCAAATCGTCGCCGGCGCGCAGGCCCTAGGCTTTGAAGCCGTCGTCCAGGAGGGTCACGCGATGAGTCCGGCTCTGGCAATCGATCCCGCTGCGAGCAAGTGGCCGCGCGCCTGCGCCGAGCCGATCGTCGTGCGCTGCTCCGGCGCCGAGGACATCGACGAGCACACCCGGCAGTTGCAGGACTGGGACCTGAACTACGACCAGCTCGACTGCGGGCGCTTCGAGGGCCAGTTCACCGACATCCGCCTGCCGGGCATGCAGTTGTTCGTCGAGACGACGACGCGCCGCGTGCGTCAACGCGGCACGCTGATGCCCGATTCATTCGGCATCGGCGCGATGCTGCGCGGCAGCGGGTCGTTGTCGATCAACGGCGTGCAGACCGGTGTCGGCACGCTGCTGATGTGCAACGCGGCCGAAATCGACATCTGCACGCCGCCCGACTGCACGATCGCCGGCGTCGTCGTCGACGCCGCGGAGTTGGTGTCGGCCGCGGAGTCGATGGCCGACCTCGGGCTGCAGTTCAAGCCGGACACGCTGCTCGCGATGACGCCGCCCGAGACCTCGCTCGCGCCGTGGCGCAGCCTGCTGCTCGCCGCGGTCGAGGCCGCGGTCGAGCAGCCGGCCATGCTGAACGACCCCGCATCGCGCCAGCGCCTGCGCGACGATCTGATGCTCACGCTCATCGATGCGATGGCGGGCGCGTCGCGTGACGACGGCATCCTGCGCTTCGACAACCGCAAGCGCGTCGTCGATCGCGCCTGCGAGCTCGTGCTGGCCCGGCCCGACGAGCCCCCCAGCCTGTTCGAGCTCTGCCGCCGCGTCGGCGCGAGCCCGCGCAAGCTGGGCTATTGCTTCCAGGACACGCTGGGGTTGAGCCCGGGGCGCTATCTGAAGGCGATCCGGCTGAATGCCGCGCGGCGCGAGCTGAGCCGCAAGGACAGCCCGAACCAGAGCGTCTACGACGTTGCGGCACGCTGGGGCTTCTGGCACTTCGGCCACTTCTCGACCGACTACAAGAAGCTCTTCGCCGAGCTGCCGTCCGAGACCCTGCGCCGCGCACGCGCGCGGCCTGCGAGCTGATCCGCCCTAGCGACGCGCGGCGCTGCCGGGTTCGGCGGCCTTCGCCTCCAGCTGGTTCACGAGCGTGGCGCGCACGGCCATCACGTCGAGCGGCCGCGTGGCACGCAGCCGCGCGATTTCCTCGGCCGTGTAGGGCGCGGTGTTGGCCGGCAGCGTGTCGGCCGTGATCGTCGGCAGCAGCCAGTTCATCAGATTGGCGGTGTCGCGGTCCGACAGCGGCGAGTTCATCACCCCCGGCACCTGCACGATGAACTCGCGCCCACCGGGCACCGTGAGAAACAGGCCGAGCTGGCCGCGCATCGACGGAATGCCCTTGGCCGGCTCGCCACTGCCGTCGGCGAGGTGACAGCCGGCGCAGTGGTGCAGGTACTGCATGTGCGCGCGCGCGGCATCGTCGGCGGCTGAAGCACCGATCGAGAGGGCGCCGAGCCCGGCGACGGCCCAGCGCAGGCAGTGGAGACGACGACTCATTGCAGCAATCCTTCGCGCAACGCGCGCAGTTCCTTGTGTGAGAGTTTCGCGGCGCGCGCGGCGACGATGTCGGCGTCGACGAAGGCCGGGCCGGTGCTGCCGTTGAGTTCGCGTGCAACGTAGTTGGCGGCGGCCGCGAGGTCGGCGTCGGACAACGCGGCCTGCGGCGGCATCGCCAGGTTGAAGGTCTGACCCTGCGCGACGATGCGACCCGACAAGCCATGGACGAGCACCTGGGCGATGTAGCTGCGGCCTTCCTTGCGCGTCAGCAACGGGCCGAGCGTGCCGGCCAGCGGCGGCGCCAGCCCGGCCATGCCCTTGCCGCCGGCTTGGTGGCAGACGGCGCAGGTGCCATCGAAGACCGCCTGGCCGTCGGCCGGCTTTGCTTCGGCGCCGACGACGGGCAGCGTGATCAACCAGCCTGCCAGGGCCGCCACGAACTTCGCCCGCATGATTACTTCTCCGCGACCCCGACGATGATCGACAGCGTGCAGTGGTAGATCGTGCTGTCGGTGCGCGCCATGCACCAGTTGACGTCGTTGTGCACCCCCATGCGATAGCCGGGCCGGTCGCCTTCGTTGGTATTGCAAAAGCACCGTCCGCAACTCGTCTTGCCGCAGCAATCGTTGTAGCTGATCAGGTAATCCTTGCCATCGGCCGGGTTGTGGCAGGTGCCGATCCACGTCACCTTGGCCGAGGTGCTGCCGGGCGGGCAACTGGTGGCGGTGCCGCCGCAGCAGGAGCACAGGAAGCCGTCGACCGAGCAATGGCGCCAGTAGTCGCAATCGCTGTCGGTGGGCGTCTTCTTGCCGCCGGCGCCGCCGCCATGGCCCTCGGCCGCGAAGGCCTGCGAGGTGCGGTCGAACGGCAGCACCGGCAGCGTGAAGGCGCCGGCCACCATCACCTTGCCCACCTTGACCAGCGCACTGCGGCGCGATGTCGTGCTGGCCAGCGCGCGCACCCGGCGCTCGGTCACGCTGTCGAGAAAGTCGAACAGTCGCTTCATGCTTGCTGCTCCTTGGCGAAGCGCGGTGTTTCGAGGTAGTCCTGCACCGAGGCGACGCCGAGTTCCTGCGCCGCAAACAGGCTGTCGAGCTGCTCGCGCGAGTTGACGAGGCCCTTGGCCCGGATCCGTCCTGCCGCGTCGATCAGCACGGCGTAGGGCAGCTTGCTGACGTGATAGCGCATGCCGAGCTCGGTCGACAGCACGTAGGGGAAGGCGTCGAGCTGCGCACGTTTGCGAAACGCCTCGTGCTCGGTCGGGATGCCGTCGGAGGCGAGCACGACGTCGAGCCGATCGCCTTCCGCCTTCTTGACCGACTTCAGGATCGGCAGCAGCTTCTTGCACACCGGGCAGGTGGGCGAGAGGAAGAAGACGAGCGTGCTGCGCGCGCCGGCAACGCCGAGGCGGGCGATGCCGCCACCGAGCGCGGGCAGTTCGAACACCGGCGCGGCGTCACCGACCTTGGGGCCGCTGTCCATCATCAGCGCGCCCATCGGCGCGATGCGCTCGTACAGGATGCCGATCTGCCGCGACAGCGCGATCACCACCACCAGCAGCGCGAGCACCGCCAGCCAGAGCAGCAGGTTGGACGCGATCAGGGCTTCGTTCATGGCGAGTTCCTCAGGTCGAGCAGTTGCGATTGGCGGCCCAGCATCGCGTTGGCAAGAAAGTACAGGCCGAGCAGGAAAAGCGTGGCGAAGCCAGCGGCGACGAAATCGAGCCAGACCGTGCCACGGTCGAGCAAGGGCGCGGCCGCGGCCAGCGCGAGCAGCATCAGCGCGACGTTGCGCAGCACGACACCGGTGCCGAGCGGCGTGTGCTCGTTGCCGCCGCAGCCGCAATCGATGCGGTCGCGGCCGCGCAGCAGGTTGATCGCGATCGCCGCCGTGAACATCAGCAGCAGCGCCAGCGCGAGCAGCGCGCCGACCGGCCGGGTGGCGAGCGGCAGCAGCAGCACACCGGCCAGGATCTCCAGCAGCGGCAGCGCGCGCGCGAAGGCCGGCACGGCAGCAGCGGGCAGCAGCCGGTAGTTCTCAACGGCGTCGCGGAAGGACTCGGGCTCGCGCAGCTTCTCGCCGGCGCCGATCAGCAGCACCGCGCCGACGACGGCCGCCGCCGAATGAGCGAACACCGGATCGATCGCGGGCAGGAGGGCGTTCACAACATCGTCCATCACTGCATCCCGATGAACACGGGCGTCTCGCCGACCGGCTCGGAGCGCGCCGACGGCTTGGTCGGTGGCCGCTCGCCCTTCAAGTCAAACGCCACGATGCGGTTGTCGGCGCCGCTGAGCAGGAACAGGCGCGGCGCCTCGGTGCGCGCGATGTTCATCGAGATCGCGACCTGCCCCGGGATGCGCCCGACGCGCTTGTGGCTCTTCAGGTCGACGACCCAGATCTCCTTGGCCGGCGTCTTGTGGCTGCCCTCGGCGCCCTTGTCGTGCATGCCGACGTAGAGGCGCCCGCTGCGCGGCTCGATCGCGAACAACTGATAGCCGCCGGGGCGCCAGCCCTGCTTGCGGGCGGCGGCGTCCAGCATCGACCAGGGCGGCGCAGCCGTTGGCTTGGCACCGCTGAGCTGGATCGTGTGGACCGCGCCGAGGTAGGAGACGAAGGTGAGCTCGTCGCCGACCAGCTCGTAGTGCATGAAGACCGGGTCCTTGTCGGGGTCGAAGAAGGGCTCGGTGACGCTGCTGGAGGCGAGCACGCCCTTGTCGTCGAGATCGTAGGTGGCAAGCTTGCCGTCGCCGCACACCGACGAGAAGCGCCGCGGCTGGCTCGGCCAGGCGATGACGCCGTAGCAGCCGGGCGTCGGAATCTCGGTCGTCACGCGTTTGGCCTGCAGGTCGACGACCGTGACCGAGGTCGCCGGCGTCGCGTTCTGCACGAGCAGGAAGCGGTCGTCGGCGCTGGTCGTCAGCAGCGCGCGCATGGGCAGGCTCTGCACCTGCTTGGGCGGGATCTCGATCTCGTACAGGTAGCCCAGGTCGTCGGTGCGATGCGCCTCGACGACGTCGGCGCGCGTGCCGCGCACGAGCCGGCTGTAGTAGGTGGTGGCGACGTAGAAGGTCTTGCCGTCGCGCGACAGCGCCGTCGAGCCCGCATAGCCGGTGCCCATCAGGCCGAGGAAGCGCAGGCTCTTGCCGTCGACCGCGTAGGTCCGGCCATCGACGAGGTGCGGCATGACCGGATCGCTGAGATAGATGCGGTACGCATCGGCCGGCGGGAGCTTCACCTCCGACGGCTGCTCGACGGGCAACTCGGCCCGCGCGGCCGACACGAATGCCTGACTCAGCAGCGCCGCCAGACAGCAGACGGCCCAACGAAGCGGAAGGTAGCGATTTGAAGCGCGCATGCGATGACTCCGTTGCGCGAGTGCCTCTGCACCCGCTCGGTCGGGTCATCCTAGGGAGCAACCCGGGGGGCGCCTATCCAATTCCGGCAAGACTGGCGCGGCCCGCCGTCGCCGGCGCCCATTGCGACACCGCAAATCGATTTCGATTCTGCCGGATTCGGATAGCGGCGCCGAAGCCGCGACCCTAGGCTCTGCGGCCATCGATCCATGCGGTTGCGAAGCCCAGTGCCCACTGCCGGTCGAACCGATCTGCCTCGATCCAGAAGGAGACACCGTGACGCATCCCAAGACACAAGCCATGGCCCGCAGCGTGCTGTGCACCGCACTGGCGCTCGCCCTCCAGGTCCCCGGGCACGCTGCCGACGCCTCCAGGCTCGGGGGCGAACTGACCCCCGCCGGCGCCGAGAAGGCCGGCAACAAGGCCGGCACCATCCCGGCCTGGCCCGGCAACCAGGTGGCGCAGACCGGCTGGTCCTTCGGCCAGTTGCGCGGCGAGCACTTCAAGTACAAGGACGACAAGCCGCTGTTCACGATCGACGCGTCCAACGCCGACAAGCACGCCGACAAGCTCTCGCCCGGCGAGTTGGCGATGCTCAAGCAGATCAAGGGCTACAGCATGGTGGTCTACCCCTCGCGGCGGACCTGCGGGCTGCCCGACTTCGTGGCGGAGAACACCAAGAAGAACGTCGCCACGGCCAAGATCGGCGCCGACGGCTGGAGCCTGAAGGAAGCCGTGGTGCCGGGCGTCCCGTTCCCGATGCCGGCGGACGGCACCGAGGCGATGTGGAACCAGAAGATGCGCTACCGCGGCGTCGGCATCGACTACAAGAACGTCGTGACGTCGGTGTCGCCGCGCAAGGGCGGCACCGATTGGATCCGCGCCGGCCAGGAGTTCACCGAATTCATGCCGTGGGGCGCAAAGGGTTCGACGCTGCTGTCGACGCTGCCGCCGGTCGAGTACTTCGCCTACTTCGCCTACAACTCGCCGACGGCGCTGGCGGGGCAGGCCCTGGCGATCACCTACTTCCTCGACCAGCCCGGCAGCGAGACCTTCTACTACTTCCCCGGCCAGCGCCGCGTGCGGCGCATGCCGACCTACTCCTACGACTCGCCGCAGATCGGGATGGAGAACCAGTACACGCTCGACGAGCCGTTCGTGTTCAACGGCACGATCGACCGCTTCGACTGGAAGCTGGTCGGCAAGAAGGAGTTGTACGTGCCGTACAACGCCTTCGGCGCCTACGACTTCAAGACCAAGTTCGAGGACATCGCCAAGCCTGATTTCATCGAGCCCGGCCATCGGCGCTACGAGCTGCACCGCGTCTGGGTGATCGAGGCGACCGTCAAGCCAGGCATGCGGCACACCGCCCCCAAGCGCACGTTCTACCTCGACGAGGACAGCTGGAACCTCGTGATGGCGGACGACTACGACGCGCAGGGCAACCTGGTCAAGGTGCGCGAAGGCTTCCTGATTCCCGTCTATGAAACCGGGACCTGCGACGTCTCGGCCTTCGTCCAGCACAACCTGACCGAAGGCCGCTACGTCTTCGACATGCACGCCGCCGGCACCGGCAGCGACGTGCGCTGGGTGACCGAGCCGAGCGGGCCGCGCTTCAAATCCTCGTTCTACACCGCGGACAACCTGCGCTCCATCAGCAGCCGCTGACGGACAACGCCAGGGCCGGACCCGAACTACAACGGAGACACGTCATGCCACATTCACGATTCGCGCTCAAGCCGGCCGCACTCGCCGCGCTGGCCATCGGTTGCAGCGCTGCGCAGGCATTCACCTTCGAGACCGGCGATGTGCGCGGCAACCTCGATTCGACCATGGCGGTCGGCCTGGGCTTGCGCACGACCGATCCGAGCTGCAGCCTGATCACCGAAGGCGCAACCGGCACCGGCGCCCCCGCCGGCTGCCTCGCACCGACCGCCCTCCTCGGCGACCAGGGCGACCTCAACTACGGCAAGTACGACCTGTTCACCGGCTACCTCAAGGGCACCCACGAGTTGCTGCTGAAGGCGCCGCAGGATTTCACCTTCCTGTTCCGCTTCAACTGGGTCGCCGACCCCATCGCGACGGCCACCACCGGCATCACCAGCGCCACCTCGCCACCGCCGCCGTCGGTCACGAACGGGCTGTCCGACGAGGCCTACGCTGCGCTGCAGTTCAAGGCCCGCCTGCTCGACCTGTGGCTCAGCAAGACCTTCGAGGTCGGCGATCAGCAGGCGCGCGTGCGCCTCGGCTACCAGGTCATCAGCTGGGGCGAGAGCCTGTTCCTGCCGGGCGGCATCAACGCCACCAACGCGCTCGACATCATGCGGCTGTCGCAACCCGGCACCCAGCTCAAGGAGGTCTACATCCCGGCGCCGATCCTGAGCATCAGCTCCGGGCTGGGTCACGGATTCAATGCCGAGGCCTATGTGCAGTTTGCCTGGAACGACAGCTACTTCCCGCCGACCGGCAGCTACTGGTCGGTCGTCAACGGTCTTGGCAAGGGACACGAGGCCTACGGGCTGTCCCAGGTCAATCCGTCCAACGGCCAGCAGTGGGGTGTCGCGCTGCGCTACCAGCCCGAGGGGACGCAGCTCAACCTGGGCGCCTACGCGATGGCCTACCAGGACAAGACGCCCAACTTCAGCGTCAACATCAACAACACCGGCGCCGTCGGCTGGACCTTCGCGACCAACCGGCGCATGTACGGCGTCAGCGCGAACTTCCCCGTCGGCGACATGGCCGTCGGCGTAGAGGCCTCCTATCGCCCGAAAGACGCGGTGGCGCTGAACGCTGCAACGAGCGGCTGCGCTTCTCAGAACGGCAACTGCTGGGTCGACTCGGCGAAGTGGCAGTTTGCGCTGACCGGCCTGCTCAGCCTGACGCCCAGCACCGGGGGCGGGTTCCTCAAGCTGCTCGGCGCCGATACGGCCACCTTGCTCGCCGAGGCGGTCATGATCCGCTACCCCAATCTCCAGCAGAGCTATGGGGGCGACCTCATCACCGCAGGCGGATGGGGCTGGGGCCAGCTGACCGATCCGAACGCGGCGCCGGTGGCGTTCGGCAGCAAGAACTCGTCGGGCTTCAACTTCGACTTCAGCTGGGTCTACGACGGCACCGTGATCCCGGGCTGGCAGGTCGTGCCGGAGATCTACTACTTCCGCGCGCTCTCGGGCCATACGCCGAACCTGTCGGGCCTCTTCATGTCGGGCGCGAGTTCGGCGAACTTCGTCGTCAGCTTCATCAGGAACCCGGCGACCTGGCAGTTCGCCCTGAACTACGCGACGTTCTGGGGTGGCTCCACGCTCGTGGACCAACCGTATGGCGACCGCGACTTCTTCGGTGTTGTGCTCTCGCGCAACTTCTGATCCCGCGCCCGGCGCCGCGCTGCGCGGCGAACGGCGGGGACCGCCCTGGCCGCCGCTGGGCGGCGCGCGCCATCGCCTGAGCCGAACTTGAGCGCCGGGCCCCTCGCGCCCGCGCCGGGCGACGCATCGCGCCCGGACGCCGAGCCCTCGATGCTGGTGCGCAGCCTGCAGCGGCTCGAGAGCCTGCTGTTTCGCCGTCGCGCCATCGTGCTGTGGGCGCTCGCGGCGCTGACGCTGGTGATGGGCTTCTTTGCCGTGCAGTTGCGCATGGACGCGGGGTTCGAGAAGCAGTTGCCCATCGGCCACGAGTACATCGAGACCTTCAAGCAGTACCGCGACGACCTGCTCGGCGCCAACCGGCTGACGATCGTGGTGCGCGCGCGGGACGGCAAGCTCTGGACCCGCGCCAGCCTGGAGCGGCTCTACGACGTCACGCAGGCGGTGATGTTCCTGCCCAACGTATCGCGCGGCAGCGTGCAGTCGCTGTGGACGCCGAACTCGTTCGTCAACGAGATCACGGAAGAGGGCTTTCGCGCCGACCCGATCATCCCGGGCACGGTCACGCCGGGCAGTCTGGACGCCGAGACCATCGCCACCATCGCGCGCACGACGGCGCTCGGCGGCTATGTGGGCACGCTCGTCGCGCGCGACCAGTCGAGCGCGATGATCACCGCCGAACTCAACGAGTACGACCAGCACGGCGTGCACATCGACTACGTCGCCTACAACCGCGTGCTCGAGCAGCAGATTCGCGACAAGTTCGAGGACAAGGACTACGAGATCCAGATCATCGGCTTCGCCAAGCAGATCGGCGACATCGCCGACGGCGCCGCAGCCGTGCTCGAGTTCTGCCTCGTCGCGCTGCTGCTGACGGCGGCCGCGGTGTACTGGTACTGCCATTCGCTGCGCTTCACCGCGCTCGCGATCGGTTGCTCGCTCGTGTCGCTCGTGTGGCAGTTCGGCACGCTGCACCTGTTGGGCTTCGGGCTCGACCCGCTCGGCGTGCTGGTGCCGTTCCTGGTGTTCGCGATCGGCGTCTCGCACGGCGTGCAGCAGATCAACTTCATCGTGCGCGAGATCTCGCACGGCAGGACGACCGATCAGGCGGCGCGCGCGAGCTTCACCGGGCTGTTGATTCCGGGCACGCTGGCGCTCGTCACCGCCTTCGTCTCGTTCGTCACGCTGATCCTGATTCCGATCCCGATGGTGCGCGAGCTCGCCGTCACGGCGTCGCTCGGCGTGGCCTACAAGATCGTCACCAACCTGGTGATGCTGCCGCTGGGGGCGTCGTACTTCGACGTCGGCCAGGCCTACACCGACAAGGCCGAACGCAAGCGCATCCAGCGCGCGCGCTGGCTGCGCTTCCTGGTGCGTGTCGCCGAACCGCGCAACGCCGCGGTCGTGCTGGCCGTCGCCGGCGTGGTCTTCGTCACCGCGGTCTGGCAAAGCCGGGATCGCGTCATCGGCACGCTGCAAGCGGGCGCGCCCGAGTTGCGCGCCGACGCGCGCTTCAATCTCGATTCGGTCTCCGTCGCCGAGCACTACGATGTCGGCCTCGACTGGATCAGCGTGGCCTTCGAGGCGCCGGCCAACTCGTGCGAGAACGTGGCCATCGGCGCCTACCAGGATCGCTTCGTGTGGGCGATGCACGCGGTGCCCGGCGTCGTCTCGATCTCGTCGTTCTCGAGCCAGCTGCGCCAGTACAGCGAGGGCTACAACGAGGGCAACCCGAAGATGGCCGTGATCCCGATCGACCCCGCCAACTACGCCGGCCTCGCGACCGAGATCAGCCGCGTTCCGGGGACGATGCGCAAGGACTGCAGCATGACGGCCGTGCACCTGTACCTCGGCGACCACAAGGCGACGACGATCAGCCGCGTGATCGCTGCCGCGAAGGCGTTTCGCGACAGCCATCCGATGCCCGGCGTCAAGATCCGCCTCGCGGCCGGCAACGCCGGCGTGCTGGCAGCCGTCAACGACGAAGTCGAACGCAGCGAGCTGCCGATGATGCTCTACGTCTACGCCGCGATCGCGTTGCTCGTCTTCGCCGTCTATCGGGATCTGCGCGCCGTGCTCGCCTGCTGCCTGCCGCTGACGATCGGCACCTTCATCGGCTACTGGTTCATGAAGGAGTTCGAGATCGGCCTGACCGTGGCCACGCTGCCGGTGATGGTGCTGGCGGTGGGCATCGGCGTGGACTACGCGTTCTACATCTACAACCGGCTGCAACTGCACCTCGCCCACGGGCAGGGCATCGTCAAGGCGCTCGAGCAGTCGATCCTCGAGGTCGGCACGGCGACGATCTTCACCGCCATCACGCTCGCGGTCGGGGTCGCGACATGGTCGTTCTCGGCGCTGAAGTTCCAGGCCGACATGGGCAAGCTGCTCGCCTTCATGTTCATGGTCAACATGGTGATGGCGATGACGGTGCTGCCGGCCTTCGCGGTCTGGCTCGAGCGGCTGTTCCCGCGTCGATCTCCGGTGCGCGCGCCGGGTCTGCTGAGTCACTGACCGTGTCGAAGACGCTGTGTCGACATGTCCTGGTCGCCGCGTTGCTGGTGGCAGGCGCGTTGACGCAGGCCCACGCCGCCGACGCGCCCAAGCCGCTCGAGCCGACGCCCGCCGTCGCCTCGCCGATCGCCGCCGAGGCGATGATGCTGGGCGCCGCCTGGGCCGGGCCGCGCGCGGTCGCGGTCGGCGAGCAAGGCATCGTGCTGCTGTCCGACGATCTTGGCCACACCTCGCGCCAGGCGCGGCAGGTGCCGCTCAGTTCGACGCTGACGGCGGTGGCGTTCGCCGACGCCAGGCAGGGCTGGGCCGTCGGCCACTGGGGCGCCGTTCTGGCGACGGCCGACGGCGGCGAGAGCTGGCACATCCAGCGCATCGACACGGCCGAGGATCGGCCGCTCTTTGCCGTCCACTTCTTCGATGCGCAACACGGCGTGGCGGTCGGCCTGTGGTCGCTCGTGCTGACGACCGACGACGGCGGCCAGACCTGGGTGCAGCAGACGCTCGCGCCGCCGCCGGGATCGACCCGGGCCGACGCCAACCTGCTGTCGCTGTTCGCGGATGCACAAGGGCGCGTGTATGCCACCGGCGAGCGCGGTCTGGTATTGCGCTCGGACGATCGCGGCCACAGCTGGGTCTATCACAGCACCGGCTATGCAGGTTCGCTGTGGGCCGGCATCGCGTTGGCCGATGGCAGCCTGCTGGTCGGCGGCCAGCGCGGCAGCGTCTACCGCAGCAGCGACCGTGCGAAGCAATGGACGCGTGTCGAACTCGACAGCAAGAGCTCGGTCACCGGCTTCGCTGCCGACGGCGCCGCGGTGTTGCTCGTCGGGCTCGACGGCCTGCGCGCGTACAGCAAGGATGCGGGGCAGCACTTCAGCGTCTCGGTGCGCCCCGATCGCCTCACGCTGACCGCCGCCCTGCGCACCCCGCAAGGCGCTTGGCTGATGTGGTCGCGCCACGGCCCGGCGCCGGAGGCCGCACGCTGACGCGGTGCGGCGCGGTGCGGCGCGGTGCCCGGATCAGATGCAGCGCCCCCCGTCCACCTCCATCGCCACGCCCGTGATCATCGACGCCTCGTCGGAGCACAGGAAGCAGGCCGCGTTGCCGAGGTCCTCGGGTGTCGAGAAGCGGCCGAGCGGGATCGTCGAGAGGAACTTGGCGCGCATCTCGGGCGTGTCAACGCCCATGAAGATTTTCAGCATCGGCGTTTCACCGGCGACCGGGTTCAAGGCAACGACGCGGATGCCGAACGGCGCGAGCTCGACGGCCATTGCGCGCGTTGCGGTGATGACGAAGCCCTTGCTCGCGTTGTACCAGGCGAGGCGCGGGCGCGGGCTGACGCCGGCGGTCGATGCGATGTTGAGGATCACGCCGCTCTTTTGCGCCTTGAAGCGCGGCACGACCTCTCTCGCGGCGAGGTAGAGCGCCTTCATGTTGACCGCGACGATGCGGTCGAACTCTTCCTCGGCCAGGCCTTCGAGCGGCTGCGGCAGGTGGCCGACGCCGGCGTTGTTGACGAGGATGTCGAGGCCGCCGTAGTGCTTGTGCGCGGCGTCGACCATCGCGCGCACGTCGTCCGCCTTCGAGACATCGACGGCGATGCTGCGCACATGCGCGCCAAGCGAATTGGCCACGCGCGCGCCGGCCGCGGCGTCGCGGTCGGCGATCAGCACGTGCGCGCCCTCGGTGACGAACTTGCGCGCGATGCCCTCGCCGAAGCCCGACCCGCCGCCGGTGACGATGGCCACTTTCTCACGCAGTCTCATGTCGCTCTCCTTGTTCCCGGCCGAGGTTCAGCCCACAGGGCTCATCCATGGTGGATCGCCACCGTCTTCAAGGTCGAAAAGCCGTACAGCGCCTCGAAGCCCTTCTCGCGCCCGTGGCCCGAGAGCTTGACGCCGCCGAACGGCAATTCGACGCCGCCACCCGCGCCGTAGTTGTTGACGAACACCTGCCCGCATTTCAGCGCGCGCGCCATGCGCAGCTGGCGGCCGCCGTCGCGTGTCCAGACGCCGGCGACGAGGCCGAACGGCGTGCCATTGGCGATCGCGAGCGCGTCCGCCTCGCCGTCGAACGGGATCAGCACCTGCACCGGGCCGAAGATTTCCTGCTGCGCGACGGCGTGCGCTTCGGGCACGTCGGCCAGCAGCGTCGGGCGCACGTAGTGGCCGCCGGCCGGCACGTCGGCGACGAGCGCGGCCTGTGCCGCAACCGCCAGGCCGCTGTCGCGCGCGAGTGCCAGGTAGTGCTCGATGACGTCGCGCTGGCGGCGCGAGATGACGGGGCCGACGTCCAGATCCGCGAGCGCCGGGCCGACGCGCAGCGCCTTGTAGCGCGCGGCCATGCGCTCGCGCACGTCGGCATACACGCTGCGCTCGACGAGGATGCGCGACGCCGCCGAACAGGTCTGCCCCGCGTTCTGGATGCCGGCGTTGACGAGGAAGGGCAGCGCGGCGTCGATGTCCGCATCGGCGAACACGAGCTGCGGCGACTTGCCGCCGAGTTCGAGCGTCACCGGCACCGCGCTACGCGCCGCCGCCGCCTGCACCAGCGCGCCGGTCGCGACCGAACCGGTGAACGAGACGTGGTCGATGCCGGGATGCGCGGACAGCGCCGCGCCCGCCTCCTCGCCGAGACCGGTGACGACGTTCAAGGCGCCATCCGGCAGCCCCGCCTGCTGCGCGATGCGCGCGAACGCGAGCACCGTGAGGCAGGCTTCCTCGGCCGGCTTCAACACGCAGGCATTGCCCATCGCCAGCGCCGCGCCGACGCTGCGGCCGACGATCTGCATCGGGTAGTTCCACGGCACGATGTGGCCCGTCACGCCGTGCGGCTCACGCAGCGTGAGCACGGTGTAGCCGTTCAGGTAGGGCAGCGTCTCGCCGTGGATCTTGTCGCAGGCGCCGGCGTAGAACTCGAGGTAGCGCGCCAGCGCGAGCGCATCGGCGCGGCCCTGCTTCAAGGGCTTGCCGACGTCGAGCGCTTCGAGCCGCGCGAGTTCGTCGGCTTGCGCGGCGACGGCGAGGCCGATGCGCGCCAGCACGCGTCCGCGCTCGGCCGCGCTGCAGCGGCCCCAGTCGCCCGCGTCGAGCGCCGCCCGTGCCGCGCCGACCGAAGCGTCGATATCCGCCGCGGCGCCGCGCGCAATGGTCGCGAGCGCGCTGCCGTCGGACGGGTTCTCGAGCATCAGCGTCGCGCCGCTCGCGGCGCCGCGCCAGACGCCGCCGATCAGCAGTTGCGTGGTGTCGAAGGGGATGTCGGGTTTCATCGTCGATCTGCGGTCGGTGCAACGAATGCAGCATAGCGCCGCGCGGCAGCGCTGGGCGTGTGTGCTTGGCAGACACGTTGGTGGGGCGCGATGGGAGGGCGCGAATGGGCGCGTTCGGCAAGCGCATCCGGCATGCGCATTCGCCAAGCCCGTTCCGCGGGCTTGCCCGCATTCGACAATCGCGACATGCGCTCCGAGAACGTCCCCGCCGCGACGAGCTACTACGAGGCGACTGCCGATCGCCCCGTCGCGTGCGCGACCCTGGCCGGCGTCCACGACGCCGAGGTGTGCATCGTCGGCGCCGGGTTCGCCGGCCTGGCAACCGCGCTCGGCCTCGTCGAGCGCGGCCAGGGCGGCGTCGTGCTGCTCGAGGCCGAGCGCGTCGCCTACGGCGCTTCCGGCCGCAATGGCGGCTTCGTCTTCGGCGGCTACAGCCTCGACGGCGCCGAGCTCGTCGCGCAGCTCGGCGTCGAGGCGGCACGCGCCTGCTACGGCCTGACGCGCGCCGCGGTGGATCTGATCCGCACGCGCATCCAGACGCATGCCATCGAATGCGAGGCCGTCGAAGGCGGCGCGCTGCTCGCGAACTGGTTCGACGACGACGCCATCCTCCTGCGTCAGCAGCGGCAGATGCGCGAGCACTTCGGCGTCGAGTGGCGCCTCGTCGGCCGCGACGCGCTGGCGCAGCACGTCGTCACGCAGCGCTACTTCGGCGCGCTGCTCGAGCCGGACGCGTTTCACTTTCATCCGCTGAAGTACGCGCTCGGCATCGCGCGCGCGGCGCAGGCGGGCGGCGTCCGGCTGCACGAAGCGAGCCCGGTGCGCGCGGTCGAGCGCCTGCCGGACGGCCGCTTTCGCGTCGCCACCGAGGGCGGCGAGGTGCGCGCCCGCCACGTCGTGATGGCCGGCGGCGGCTACCTCGCCGGCGTCCTGCCGGCGCTCGAGCGCGCGATGCTGCCGATCGCGACCTACGTGATGGCGACCGAGCCGCTCGGCGCGCAGATCGAGGCGCTGGTCCCGAGCCGCGCGGCGATCTACGACACGCGCTTCGCGTTCGACTACTACCGGCGCCTGAACGACAGCCGGCTGCTGTGGGGCGGGCGCATCTCGGTGCGCGATCGCAAGCCCGACGAGATCGCGCGCTTCCTGCGCCGCGACATGCTGCGCGTCTACCCGTCGCTCAAGGAGGCGCGCATCGATTTCGCCTGGAGCGGCCTGATGAGCTATGCGCGCCACAAGATGCCGCAGATCGGCCGCATCGACGCCGGCCCGCTCGCGGGCGTCTGGCACGCGTCGAGCTTCGGTGGCCACGGCGTCGCGCCGACGACCGTCGCCGGCGAGCTGCTGGCCGACGCCATCACGGGTAAGGCCGCCGTGCCCGCCGCGTTCAAGGCCTTCGACCTCGCGCGCACCTGGCGCCCGCTCGGGCTCGCCGCGGCGCAGGCCGCGTACGCCTGGGCCGGGTGGCGCGACTGGCGACGAAGCTGAGACCGGCGCCGGCGCGCTCAGCCTGCGGGCAGACCGCTCAGCGCTTGGGCGCCACCATCGCGAACATTGCCCCCTGCGGGTCTGAACACCGCGCGACCCACATCGGGCCGGGCACTTCCATCGGGCCGTCGGGGACCTTGCCGCCGCCCGCCTTCACGCGCTCGATCGCGGCGTCCAGCGCATCGACGTTGAAGTAGTACAGCCAGTTCGGCGCCGGCGTTTCGGGCGTCTTCGTCATCATGCCGCCGATCGCCTGGCCGCCCGCCGCGAACAGCTGATAGACGCCCATCGGGCCCATGTCCATCGCCTCGCCCTTGGTCCAGCCGAACAGGCCCGAATAGAAGGCGAACGCGGCCGGGCCGTCACCGGCGTGCAGCTCGTGCCAGCCGACGTGGCCGGGCGTGCCGTCGGCCGCCGCGGGCGGTGCCTCGTCGATCGAGCCCTTGAAGAGCATGAAGGCCGCGCCCTGCGGGTCGGCGACGACGGCAAAGCGGCCGACGCCCGGGATGTCCTGCGCCGGGCGATGGACCGTGCCGCCCGCGGCCTTCAGCTTCGCCGCAAAGGCATCGACGTCGGGGACGCCGATGTAGCCCACCCAGGCCGGGCGCGCGCCCATCTGCTTCGCCTCGGCGGGGATCTCCATGACGCCGCCGACGGGCGCGCCACCGGCAGAAACGATCGTGTAGTTCATGCCGGGCATGCCGGAATCCGCGCCGCTCATGCCGAGGACTTTCTCGTAGAACTTCGTCGCCGCTGGCGGGTCGCTCGTCATCAGCTCGTACCAGACGAATGGGTTGCTTGACATGGTGGTCTGCTCCTTGCCGTTTGATCGATGGATGGCGGCCCGCACAGCCGCACCGGTCTGCACCCCGGGGCCGCCTGTCGGCATGATGCTGCTCAAGCCGGGACTGCGCAAGCGCACGCGACCTGAACGCACGCCACCGAAATGCACACCACCCGAGCGCCCGCCACCGAAAGCGCCGCGCACGGGTTATCGTCGCGCCTCATGCGCACGCTGCTGCTCCGGCTTCTTGACGATCGACGATGAGCGTCTTCCTGCTCAAGCGTCTGGCCACCTTCGTCGCGACACTGCTGGCGGCGTCGATCGTCGTCTTCCTCGTGCTCGAGGTGCTGCCCGGCGACGCCGCGCAGATGATGATGGGGCCCGACGCTTCACCCGAGGCGGTGCAGGCGCTGGCCGAAAAGCTCGGCCTCGACCGCCCGCCGCTCGAGCGCTACACCACATGGATCGGCGGCATGCTGCAGGGCGATCTGGGCCTCAGCCACGCCTACAGCTCGCCGGTGTCCGAGCTGATCGCCGAGCGTCTCGCGGTGACGGTGCCGCTTGCGCTGATGGCGATGGCGCTCACCAGCGTGCTCGCGATCAGCGCCGGCGTCTATGCCGCGTCGCGCCACAACAAGATGGGCGACGTCGGTCTGATGGGCCTGTCGCAGCTCGGCATCGCGGTGCCGAACTTCTGGTTCGCGATCCTCTTGATCCTGCTCTTCTCGGTCCATCTGCGCTGGTTTTCGGCGGGCGGCTTTCCGGGCTGGGGCGAGGGCGTCTGGCCGGCGTTCAAGTCGCTGCTGCTGCCGGCCCTGTCGCTCGCCGTCGTGCAGGCGGCGATCCTGTCGCGCATCACCCGCTCGGCCGTGCTCGAAGTGCTGCGCGAGGACTTCGTGCGCACGGCACGCGCCAAGGGCCTGAGCCAACGCGCGGCGATGTGGCGCCACGTGCTGCGCAACGCGATGATCCCGGTGCTGACGATCATGGGCCTGCAGTTCGCCGAGCTGCTCGCCGGCACCATCGTCGTCGAGAACGTGTTCTACCTGCCGGGGCTCGGGCGGCTGATCTTCCAGTCGATCTCGAACCGCGACCTGATCGTGGTGCGCAACTGCGTCATGCTGCTCGCCGCGATGGTTGTCGTCGTCAACTTCGTCGTCGACGTCCTGTACGCCGCGATCGACCCGCGGATCAAGGCGGCGGATATATGAGGCCCCTAGCTCACTGCGTTCGCGTCCCCCGAGGGGAGCGCAGCGCCCTTCGGACGGCCGGGCGAGCGTTGCGATGAGCGCCACCGCACTCGCACCACCTGCTCAGGGATTTATGCGCCGCGCGCTGCGCCACCGCAGCTTCGCGCTCGGCGGCGCGTTGACGCTGCTGCTGATCGCGGCAGCGCTGCTCTCGCTCGTCTGGACGCCATGGTCGCCCTACGAGATCGACATCCCGGCGAAGCTGCAGCAGCCGTCGGCGGCGCACTGGCTCGGCACCGACACGCTCGGGCGCGACGTCCTGTCGCTGCTGCTCGTCGGCGCGCGCAATTCGATCATGGTCGGCGTCATCGCGGTCGGCATCGGACTCGTCGTCGGCACCGCGTTCGGCCTGCTGGCGGCGGCCCGGCGCGGCTGGGCCGAAGAGATCATCATGCGCGTCGCCGACTTCGGCTTCGCGTTCCCGGCGATCCTGTCGGCGATCATGATGACGGCGGTGTTCGGGCCCGGCATCGTCAACTCGATCATCGCGATCGGCATCTACAACATCCCGACATTTGCGCGCATCACGCGCGCGTCGGCCAACGTCGTCTGGGCGAGCGAATACGTGCTCGCCGCGCGCGCCGCCGGCAAGGGCAGCTTTCGCATCACGATCGAGCATGTGCTGCCCAACATCGCGTCGGTGCTGATCGTGCAGGGCACGATCCGCTTCGCGATCGCGATCCTGGCCGAGGCGGCGCTGTCCTACCTCGGCCTCGGCACGCAGCCGCCGCAGCCGTCGTGGGGACGGATGCTGAGCGAGGCGCAGACGCTGCTGTTCCAGGCGCCGCGCCTCGCCGTGTTCCCGGGCCTCGCGATCGTGTTCGCGGTGCTCGGCCTGAACCTGCTCGGCGACGGGCTGCGCGACCTCTTCGATCCGCGGCTGGCGCGCGAACGATAGGGCCGGGCGCGACCATGCGCCGTCCGCAAAGGCGATTCGATAGACTTTCCGGATGTCGGGCCGAAGCGAGAAGCTCATGATCCAGAAACGCAAAGCGAAGCCGGTTGCGGCAAAGCCGACTGCCGCACAAGCCAGGCGCCTCGTGGATCTCGGTGCATGCATCGAGTTTCTCGACAATTCGGGGCAGTTGCTGCGCGTCAAGAGCGAGGTCGACCCGAAGCACGAACTTGCAGGTGTCGCCCAGCGTCTTGAAGGCGGCAAGTGCGTGCTGTTCGAGCGCGTCCTGGGCAGCGACACGCCGGTGCTGACGGGGCTGCTGTGGAACCGCGAGATCGTCGGCTCGCTGTTCGGCCTGCCGGCCGACGAAGTGCCGTTTGCAATCGCGCGCGCGATCGCCTCGTGGCAGAAGGATCGCGAAGCGCTGCCGGGACGGTTGCGCAAGCGCGCCCCGGCCAACGAGGTGATCGAGGAGCGCATCGATCTGTCGCGCCTGCCGGCCCCGGTGCACGCGCTGAAGGACGGCGGGCGCTATCTGGACTCTTCGCTCGTGATGGCGCGCAATCCGCTGACCGGCGCGACGAATGTCTCCATCCATCGCCTGATGCTCGCGCGCAAGGACCGCATCACCTTCCTCATCGATCCAGGCCGTCATCTGGGCGAGTATGTCGAAATCATGGAGCAGCGCGGCGAGCCGCTGCCGGTGACGATCAGCAATGGCGTCGGCCTCGCGCCATGGATCGTCTCGGCGCTGCCGCGCCTGGGCGACGGCAAGAACGCGGTCGCGCACCATCTCGTCGGGCGCGGCATCGACTATGTGCAGGCGCAACGCGTCGACGTGCCGGCCTACGCCGATGCGCAATTCGTGATCGAGGCGGAGATCCTGCCCGGGGTGCGCGAAACCGAGGCGCCGTTCGGCGAAGTCACCGGCTACTACGGCGAGCGCGACAAGCGCTGGGTGATGCGGGTGCTGGCGATCACGCGCCGTGCACAGCCTGTGCTGCACACCGTGATCTCGGGGATGGAGGTGTGGAACGCGGTTGGCTTCACCGCCGAGGCGGCGATCTTCAATGCCGTCAGACGCGAGATCCCGGAGCTGGTCGCCGTCTATCTGCCGCACGGCGGCTGCGGCTTCTACGAAGCCGTGGTGCAGGTGCGCAACACGCGCAAGGGCATCGGCCAGGAGGCGATCCGCGCGACCTTCCGTGCCTTCCGGCCGCTGCAGCGCGTGATCGCGGTCGACACCGATGTCGACCTGCGCAATGCGGTCGACGTCGACTGGGCGGTGACGACGCGCTTCGACCCCGATCTCGACCTCGTGCTGTTGCCGAACGAAGAAGGCCACATCCTGAACCCGATCGTGACGATCAACGCCGACGGCAAGGGCGGCACGATCACCAAGCTCGGCATGGACGCGCTGGTGCCGTTCGGCGCCCCGCGCCAGCGTTTCGAGCGCGTCAAGTTTCAGGCCGTCGATCTGTCTCGCTACGAAATCGTCGACACGGCGCTCGAGCGCCGACCGGTCAAGGCCAGACGCTGATCCGCCGGCGGTTGCGCACCGCCACCTTCAGCCGAGCAGCGCGTTGGGCAGCGCAAGCACCGTGGCCGGCCACAGCCACATCAGCGCA
>JAMLIM010000037.1 GCA_023954175.1 Rhizobacter sp.
TTCCAACGGGATCAGGCGATCCTTGCCGTGCCATTCGACCTCGACACGCGTCCAGCGGCTCGTCGGATCGCCGAGCTGTTTGCCCTTCTCGTAGACGCGACAGCATTTGCCGCTCGTGCGGCTACCGATGTCGAGCGTGCGGCCGCCCGTCGAGGCTTCACCGCTGAGCCAGTCCCCTCTGGTTCCGTGCTTGGGCTTGCGGCCTCCGGCGTTGAAGCCCTTGCTCTCGTACTGCTGGACGGCCCACGCAATGTTGACGGCCTCGCCGCTGAAGTCGTCGTGCGCCAGGTCGACGCGCTTGAATGCGACTCGATGCGAGCGCATCCAGTCGGCCACTGCCGGCCAGTCCTGGACCAGCGAGCAGCCTTTGCCGAGAATGCTGAACAGCACTCTGTCGCGCTGGCTCTTGCCGCCCCAGGCGATGAGTCCCGCCCCGTTGCCGAACTGGATCGATTGCTTGAAACCGAAGCGGCCCTTGCCCGCCTTTAAGTCGTCGATTGGCAAGTAGGCTTGCATCTCTCGCACGAGCCATCGCATCGCTTCGGCATTAGGTGGAACGACAGTGAAGGCCAACGCGTCAACGTGTGCCGTGTGCGGCATGGCTGCGGCGTCGGGCGTCAGGTGCCGAACGACTTTGACGTGACGCGGTCCAGCGGCGAAGACCTCGAACGGTTCGCCCGTGTCCTCGTCGATACCTTTCGGTGTATGGCACGGTCGTTCCGTGCGCTGCGCTTCTCCCTTTCCCCCCGTAGTTACTAGACGGGGGGCACCTTCGGTGGCGCCCCCGCCGTCGCGGTGCGGCGGCTCCGCCGCCCGCCCCGCGCCCGCGTGCGCGCCTTCGTCGAACTTGCTCGATTTGTTGCCTCGTGAGGCCATGAGAACTCCTTCGCGTTGCGACGAACGGAAGGAGGGGACGAGTGGCCACACGCACCTACCGTCCGTCAAGTTGATGACGGTCGTTGAAGTGCGAATGGCATCTATCCGGGGCGCTTATTAGGGGGTGGCGCTAAGGGCCATTTGGGAAGCTAACCGCGCGGTAGGCAGACGTGGGCTCGCAGGGCACGCCTCGGGGGCGATCCTAGCAAAGTGGGTAGTGGGGAAGGTAGCTAGCAGCTCGGACTGTTGTGCGAGCGTCGAACACGGGTTGCCCACCGGGTGCTTCGCAGTTGTGGACAACCCGCGCCCATGCGTTGGAGGCGCTGCCCGGGTTGCCCACAACCTAGCCCGGTGGACATACATGGACGCCCCCAGTTTGCAAGGCTCTCTTTCGCTGCTGGCGAGCAGGAGAAGGTTGCAG
The DNA here is from genome assembly GCA_023954175.1 of Rhizobacter sp. Classification (GTDB taxonomy): domain Bacteria; phylum Pseudomonadota; class Gammaproteobacteria; order Burkholderiales; family Burkholderiaceae_C; genus CAIKUF01. Next base: position 1,298 of record JAMLIM010000037.1, read on the forward strand.
ACATACATCCGGCCTTCAGACGCGCGAAGCGCTTCGGCCCTGATGGAATGCGCTGGCTGGCTCCTCTACAACTCTGCGAGCTCGAAGCTCACTGTCCACGTCAGGTTCGACCAGCCCCGGTTTTACCTGTCTTGCCATCAACGATCGATTGCCAAAGCAACCTGTGCAGGGACTCAACTCCTCAAGGTGGTATTCAGAACCGTGGTTGATCTACTCCGCCGTCGCCGTCGCGTGCTCCGGATCGAAGGCCTTGCCCGACGTGAGCAGTGCCCACGCCAGCCTCGCGTTCTTGTTGGCCATCGCGACGGCGGCAACGTTGTGGTGCCGCCGACTGACCAGCTTGCCAAGCCATGTTGTTGCACGATCGGCGCGGGTCCTGGCCAACTGGACCATCGCTCGGCCCCCGTGGATCAGCAAGGTTCGCAGGTAGACATTGCCGCGCTTGCTGATACCCAGCAGTTGCGTCTTTCCGCCGCTGGAATTCTGATGTGGCACCAAGCCGATCCAGGCTGCGAATTGCCGCGCGTTCTTGAAGTTCCTCGGATCGCCGGCGCTGGCCACCAGCGCGCTGGCGGTGATGGGTCCGATGCCCGGGATAGTCTCCAGCCGCTTGCTGACGTCGCTGCTGCGGTGCCACTGCTCGATCTCGCGCTCAAGTTCGCCAACGTGACGATCGAGTTCCTTGAGGTGATCGAGCAGGCGTTGGATCAGCAGTCTGAATCGACCCGGCAGTTCATTGCTGGCATCCTCGATCAAGTCGGGCACACGCGCGTAGACGTGGCGGATGCCCTGCGGAACGACGAGGCCGAACTCCATCAGCAAGCCGCGGATCTGGTTGGCCTGTGCGCTGCGCGCGTGTACAAAGCTCTCGCGCGCCGTGTGCAGCGAAAGCACCGATTGCTGCTCCGGCTTCTTCACCGGCACAAAGCGCATGTTCGGCCGTGTCACGGCCTCACAGATCGCCTCGGCATCGAGCGAGTCATTCTTGTTGGTCTTGACGTAGGGCTTGACGAACTGCGGCGCCATCATCTTGACCCTGTGACCCAGCGTCGTGAGCTTGTTGGCCCAGAAGTGGGCGCCGCCACATGCCTCGACGCCGATCAAGCAAGGCTGCAACTTGGCAAAGAACGCGGCAACCTGGTTGCGCTTGAGCTGTTTGCGCAGAACCGTGGCGCCGCGCTGGTCGACGCCGTGCACCTGGAACACGTTCTTGGCCAGATCCAAGCCGATGGTCGTGATGGTCATGAGCTGCCTCCGTCGAGCATGCGGGCAATATCGCCCGCTCGCACTGTGCCAACGGGCGGACGGCGAAGAAAGGGGGCGTCCATTCCATTAGCCCTGGGTCAGCGCACCGAAGCTCGATCGCCCCCAGCCTTCACCGGGCAGCAAGGCGATGGCCTGCTGGCCGTCGGCCGCCTGCGCCCGCAACTGCGGCTGGTAGGGCCGCTGGCAGCCGCCGGGAGTCATGCTCCAGGCGACCTGAGCTTCGTACTTGAAGCCGACCGGCAGCATCAGCGTGACGGCGCGCATCGGGCGCTCGAAGCCCTGGCGGTCGACGATCTCGGCCACTTGCACGCGCAGGGGTGCGGCGCCGGGCGCGGGCCACGAGGGCAGGGCGGCGAGGGTCAGTGCGGCTGCGACCGCGATGGGGGTGAACTGCATTGCGTTTCTCCGGTGGAACTCGACCGGGCGATGATCAGGCCCGATCGTTCCGGGATCGTCTGCAGGCCCGGCCGCGGGCGCTGCGGTCAGGCGCTCGACGCCGCCAGCACCCGGCGCACGGCGTCGGCCAGCGGCCGCTCGCTGCCGCGCTGCCAGGCTGCCGCCGCCGCGTCGGGGCCGAGCAGCGCACGCACGAAGCGGCGCACGCGCTTCAGGTCGTGCTGGTCGCCCGTGTCGGGCACGCCGAAGCGGGCCCGCCACAGCGCCTCGGCCGTGCCCATCGTCTCGGCCGCGAGTTCGCCCTGGCCCAACCGTGCAAGCGCTGGCGTCAGGTTCCAGAGCGCATAGGCGAGGGCCATCGTCTCCATGCCGTCCCAGGCCAGGCGCACGCTGTCGCGCAGGTCGGCCGCCGACTCGGCCCAGCGGCGCAGGCCCTGCAGCGCCGTGCCGCGCGCCTCGAGCGCACCGGAGGCCAGGTCCCAGTCGTGCAGCGCCCGGCCTTCCTGCGCGAGCGCCGCGAACTCGTCGAGCACCTCGGCGAAGTCGCCGGCCTTCATCCGGTTGGTGGCGAGGTTGAAGCGCCCGGCGTTGATCAGATGCCGGTTGCCGCAGCGCGACCAGAGCGCCAGCGCCTGCGCCGCCAGCGCGGTGGCGCGCACCGGATCGCGATCGACCATCGTGCTCAGGTGCGCCTCCAGGCTCAGCAGCGAGGCTTCGCTGTTCGGTCGGTTTGCGGCGCGCGCAATCGGCAGCGCCTGCGCAACGAGTGCACGCGCGCGCACGGCGTCGCGGTCGAGCCGCCAGCACAGGCGGGCCGCGCGGCCGAGCACCATCACCTGCACCGCCGGCTCCGGCGCCGGGCAGGCCGCCAGCCGCTGCAGCGCACGCTCGCGGTGGTGCCGCGCATCGTCTGGTCGGCCCGCTTCCTGGTGGCGCGTCGCGGCCAGCGCGTGGCACCCCGCGGCCAAGGTTTCATCCAGCCCGGCGGTGCCGAGCAAGGCGTCGAGCGCCGCCAGCACGCCGCCGGGCAGCGCGATCTCGCCCCAGGACGACTGCAGCAACAGCACGAGGCGCGCCGCGTCGTCGGCGCGTCCATCAGGCCCGGCGTGCGTGAGCACCAGGGTCAGCGTCGGCAGCGCCTCGCGCACGGCGGGCAACGGAGGCGTCTCTGGCAGCGCCCGCGCCCAGCCGATCAGTGCGTCCAGCAGGTGCCCGCGCAGCGCCTGGCGGGAGGCGACGTCGGTCTGCGCGAGTGCGAACTCACGCACCGGTTCGTAAGGCGTGAAGCGCGCCTCGCCATCGGCGCCGGTCTCGACCCGCAGGACCGACTGCGCGACGAGGGCGTTCAGCACCGACTGCGCCTGCGCCGGCGGCAGATCCCCGGGCCCGGCGAGCGCCGCGGCGAGCCGCGCGTTCGCGCCGGTCGGCAGCAGGCTCAGGCCCACCAGCATCTCCCGCTGAGTGGCGTCCAGCAACTGCCAGCTGGCGTCGATCACGGCATGCATCGACGCATGCCGCGGATCGACCCCGCCGCGTTGGCCGCGCCGCGCCAGCAGCTCGAGCGCACTGCCGTCGGCGGCCGCGCGCGCCTGCTGCAGCAGGGTCAGCAGGGCATCGGGCGCGAGCGTTCGCATCTGCGTCGCGGCCAGTTCGAGCGCCAGCGGCAGGCCGCCGAGCCAGCGCACCAGGCCCACGAGCGCGGCGCGCCGCGTGGCGCTGACGTGGAAGTCGGCATGGCGTGCGCGCACGCGGTCGACGAGCAGCACCACCGCCGGGTTCATTGCCACCTCGGCCAGCGCAGCCTCTGGCTTGGGCAGCGGCAGCGCATCGAGCATGAAGCTGTGCTCGCCGTCGATCTCCAGCGCGCGGCGCGACGTGACCAGCCAATGCGCCGCCGGCAGCGATTCGGCGAGCGCGGCCAGGGCGGCGGCGGCGCTGTCGTCGAGCTGCTCGGCGTTGTCCAGCACCAGCAGTATCCGGCGCCCGGCCAGCGCCTGCTCGATCTGCTCCGGCGGCGGGCCACCCCCGCCCAGGCGCAGCGCCTGCAGCAGCCGGTCGTGCAGCGCCGTGCTGTCGACGGCGTCGACGAGCGACACGAAGACGGCGCCGTCGAAGCGCAGCGGCCGGGCGTCGACCGGCGTCACCGCCAGATGCGCCACCTCCACCGCCAGGCGCGTCTTGCCGCTGCCGCCTTGCCCGAGCACGGTGACCAGGCGATGCGCGCTGACCAGGGCCAGCAGCCGCACGCCCGATTGGTCGGCCCCGATCAGGCGCGTCAGGTAGTGCGGCAGCCGCGGCGCGAACACCGTGTCGGCCCCGGGCCGCACGGAGACCGTGGGCGATGCCGCCGCGGGGGACGCCAGCGCGGGCGGCGCTTGCGTGGACGACGCAGCCGCCGGCTTCGGCCCGGCCACCGCACCCGATACCGCCAGCCGGTCGTGCAAGGCCTCCAGCCGCAGGCGCTCATCGGCGATCCATTCGTCGTAGAAGCCGGGCAGCAGATCGCCCCGCCACAGGGTGCGTGCAAGGTCGGCGTGCCCCTGGCGCAGCGCCGTTTCGAAGGCGACCGCGTCGCACCACAGTGCGCCCGGCACGGCGCGCACCACGCGGCGGTCGGCCAGCAACACGGGTGGCGCACCGGGCGGCTCGAGCACCGCGCGCAACAGCGACAAGGTCTGGCGCAAGCGGCTGCGCGCGGTCGCGCCATCCGCCTGCGGCCACAGCAGCGCGGCCAGCTCCTCGCGCGCGTGGTCGCGCTGCGGCGCCAGCGCGATGCGCGCCAGCAGCGCCATCGCGGCGCGGCTGCGCAGCCGGGTCAGACGATGGCAGCCGTCGTCGAGCTCGAAGCCGCCGAGCAGCCGCAACTGCCAGCGTGCGGTGTCGGTCTTGACGCCGCCACCGGCATCGACCGCGGCGGCGGTGAGGCGAGGGGCGGCGGGGGGCAGCAGGGTTTCCATGCGCAGACCAGGCCCAGTCTAGCCCGCGCCATGGCCGGACCCGCCCGGCGCGCCCACCCGATCAGGGGTATCGGCATCAGCGGCGCGTGATGGAATCCACGGCCACACCCCCGGGCAGGAAGCGCTACCCGCCGAGTGCGAGCTGCGCGGTGCGCAGCTTGGGTCGGCGCATGCGCCTGGCCTGTCAACTCAGACTGGCTTTCGGGTTCGCTTCTTGTTCTGCGAAGTGGGTTGGCCGTCGTTGCGCACGCGCGCGACGGGTGCGCCTGAATCGGGCCTCCTGCGGCGGCGGAACAGGTGCCGTTCTCGGCTAGGATGGAAGCGAACGAATGCCCGGTCGGCGCTTCGCACCGTGCCGTTGGCTTGCGCAACACCACTCCACTGCAGCGGAAGGTCTGTCATGCACTCACGTTGGATCGTCGCACTCGGCTCGCTGGCTTTCGCGCTCACTGTCGGCGCGCAGACCGTCTACAAGAAGGAGGGCAAGGACGGGCCGGTGTTCTCCGACGTGCCATCGCCGGGCGCGTCGGCCGTCGAACTGCCGCCCGCCAACGTGATCCAGATGCCGGTCCCGGCGGCGACGCCGGCGCCGGCGGCCCCGCCGCCCGTGCCGTACCGCAATCTCGTGATCGTTGCGCCCGAGGCGCAGGGGACGATCCACTCCAATACCGGCGCCTTCGACATCCGTGCGCAGTTGTCGCCCGCGCTGCGCGGGAGCGACCGCATCCTCGTCAGTCTCGATGGCAACCTGCTCAAGTCGCGCTTTCGCAGCCCCAACGTGCACATCACCGAGGCGGACTGGAACGCGGCGGCGAACAGCAACGACGCCCAGCACTCGGTGCAGCTGACGGTCGTCGACGCCAAGGGGGAGCCACTCATCGCATCGGCGCCGGTGAGCTTCTACGTGCAACGCGCAACGGTCGCCAAGCAGCGCCGCGCGCGCTGAGGGCGGCCGCGCCAGGCCCGGCGCCCGCATGCCGCGGCGCGCAACTGCAGAGACCCAGTCCATGACGACAGCCTTCGATCAGACCCAGCTTCCGGCGGCGGGTGACGCGCCGCAATGCCCCGGCGCTTCGCATCTGCGGACGCCGGCGACAGGTGCACCATGAAGCGCCTTCGCGACCTGCTGATCGAAGGTGCGCTGCTCGCGGTGCCGGTCGTGCTGTTCGTGCTGATCGCGGTGCAGGCGGTTCAGCTCGTTGCCCGCATCTCGGCGCCGCTCGCGGCGCGCTTCCCCGAAAACACGGTGGCCGGCGTTGCAGTGTCCGAACTGCTGCTCGTCGCCACGCTGCTGCTGTGCCTGCTCGCGCTCGGGGTCTTTCGCCGCTCGATGCTCGGGCGCTGGTGGGACCGCAAGATCGAAGGCCTGGTGCTGCGCAAGGTCCCGGGCTTCATGCTGCTCAAGAGCATCGCGAGCGGCGTGACCGGCAAGGTCGAGGGCGATCAGCAGGTCGCGCCGGTGTTTGTCGAGCTCGACGACCAGATGGTGCTGGGTTTCCTGGTCGAAGAGAGCGCGAGCGAGCATGACCTGTGCACCGTCTTCGTGCCGAGCGCACCGACGATCGCAGCGGGCGCGGTGATGCTCGTCGATTCACACCGCGTCCGACGGGTCGACGTGCCGCTGGGTACCGCGATGGCAAGCGTGACGGGGCTCGGGCTCGGCACGCAGGCGCTGCTGCGCCGCGTGCCTGTCAGGCAGCGGGTGCAGGAGCAGCCCGCTCGCGATTGAACCCTCGCTAGCGCCGGGTGTACTGGCGGTCGCCGAACAGCGCCTCGCGCGCCTTGTCGTCGACCAGGGGTTTGCGTTGATCCGCCAGCACCTCGACGCCGCGCTGCACTGCAGGGCGCGCGCCGATCTCGTCGAACCAGCCCTTCAGATGCGGGTGGTCGGCCCAGTCGATGCCCTGGTTCTTCCACGAACGCAGCCAGGGGAAGATCGCGATGTCGGCGATGCTGTAGGCCGGCCCCGCGATGTAGCGGCTCTTCGCGAGCTGGCTGTTCATCACGGCGTAGAGCCTGCGCGCCTCGTTCGTGTAGCGCTCGACCGCATAGTCGATCTTCGTCGGCGCGTAGATGCGGAAGTGATGCGCCTGGCCGAGCATCGGGCCGACACCGGCCATCTGAAACATCAGCCACTGCAGCACTTCGTACTTGCCGCGCGTGTCGGCCGGCAGCAAGCGGCCGGCCTTGGCGGCGAGGTAGAGCAGGATCGCGCCGGATTCGAAGAGCGAGATCGGCTTGCCGTCCGGGCCGTCGGGGTCGACGATTGCCGGGATCTTGTTGTTCGGGCTGATGGCGAGGAAATCGGGCCTGAACTGGTCGCCGGCGCCGATGTCGATCGGGATCACGCGGTAGGGCAGGGCGCACTCCTCCAGCATGATGTGCACCTTGTGACCGTTGGGCGTGGCCCACGAATACACTTCGATCATCTGTCGTCCTCCAGTGGGCGCCGCCGGTGCCCTGCCGTAGGACTTTAGACGATCCCCTCCGACCATGTTCGACGCCTTCCGACGCTTGATCGCAGGCCCTGCCGAAAGCGCCGACTGGCGGCCGGTGGCGCAGTGGGCGAAGGCGCGCGGCGCGCAGTTCAAGCGCTCACGTGGCGGTGACGGCTTTGTCGTCGAAGGGCGAGTCGGCGCGCGCAGCTGGCGGCTCGAGTGGGGGCCACCGCAGCGGAGCTACATCGCGGGCCACGAGCTGCGGCTGCGCATGGAACTCGGCCTGCCGCACGATCTGAACCTGCTCGTGCTGTCGCGCCCGCTGATGGAGGCGCTCGAGGCGGGCGCGTTCGAGCACTACACGGCGCAGATGCAGACCCGCATCGACGACTCGACGCCGGAGGAGATGCGCTGGCTGGTGATGTTTCCTAAAACCCAGCTTGCGGTGGACAAGGCGTTCAAGCAGCGCTTCGGCGTCGTCGCACTGACCGCCAGGGAGGCCGCGGTGTGGGTCGAGGGGCCGCTCGCCGAGGGCCTGGGCGAGGCTTCGCTCGGCGCGCTCGCGGATGATCCGCCGTTCGTGCTGATGAGCTTGCGCGGCAGGCTCTACCTGCGTCTGCAGCTGGCCGTGCCGGACGTGCAGGTGCTGAGCACGATGCTCGGCCTGTTCGAGACGGCAGCCGCGCGCGCCGTGGTGGCCGCGGGCGGTGCTGGCGAGCGCCCCGAGAGCGGCCCGAGCACCGCAACGACCGCCTGGCAGACCCAGCTGACGCCGCACGACATCGATCGTTGACGGCCGACACGCGGCGCGGCCCGCGTTGCGGCGGCGAGGCCGCGCGCAGGTGCAGATGCCGCGCCGGTGCCCTACGCGTACTTGCCGAGCTCGATCTTCGCGATCGCGTTGCGGTGCACTTCGTCCGGGCCGTCGGCGAAGCGCAGCGTGCGCGCCGCGGTGTAGTAGTGCGCGAGCGGGAAGTCCTGGCACATGCCGGCGCCGCCGTGGATCTGCATCGCCCAGTCGATCACGTCGCACGCCATCTGCGGCGCGACGACCTTGATCATCGCGATCTCCGCCTTGGCCGCCTTGTTGCCGGCGATGTCCATCATCCACGCCGCCTTCAGCGTCAGCAGGCGCGCCATGTCGATCTTGCAACGCGCCTCGGCGATGCGCTCGCGCGTCACGCCCTGCTCCGAGAGCGGGCGGCCGAAGGCGACGCGCTTCGTCGCGCGCCTGCACATCAGCTCGAGCGCGCGCTCGGCGACGCCGATCAAGCGCATGCAGTGGTGGATGCGCCCGGGGCCGAGGCGGCCCTGCGCGATCTCGAAGCCGCGCCCCTCGCCGAGCAGGATGTTGGTCGCCGGCACCCGAACGTTCTGGAAGATGACCTCCATGTGGCCGTGCGGCGCGTCGTCGTAGCCGAACACCTGCAGCGGTCGCAGCACCTTGACGCCCGGGGCGTCGGCCGGCACCAGGATCATCGACTGCTGCGAGTGGCGCGGTGCCTCCGGGTCGGTCTTGCCCATGAAGATGAACACCGCGCAGCGCGGATCGCCGGCGCCCGACGTCCACCACTTGCGGCCGTTGAGCACATAGTCGTCGCCGTCGCGCACGATGCGCGCCTCGATGTTGGTCGCGTCCGACGAGGCGACGCCGGGCTCGGTCATCGCGAACGCGCTGCGGATCTCGCCCGCGAGCAGCGGCTCGAGCCAGCGCTTCTTGTGCTCGGCCGTGCCGTAGCGGACGATCGTCTCCATGTTGCCGGTGTCGGGCGCCGAGCAGTTGAAGACCTCGCTCGCCCAGCCGACGCGGCCCATGATTTCGGCGAGCGGCGCGTACTCCTGGTTCGTCAGGCCCGCGCCGTACTTCGTCTCGGGCAGGAACAGGTTCCACAGCCCTGCGTCGCGCGCCTTGGGTTTGAGCTTCTCGATCACCTGCAACGGCGTCCAGCGCTTGCCGGCCGCGGTGTTGGCCTGCAGCTCTTCATGCACCGCGTTCTCGGCCGGGTAGATGTGCTCGTCCATGAAGGCGCGCACGCGCGTCTGCAGTTCGATCGTGCGGGGGGAGTAGTTGAAGTCCATGGTGTTCTCCTTTGGATTCGAGGTCGGATACCGACTCGGTGCGAGTCAGGCCGCCTGCGCGAACTGCCAGCCGAGCGTCGCCAGATGCCTGGCGCCGGAGCCGGCCTGCGCCGCCTGCGCACTCGCGGCCGTGCCGTCGAGCGCGCGCTTGGCAATGCCCTGCAGGATCGCGGCGATGCGAAACAGGTTGTAGGCGAGGTAGAAGTTCCAGTCCGCCATCACCGCGTCGACGTTGCCGCGCCCGGTGCGCTCGCAATAGCGGCGCACGTAGTCGCGCTCTGCCGGAATGCCGAGCGCGGCGATGTCGAGCCCGCCGATGCCGCGTCCCATCGCGTTCGGGATGTGCCACGCCATGCAGTGGTAGCTGAAGTCGCCGAGCGGGTGGCCAAGCGTCGACAGCTCCCAGTCGAGCACGGCCAGCACGCGCGGCTCGCTCGGGTGGAAGATCAGGTTGTCGAGCCGGAAGTCGCCGTGCACGATCGTCGTCTGCGATTCGTCGCGCGCGCCTGCCGGGATGTGCGCCGGCAGCCATTGCATCAGTGCGTCCATCGCGTCGATCGGCTCGGTGGCCGAGGCGACGTACTGCTTGCTCCAGCGCCCGATCTGGCGCTCGAAGTAGTTGCCCGGCTTGCCGTAGTCGGCCAGGCCGACGGCGCCAACGTCGACGCCGTGCAGCAGGGCGATCACCCGATTCATCTCGTCGTAGATCGCCCCGCGCTCGGCATTCGCCATGCCGGGCAGCGACTGGTCCCACAGCACGCGGCCCGCGACGAACTCCATCACGTAGAACGCGCGGCCGATGACGGCCTCGTCCTCACACAGCAGGTGCATCTTCGCGACCGGCACCGCCGTCGCGCCGAGTGCGCGCATGACGCGGAACTCGCGCTCGATCGCGTGCGCCGACGCCAGCAGCTTGGCGGCCGGCCCCGGCTTCGAGCGCATCACATAGGCCTTGGCCGGCGTGACGAGCTTGTAGGTCGGGTTCGACTGGCCGCCCTTGAACTGCTCGACCGTGAGCGGCCCGGCGAACCCGGGCAGGTGCGCTTCGAGATGACGCGCGAGCGCGGCGATGTCGAACGCGTGGCTTGCGGCGACGGGTTTGGTTCCGGTGAAGGCGTCCATGTTCTGCGAAGGCGGTGCGTTCATGCGGCCTCAGCGCTCAGCGCTCGGCGATCGCGAGCAGCTTGTCCTTGGACAGCACGACGAGCCGCGTCGGTTCGATGCGCACCGCGCCGTCACGCTCGAAGCCCTTGAGTTCCTGATTCACACGCTGGCGCGACGCGCCGAGCAGCTGCGCAAGATCCTCCTGCGCGAGTTGCAGCCCGATGCGGATCTCCTCGCCCTGCGGCACGCCGTAGCTGCGCGCGAGCAGCAGGATCTGCTTGGCAAGCCGCGCCGCGAGCGGGCGCGTGTTCAGGTCCTCGACGACGTCGAACATCAGCCGCAGCCGGCGGCAGTTCAGGCGCAGCAGCGCTTCGTACAGCTCGACGTGGCGCTCCAGGATCTCGGTGAAATCGGGCTTGCGCACGACGAGCAGCGTCGTCGCGCCATGCGCGTTCGCGTCGTGCGTGCGCGGCAGGCCGTCGAAGAGCGAGATGTCGCCGAACCACAGCCCGGGCTCGACATAGGTCAGCGTGACCTGCTTGCCCGACAGCGACACCGAGCTGATGCGCACCGAACCGAGCGCGACGCCGCACCACTCCTCGGGCACCGAGCCGCGCGTCGAGAGCAGCGCGCCGTCGGCGAGGCGCCGCACGCTGGCGCGTTCGAGTATTGCTTCGCGCAGCGGCGATGAGAGCTTGGAGAACCACGAGCCGGCCTCGATGTTGGAACGCTCTTCGATTGTAAGAACGGGGTGGGTCATGTTTTGTCTCTGACGTGACAGCATGCGCCGGGGAACGCGTCCTATTGTCCGTTACGCTTGTCGACGCGACAGCAGCAGTGCCAACCGCAGTGTCGAACGCAGTGTCAACCGCAGGAGAGGACCATGGCCATTGCCGAACTCGATATTCCGAGCCTGAAGGACAAGGTGAACGCCGAGGAGTGGCGCACGCGCGTCGATCTTGCGGCGGCCTACCGCCTGGTCGCGGCGTTTCGCTGGGACGACCTCGTCTTCACCCACATCAGCGCGCGCGTGCCGGGCACCGAGGATCAGTTCCTGATCAACCCCTACGGCCTGATGTTCGACGAGATCACGGCGTCGAGCCTCGTCAAGATCGACCTCGAAGGGAACAAGCTCGACGACTCCGCGTTTGCGATCAACCCGGCCGGCTTCACGATCCACGGCGCGGTGCACGGCGCGCGCCACGACGCGCAGTGCGTGCTGCATGTGCATTCGCTCAACGGCATCGCGGTGTCGGCGCAGAAGGGCGGCGTGCTGCCGATCTCGCAGCAATCGATCTTCGTGCTGTCGAGCCTCGCGTATCACGACTACGAAGGGGTCGCGCTGCGCGACGACGAGAAGCCGCGGCTGGTGCGCGACCTCGGCGACGCCAACTTTCTGATGCTGCGCAACCATGGCCTGCTCACGCTCGGCGCCAGCGTGGCCGACGCGTTCGTCGCGATGTACCTGTTCGAGACCGTCTGCACGATCCAGGTGCGGGCCCAGTCGGGCGGCGGCGAACTGATCAGCGTGAACCCGGCCATCATCGCCGGTGCGCAGCAGCAGGCGAAGCAGGTGACGGCTGGCATGGGCGCGGGTGCGCTCAACTGGCCGGGGCTGCTGCGCAAGCTCGACCGGATGGACTCGAGCTACCGCAGCTGAGGGACTGAATCGCGCGCGCGCAGCCTCGCGCGCCCGGGCGGCCGGCGGGTACGCCGCATCGCAATCAGCGAAAGCGCGGCGCGCGCTTCTCGACGAAGGCCTGCAGGCCCTCGCCGCCGTTCGGGTGGAAGAGCGTTTGCAGCATCTGGTCGCGTTCGAGCGTGAGGTGCTTGACCAGCGTGTCGCGCGGCGCCTGGTTGACGAGGTCCTTCGCCGCGGCGAGCGCATTCGGCGCCATCGCCGCCAGCTGCTCGGCAAGCGCACGCGCGCCGGCGAGCGCGCGGCCGCTGTCGGTGACCTGGGCGACGAGCCCGTGCGCCTCGAGCTGTCTCGCGCTGAGCGGCTCGGCAAGCCAGATCGCCTGCAACGCGAGCGGCCGCGGCAGGAGCTGCGCGAGGTGCCAGCTGCCGCCGCCGTCCGGCGTCAGGCCGAGCCGCGCATGCGACATCATGAAACGCGCATCCTCGGCGGCGACGATCAGGTCGCAGGCGAGCGCGATCGAGAAGCCGCCCCCCGCCGCGGCGCCCTCGACCGCAGCGATGACGGGCTTCGGGCAGGCGCGCAGGGCTTCGATGAATTCATGGAAGCGTTCGAGCATCTGCATCTGCACGGAAGGGTCGGCGGCGCGGCGCTCGCGCAGCCCGGCGATGTTGCCGCCGGCGCAGAAGTGGCCGCCGTCGCCCTGCAGCACGAGGCAACGCACCGAGGCATCGGACTCGGCGACGTTGAGCGCCTCGATGCCGGCGGCGAACAACTGCTCGGACAAGGTGTTGCGCGTCGCCGGGTCGCTCATCGTCAGCACCAGCGTCCCACCCACACGTTCGGTTTGCAGTTCGGAGGGCATTCGTCACCTGTCGTGTATCGCGGCGACAACGCCGCGGCGCGCGAATTGTGGCATGTGCCTCACTCTGCAGAAATGGCGCTGGACAGGGGCGCTTTTCGGGGCGTGAGAACTTGTAACCCCATGCTAGAGTGGCCGCGCCCTTGAAGCGCCGACCCCGCATGCAACGACCCAAATCCGTCCTCGTCCTCGGAGCGCTGCTCGCGCTTTCGGCGGCGCAGGCCATGGCGACGGGCTTCGGCCGCATGAACAATGCGACCACGCTGGGCCAGCAACTGGACTTCACGGTGCCGCTGCGCCTGGACGCGGGCGAGAGCGTCAGCGCCGATTGCGTGACGGCGGAGGTGCTGTCGGGCGAGTTCCGTGTGCCGCCGAGCCAGGTCCGCGTCGCGCTCGATCCCGGCAGCGACGCCAACGAGCGGCTGATCCGGGTCGCGACGCGCGCGACCATCGACGAGCCGGTCGTGACGGTGACCCTGCAGCTCGGCTGCACGAACGCGCTGACGCGCAAGTTCGTCGCCTTCGTCGACCCGCCGGTGATCCAACTGGCAAGCGCCGCGCCGGCCCGCCCGGCCGCGACCGTGCAGGCCGCGCCTTCGGTGGGGCCGCGTCAGCAGGTGGCAATCGCGACGCCGCCGACGCCCACCGCTGCGGCCGCACAGCCCGCGGAGACTGCGGCGCCGCCGGCGAAGAAAACGCGCCGCCCGACGGCATCGACGCGATCGTCGACTTTGGCCGTGGCGGCAAGCCGCAGCGCGAAGGCCCGCACTGCGTCGCGCAGCACGCGCAAGACCTCGACTTCCCAGGTTGCCGCCGCGGCGCCGGTGGCCAAGGGCTCGCGCCTGAAGCTCGATGCGCCCGAGGTGATGCTGGCGCAAGCGCCGCTGCGGCTCAGCGACGCGCTGCCGGACGTGCTGCCGCCGGCGGCACCGCAGGATGCGGCTTCGGCGCCGGTCGATGCGAATGCGGAGAGCGCCGCGCAGCGCGAGAAGCTGGCCGCGCTCGAGGCGTCGTTCGCCAGGTTGCAGACCGATGCGCAGGCGACGCAGGCGAGTCTCCTGCTGCTGCAGGCGCAGCTTCGCGAATCGCAGACGGCGCGCTACTCGAACCCGCTCGTGTATGCGCTGATCGCGCTCGTCGTGCTGCTCGGCGCGGCGGTCGTCTTCCTCCTCAGGCAGCAGGCGAGCGCGCGTCGCGCGGCGCCGCAATGGTGGGCGCCGCCGACGGGCACCGATGTCGCCGCGATGGCGGTTGACGCGAGCGCAGCGCAGGCGCAGCCTGCGCCCGGGCCGGTCGCGGTACGCCCCGAGCTGTGGGACGCGCCCGAGCACGATGTTGGCGAGACCACCGCGAGCCCGCGCCTGCTCGCGCCGGGCGACGCGCCTGCGTCCGCCGCGGCGCCACTCGAGGTGCAGCGCGAGATGTCGGTCGAGGAACTGATCGACCTCGAGCAGCAGGCCGAGTTCTTCGTCGTCCTCGGGCAGGACGAGGCGGCGATCGACCTGTTGATGAGCCATCTGCGCAGCAGCGGCGGGACGAGCCCCTTGCCCTACCTGAAGTTGCTCGAGATCTACCGCCGGCGCGACGACCACGAAGCCTACGAACGCACGCGCGAGAAGTTCAACCGCCGCTTCAACGCCTACGCGCCGGACTGGGACACCGATCTGCAAAAAGGGCGCGCGCTCGAGGACTACCCCCACGTCGTCACGAAACTGCAATCCTTGTGGACCTCGCCCGCGCAGACGATGCAGACGCTCGAGGCGTCGCTCTTCCGGCGCGATCCGGGGGTGTCGAATTTCGATCTGCCGGCCTACCGCGAACTGCTTTTCCTCTACTCGGTGGCGCGCGATCTTTCAGAGCACGCGGCCGAACACGGTGTGGCGCCCGCCGCCCCGACAAAGGTCGATCTGCTGTTGCCGATCGACGCCGAGACCTCGGCCACCGGCACGCTGACGCGCCTGCACCCGACGCGGCCGATGCCGCTCGCGCCGGACGCCTACACGACGCAGGTCGACGTCGACATCACGACGCTCGATGCCGGGCCTTCGGCGCTCGCCCGCCCCGAGGATCGGCCGTCGCGCTTCATGGCCGAGTTCAACACGACGCCGGGCTACATCGGCCTGGCGGGCGAGAAGGCGGCGGGATCGGGCTGAGCGGCGAACCTCGCTGCCGCGATTCAGATCTTCGCCAGCCGTTCGAGCGCCCGCTCGAGCGTCTCGTCCTTCTTCGCAAAGCACAGGCGCACGATGCGTTGCTCGAAGCCGTCGCGATAGAAGGCCGAGAGCGGGATCGCGGCAACGCCGATGTCGCGCGTGAGCCACTCGCAAAATGCCGCCTCGCCCAGATCGCTGACCGCCGAATAGTCGACGCACTGGAAGTAGGTGCCGGCGCTCGGCAGTGCGCGCAGGCGCGTCGCCTCGAGCCCGGCGCGAAACAGATCGCGCTTGCGCTGGTAGAACGCCGCCAGCCCGAGGTGCGGCGCCGGGTCCGCCATGTAGGCGGCGAGGGCGTGCTGCATCGGCGTGTTCACCGTGAAGACGTTGAACTGGTGCACCTTGCGCAATTCGGCGGTGAGCGGCGCCGGCGCCGCGACGTAGCCGATCTTCCAGCCCGTCACGTGATAGGTCTTGCCGAAGCTCGAGACGACGAAGCTGCGCGCCGCAAGCTCCGGGTGGCGCGACATGCTCTCGTGGCGGACGCCGTCGTAGACCATGTGCTCGTAGACCTCGTCGGCGATCACGAGCACATCCGTCGGGCGCAGCAAATCGGCCAGGCGCTGCATGTCGGCCTCGCTCCAGACGGTCGCGCTCGGGTTGTGCGGCGTGTTGACGATGATCGCGCGTGTGCGCGGCGAGAGCGCAGCCGCGATCGCCTCGAAGTTGGGCCGGAACGTGCCGGCATCGAGCGGCACGTGGACCGCGCGGCCGCCCGCCAGCACGATGTTGGGTTCGTAGCTGTCGTAGGCGGGTTCGAGAACGATCACCTCGTCGCCCGGATGCACGACGGCGAGGATCACGCTCAGGATCGCCTGCGTCGCGCCGGCCGTGATCGTGATCTCGCTCGCGGCGTCGTAGCGCTGCCCGTAGAGCGCGGCGATCTTGGCGGCGACGGCTTCGCGCAACTGCGGCACGCCGGCCATCGGCGGGTACTGGTTCAGGCCACGGCGCATCGCGTCGTCGACGGCGTCGAGCAGCTTCGGGTCGCAGTCGAAGTCCGGAAAGCCCTGGCCCAGATTGACGGCGCCGTGCTGCTGCGCGAGTGCGGACATGACGCTGAAGATCGTCGTGCCGACACGCGGCAGGCGGCTCGTGACGGACGGCGCGGGGTGGGCGAAGGCGGTCATGCAGGGCTCAGAGTTCGTAGTCGGATACGGCCTCGCCGCTCATCGCGCGCTGCACGAGCACGCGCGACAGGCGCGTCGAGATCAGCTCGGCAAACGTGTAGACGTAGCTGCGCAGGTAGGCGCCGCGCTTGAACGCGACGCGAGCGACATTCTGGCCGAACAGATGGCCGATCGGCCGCGCGACGAGCTCGCCGCCCGGCGGATCGTCGCGCATGGCCATCTCGGCGATGATGCCCACGCCGAGGCCGAGGCGGACATAGGTCTTGATGACGTCGGAGTCGATCGCCTCGAGCACGACGTTGGGCTTGAGCTGCCTGAGCGCGAACGCCTGGTCGACGCGCGCGCGTCCGGCAAAGCTCGGGTGATAGGTGACGAGCGGCTCGATCGCCAGGTCTTCGAGCGAGATGCGCTCGAGCTTGGTCAGCGCGTGCCCGGCCGGCACGACCGCGACGTGGTTCCACTCGTAGCATGGCAGCGTGACGAGTTCGGTGTAGCCCGCGAGCGATTCGGTCGCGAGCCCGATGTCGGCCGCTTCGTCCAGCAGCATCTGCGCGACCTGATCGGGCGTGCCCTGGTGCAGGCTGACGTTGACCTTCGGGAAGCGCTTGCGCAATGCGGCGACCGGCTCGGGCAGCACGTAGCGCGCCTGCGTGTGGGTGGTCGCGATCGACAGCGTGCCGGCGTCCTGCTTCGAATATTCGTCGCCGATGCGCTTCAGGTTGCCGACCTCGCGCAGGATGACGTCGATCGCCTTGAGCACCTCGTGCCCCGGCTCGGTGACGCGCCGCAAGCGCTTGCCATGACGCGCGAAGATGTCGACGCCGAGTTCGCCCTCGAGTTCGAGGATCGCCTTCGAGACGCCGGGCTGCGAGGTGTGCAGCGCCTTTGCGGTGTCGGTCAGGTTGAGCTTGCGCCGGACGGCCTCCTGCACGAAGCGGAACTGGTGCAGGTTCATGCGCGCGGGTCGTCTGCGACGAGTGCGAGTGCCGCGTTCGCCATCGCGGCGGCGACCGAGTCGATCTCGCCCACCGCCTGCGCAAGACTGATCTGCAGCGACGGGTGGCGCTTGGCGACGATGTCGATCAGGCGCGGCAGATCCTGGCGCACATGACCGCCGGCGCCGAGAAAGAGCGGCAGCACGGCGATCGACGTGCAACCCGCCAGTGCGAGTCGATCGCCCGCCGCCGGCAGGTCGGGCGCCATGAACTCGAGGAAGCACAACTCGACCGCGACCTGCGGGCGCTGCGCGCGGATGCGGCGCGCGATGTCCTCGAACGGCAGCGCCCAGCGCGGGTCGCGCGCGCCGTGGGCGATGAGCAGCAGGCCTTGGGTCATGTCATTGATCTAGCGGTAGCGCACCAGCCAGCTGAACGCGAACATCGCGAGCAGCAGGTACAGCGCACTCGGCGCCGAGGCGACGAGCCACGGCGTCCAGTTGCTGAGCAGCCCGATGTGGCTGGCGACGTTGTTGAGCAGCACGAAGCTGATGCCGAGCATGATGCCGCCGAACACCTTCAGGCTGACGCCGCCGGCACGTGCGTGGAGGTAGGCGAACGGCAGCGCGAGCGACAGCATCACGATGCAGGCGAAAGGGTAGAGCGCGCGCTTCCAGAACTGCAGTTCGTGGCGCTGCGAGGCCTGGCCGTTCTCGGCAAGGTGCCCGATATAGCGGAACAGATCGAAGGTCGACATCGTGCCGAGCGGCATCACCGCCGCCGCGACGACGCCGGCAGTGAGCGAGCTCGACCAGTCGAGTGTGGCAAGGGTCTCGTCCTTCACCTCGGGCAGCCCGTCGGCGGTCTTCGCCGTCCAGTCGGTCACGCGCACGCCCGTCAGGTGCCAGGTCGCTTCCTTGCCGACGCGCCCGCTTTCGGCTTCGATGCGCGAGACGAGGCCGCCGTCGGCGTCGAACTCGAAGATGCGCACGCCCTTCAACTCGCCGCGCGCGCTCGCGGTCGCGACGTTCACCGACACGCTGTGCATGCCTTCGGGGGTCGCGCGCCGGTCCTTCAGCCAGGCGCCGGCGCGGTCGAGCTTGAAGCCGCCGCGGTAGGTCGCCTTGAGCGCCGCGGCCTGGCGCTCGGTGATCGGCGAGATGTAGTCGCCGAGGACGAAGGTGAAGAGGGTGAACGCGATGCCCAGCCCGGCGAGCGCGGCGAGCGCGCGTGCCGGGCCGAGCCCGCTCGTGCGCAGGATCGTGAACTCGGACGATTGCGACAGGCTCGCCAGGGCGTAGATCGCACCGATCAGGACCGCGATCGGCGCCAGCTCGTAGAGATGGTCGGGCAGCTGCAGCAGGCTGTAGAGCGCGCCGTGCACGGGCGTGTAGCCCGCTTCGTTGGCCTTCGCGAGTTCGGACACGAAATCGAAGAAGAAGAACAGCGACAGGAAGCCGACGGCGACGAAGGTGACGGCCTTGACGATCTCGGTGTAGAGCAGGCGCCGGACCGTCCTCATGCGGCGCTGCGCGCGCGCGGCGCGAAAAGGCGGGTCGTGTGCGCATGTTCGCGCCACCAGATGAGCGCGAGCGCCACCGCGAAGACGCCGCCATGCACGCTGATCAGCATGCCGGCCATGCTCGCCTTGCCGGCCGCGATCCAGGCCTGCGACAGATTGATGAGGTTGAAGTAGACGACGAACATCAGCAGGGCGAGCAGGAGGTTCCAGCTGCCCGGCCGGCGCGGGTTGGTCGCCGCCAGCCCGACGGCGAGCAGCAGCAGGTTGACGGCGCCGAGCACCAGACCGACGCGCCACGCGAACTCGCCCTGGTTGGGGCGTGTCGGCTCGCGCAGCAGCTCGCGCGTGCTGCGCGTCGTCGGCGGCAGCTTGTCGGCGTTGCCGGTGAGCTTGTCGCCGACGACTGCCTCGTAGCTGTCGAAGCGCGCGAGCGTCTTCTCGCCGCTCGCACGGTTGTCCTCGTTGCGCTGGCCGCGATCGAGACGGACGAGGCGCTGATCGCCTTCGAACTCGACGCGCCCTTCGCGCGCCGACGTCACGGCCTCGGTGTCGCCCTTGGTCGTCAGCACGAAGACGTTGCGCCCGATGCGCAGGTCCTCCGAGTCGCGTTCGATGAAGAACACGCGCCGGCCATCGGCCGAACTCTGGAACTGCCCGGCGGCGACGCGCGACAGGTCGGAGCGCTTCTCGTAGCGGTACTTCAGCTCGGCCGCGCGCTGATTGACCCAGGGCCACACGAACAGCGCGAGCAGCAGCACCACGAGCATGATCGGCCAGCTCACGCGAAGCACCGGCCGCACGAAGCGCGCGAGGCGGATGCCGCTGGCGAACCAGATCACCATCTCGCCGTCGCGGTACATGCGCGTGAGGGTGGCGACGACGGCGATGAAGAGCGACAGGCTCAGGATCGTCGGCATGTAGCCGAGCGCGACGTAGCCGAGCAGCAGCAGCACGTCCTGCGGATCGACGGAACCGCCCGCGGCCTGGCCGAGCGTGCGGATCAGCATCATCGTGACGACGATCGTGAGAAGCACGACAAGTGTCGCGCCGAACGCGCGCGCCAGCTCTCGCCTGAGAGTTGAATCGAATAACATCAAGAGATCACAAACATGACCCGAATATTATGGACTTCAGACTCCAGAAAGCCGCCGTCAGCGCGCTCGCCGACACGGCCGCCGACGCGCTGATCGTCATCGTCGCCGGCGACAAGCTGGACCCCGCGCTCGACGCGCGCATTGCATCGATCGTGACCGAGGCAGTCGACGCCGGCGACTTTGCATTCAAGGCCGGGCGCACGCTGTATCTGCATCGTCCTGCGGGCGTGAAGGCG
This sequence comes from Rhizobacter sp., assembly GCA_023954175.1. Lineage (GTDB taxonomy): Bacteria > Pseudomonadota > Gammaproteobacteria > Burkholderiales > Burkholderiaceae_C > CAIKUF01. The sequence continues at coordinate 21,169 of JAMLIM010000037.1, forward strand.
GCGCGCCTCGTCGTCGCCGCCGCCGGCGGCGAATCGGCCAAGGCATTCCGGAAGGCCCTGGCTGCCGCACTCGGTGTGCTCAAGGATCTGGGTGCGCGCCACGTGGCGCTGGCGGCGACGTGGAGCCTGGGTGACGCGCATGCCGAAGCGGCGGTGACGGCGGCGAGCGAGGCCCGCTACATCTACCGCCACACGAAACCGAGTGCGCCGAAGGAGGGTGCGCTCGCCAAGCTCACCGTGCTGTGCGCGGACGCCGACGCCAAGGCGGTGCGCAAGGGCCTGGAGCGCGGCGAGGCCGTCGCCGCCGGCGTGACGCTCGCGCGCGAGCTGGCGAACCGCCCTGGCAACCATTGCACACCGTCGTATCTCGCCGAGCAGGCGCGCGCGCTCGGGAAGAAGCACGGCCTGAAGATCGAGGTGCTCGATCGCAAGGATGTCGAGAAGATCGGCATGGGTTCGTTTCTCGCCGTCGCGCAGGGTTCGCACGAGCCCTTGAAGTTCATCGTTGCGCAGTACCGCGGCGCCGCCAAGGACGTGGCGCCGGTCGTGCTCGTCGGCAAGGGCATCACCTTCGACAGCGGCGGCATCTCGATCAAGCCGTCGGCCGAGATGGACGAGATGAAGTTCGACATGGGCGGCGCGGCGAGCGTGATCGGCACGCTGCGCGCGATCGGCGAGCTCAAGCCCAGGCTCAACCTGGTGTGCCTGATCCCGGCCTGCGAGAACCTGCCGAGCGGCACCGCGACCAAGCCGGGCGACGTCGTGACGAGCCTGTCGGGCCAGACGATCGAGATCCTCAACACCGACGCCGAGGGCCGCCTCATCCTGTGCGACGCGCTGACCTACGCCGAGCGCTTCAAGCCGGCGATGGTGGTCGACGTCGCGACCCTCACCGGCGCCTGCGTCGTCGCCCTCGGCCACCACCACTCGGGCCTGTTCACGGCCGACGACGCGATGGCCACGCAGTTCCAGCAGGCGGCGCAGGAAGCGCTCGACCCTTGCTGGCGCATGCCGCTCGACGAGGAGTACGACGAGGCACTGAAGAGCAACTTCGCCGACATGGGCAACGTCGGCCCGCGCGGCGGCGGCGCGATCACGGCGGCGATGTTCCTGCGCCGCTACACCGGCAAGTACCGCTGGGCGCATCTGGACATCGCGGGCACGGCGTGGAAGGGCGGCGCGGCCAAGGGCGCGACCGGCCGGCCGGTCGGGCTGCTGACCCATTTCGTGCTGGCGCAGGCGGCTTGACGCATCGCCAGTGAAGTCTGCCGCGTGACGGAAGTGATGTTCCATCTGCGCGTCGCCGACCGCGTCGGCTACGCCTGCCGCCTGCTGCGCAAGGCGTATGCGCAGCAGGCACAGGTGGTTGTCTGCGCGCCGCCGGCGACGCTCGCGGCGCTCGACACCCTGCTCTGGGTGAGCGATCCGACGGGCTTCATTCCGCATGTCCGGCTCGCGCCCGACGCGCGCGCGCCGGAGCGTCTCGCCGACACGCCGATCTGGCTCGTCGAGCACGCAGAGCAGGCGCCGACGCACGACGTGCTGCTCAACCTGGGCGACGAACTCGTCGCCGGTTTCGAGGCCTTCGCGCGCGTGATCGAGATCGTGCCGCAGGACGAGGACGCCGCGCAGGCTGCACGCCGGCGCTGGAAGCACTACGCCGACCGGGGCTACGTGCTCAAACATCACGAGGCACGCGCGTGAGCACGCGCCTGGGCCCGCTGCAGCGCCACGGCCTGCCGACCTTGACCGAGGTGATCGAGCTGGCGCCGGTCGGCGATGCCGGCGCGGGCGTGCCGGCGCGTGCCATCGGGCGGTTGCGCAGCGAACCCGCGCCGCCGCCCGCCTCGGCGTCGATCGATGTCGAGCAGGTCGTCGAGCAGGTGCTTCGCGATCTGCAGCGCGATGCCGACCTGATGCTGGAGCTGCGCCTGCGCGAGGCGCTCGCCCCGGTGCTGGCGCGGCTGACGGACGAGCTGGTGCACGAGCTGCGCGGCAGGCTGACGACGACGCTTCGCGACGCCGTGACGCAGGCGGCGGGCCGGGAACTTGCGCGCCGCCGCGCGATCTGACCCACCCGACGCCGGCGGCGCGCCCATTGCAGCCCCGAGGATTCCCTGGGGTGACAGCCCTGTCAACTCGGGTATCGTTATGTGCGTTGAGAAAACGGCGGGGTTCGTCCTGTCCGTCACATCATCCAATCGCAGTTCTATCAACAACCCCTCGGAGGTAACGCATGCAAGTCAAGCTCAACATGATCGTGGGCGCCATCGTCACGATGTTTGCCTTTGCCGCCTCGGCACAGGAAGCGGTGGTCAAGATCGGGCACGTCGCTCCGATGTCCGGCGGCCAGGCCCACTATGGCAAGGACAATGAAAACGGCGCCCGCATGGCGGTCGAGGACCTCAACGCCAAGGGCGTGACGATCAAGGGCAAGAAGGTCAAGATCGAACTGATGGCCGAAGACGATGCCGCCGACCCGAAGCAGGGCACCGCGGTCGCCACCAAGTTGTGCGATGCCAAGGTGAACGCCGTCGTCGGCCACCTGAACTCTGGCACGACGCTGCCGGCATCCAAGGTCTACAACGACTGCGAAATCCCGATGGTCACCGGTGCGGCGACGAACCCGAAGATCACGCAGCAAGGCTTCAAGTACATCTACCGCATCATCGCCAACGACAACGCGCTCGGCGCCGGCCTCGCGCTGCATGCGGCGAACAACCTGAAGCTCAAGAAGATCGCGATCGTCGACGACCGCACCGCCTACGGTCAGGGCGTCGCCGAGGTGTTCAAGAAGACGGCGCAGGCGCGCGGCATCGAGATCGTCGCCGAGGAGTACACGAACGACAAGGCGACCGACTTCATGGCGATCCTGACGTCCATCAAGTCCAAGAATCCGGACGGCATCTTCTACGGCGGCATGGACACCCAGGGCGGCCCGCTGCTGCGCCAGATGGAGCAGCTTGGCATGACGAACGTCAAGGTCTTCGGCGGCGACGGCATCTGCACCGCCAAGCTCGTCGAGAACTCAGGCGGCGCCAAGACGCTCGCCAACGTGGTCTGCGCCGAAGGCGGCTCGTCGCTCGACAAGATGCCCGGCGGCAAGGCCTGGAAGGCGCGCTACGACGCCAAGTATCCGGGTCAGTTCCAGGTCTATTCGCCCTACACCTACGACGCCGTCGGCCTGATCGTCGACGCGATGGTGAAAGCCGGCTCCAGCGATCCGAAGGTCTACAACGCCTTCCTCGCGAAGGAAGACTACAACGGCGTGACGAGCAAGATCCAGTTCGAGGCGGATGGCGAACTGAAGAACCCGTCGATGACGCTGTACTCGTACAAGGACGGCAAGAAGGTCCCGCTGAACTGAGCACTGCCAGCAGCATGGAAAAGGGCGCCTCGGGCGCCCTTTTTTTCGCTCCCGCGTCCTGACTTTCAGCGGCCGTACAAGCTGCTCAGCGTGGCGAGTTCGGCGGTGTGCCCGTCGCGCAGTTGCGACCACTCGAATCGCCACTCCCAGTGGCCCTCGGCCTGCCCGGGCAGGTTCATGCGCGAGTCGCTTCCCAGGCCCAGCACGTCCTGCATCGGGATGATCGCGGCGTTGGCGACCGAGGCGAAAGCAGTCCGTATCAGCGCCGCACGGATGTCCGTGCCGTCGATGCCGAGATAGGCGCAGGCGTGTGCCCGCTCGGCCGCAGAGGCGTGCTGCCACCAGCCGACGATGGTGTCGTTGTCGTGCGTGCCGGTGTAGACGACGCTCGCGTTGCGGTGGTTGTGCGGCAGGTAGAGGTTGTCGCTCTTGCCGTCGAAGGCGAACTCCAACACGAGCATGCCGGGGAAGCCGAGACGCTCGCGCAGCGCGCTGACGTCCGGCGTGATCAGGCCCAGGTCCTCGGCGATGATCGGCAGCGGGCCGAGCGCACGCTCGATGGCGTCGAACAGCGCGGCACCCGGCCCGTCGCGCCAACGCCCGTTGACGGCGGTCGGCTCCGCGGCCGCGATCTCCCAGTGCTGGGCGAAACCGCGAAAGTGGTCGATGCGCAGGATGTCGGCGAGCGCGAGGCCGTGGCGCACGCGCCGTGTCCACCATGCGTAGCCTTCGTCGGCGTGGGCGCGCCAGCGGTAGAGCGGATTGCCCCAGCGCTGTCCGGTGGCGCTGAAATAGTCGGGCGGCACACCGGCGACGACGGTCGGCTCGCCGCGGGCGTCGAGCTCGAACAGGTCGGGTCGCGCCCAGACCTCGGCGCTCTGGTGCGCGATGAAGATCGGTGCGTCACCGACGATGCGAATGCCGCGCGCGTTCGCATGCGCCTTGAGGCGCGACCATTGTTCGAAGAAGCGCCACTGGCAGAACGCATGGAAGTGCGTGCGGCTGGCGTGGCGTGCGCCGGCCGCGCGCAACGCAGCGGGGTCGCGCCGTGCGAGGCCGCCATCCCAATCACACCAGGACGTGCCCGGGCGCTCGTCGGACAAGGCCATGAAGAGGGTGTAGTCGTCGAGCCAACTCGTTTGGTCGCGGCAGAACGCAGCGAACGCGTCGCGATCGGCCACGCTGGCGCCTGCGGCGAAACGCGCAGCGGCGCGCTCGAGCCGCACCGTGCGCCAGGGCGCGACGCGGCCGAAGTCGACGCGCCCGGGGTCGAAGCCGGCGTCGGGGACGAGGTCGGCGTCGAGCAGCCAGCCGTGCTGGCGCAACTCGTCGAGATCGATCAGCAGTGCATTGCCGGCGAACGCCGACGGGCTCATGTAGGGCGAGTTGCCGAGGCCGGTCGGGCCGAGCGGCAGGATCTGCCACAGCGTCTGCCCGGCGCGCGCGAGCCAGTCGACGAAACGACAGGCGTCGGCACCGAGGTCGCCCGAGCCGTGATCGCCCGGCAGGCTGGTCGGGTGCAGCAGCACGCCCGCCGCGCGCTGGAACCTCATGCGCGCGCCTCGACGGGCCGGTCTGCCGGAGAGAGCAGCGCGAGGCTGTGCGCCTCGAGCGTGAACGGCGTCGCGCCACGCCAAGGCGGCGCCGGATCGCTTTGCAGCTGCGCGATCCACTCGCCTGCGGGCAGCTCGAAATCGCAGGCGTGGCGCTCGGCATTCACGAGCAACAGCAGCGGGCGGACGGCACGACCGGGCCCGGCACGCGCGCCGATGCGCACGTGCAGCGTGCGCGCCGACGGGTCGCGCCAGGCGTCGGCGTTGAGCGCGCGGCCGGTCTTGTCGAACCAGGTGATCTCGGTCGCGCCCGCGCGCCGTGCGGGCCCTTCACCGCCTTTGCTGTCTTCTCCCGCTTCGCCAGCTTCGTCGCTCGTCCAGTGATCCGGCAACGGCCGCAGCATGCGGCGCAGCGCGATGAGGCGCGCGGTGAAGGCGATCAACGCCTCGTCGGCTGCGGGCCAGTCGATCCAGGCGAGCGCGTTGTCCTGGCAGTAGGCGTTGTTGTTGCCGCGCTGGCTGTGGCCGAGTTCGTCGCCCGCGCTCAGCATTGGCGTGCCTTGCGCGAGCAGGAGCGTGGCGAGCAGCGCACGTTGCAGCAACGCGCGCCGCGCGAGCACGTCGGCGTCGTCGGTCTCGCCCTCTACGCCGCAGTTCCAGCCGTGGTTGGCGTCGCGGCCGTCGCGGTTGTCCTCGCCGTTCGCGAGGTTGCGCTTGGTCTCGTAGCTGAGCAGGTCGCGCAGCGTGAAGCCATCGTGCGCGGCGATGAAATTGACCGACGCTGCGGGCGCCCGCCCGCGGCCCTGGAAGATGTCGGACGATGCGCAAAGACGCTGCGCGAACTCGCCGCGGCTGCTCGGCCCGCCGAGCCAGAAGCTGCGCACGCCATCGCGAAAGCGGTCGTTCCACTCCAGCCAGCCGCGCGGAAACTGGCCGAGCCGGTAACCGTCCGCGCCCAGGTCCCACGGCTCGGCGATCAGCTTCAGGCCGGCGAGCACGGGCTCCTGCGCGACCGCCTGGAAGAACGCGGCGCGCGCCTCGAAGCCGCGCTCGTCGCGGCCGAGCACCGGCGCGAGGTCGAAGCGAAAACCGTCGACTTCCATCTGCAGCGCCCAGTAGCGCAGGCTGTCCATCACCAGTTGCAGCACGCGCGGCTGGCGGATGTCGAAGGTGTTGCCGCAGCCGGTCAGGTTCTCGTAGACGCCGGGCTGCCCGGGGAGCGTGCGGTACGCGTTGCGATTGTCCAGCCCGCGCCAGCTGATCGTCGGGCCGCTCTCGTCGGTCTCGGCGCTGTGGTTGTAGACGACATCGAGGATGACCTCGATGCCCGCCGCGTGCAGCGTGCGCACCATCGCGCGGAACTCGTCGCGCGCCGACAGGCCGTCGGCACCGCTCGCATAGCGCGGCTCGACGGCGAAGAAGCCGATCGTGTTGTAGCCCCAGTAGTTCGTGAGGCCGTGTGCGACGAGGCGCTCCTCGTCCAGATGCTGGTGCACTGGCAGCAGGTCGAGCGCGGTCACGCCCAGGCGCTTGAAGTGCGCAATCGCGGCGTCCGATGCAAGCCCGGCGTAGGTCCCGCGCAGCGCCTCGGGCACGCCGGGATGGCGCATCGTCATGCCCTTGACGTGGGCCTCGTAGATGACGCTGTCGGCAAGCGGCGTGCGGGGCCGCGCGACGTCGGTGCAAGGCGGCGGCTCGTCGATCACGCGTGCCTTCAGCGCATGCGCCGCGTCGCGACGCCAGGCGAGGCCGCCGACGATCTCGCGCGCATAGGGGTCGAGCAGCCACTTGTCGGCGTCGAACCGGTGCCCGCGCTCGGGCCGCCAGGGGCCGTGGGCGCGATAGGCGTAGACGAGTCCGGCGCGCGCACCCGCGAGGTGCCCATGCCAGACGTCGCCGCTGCGCCCGGGCAGCGGCAGCCGCGCCAGCTCGTGCGCGCCGTCGCCGTCGAAGATGCACAGCTCGATCGCGTCGGCGTGTTCGGAGCAGACCGCGAAATTGATGCCGGCGGCGTCGCAATGCGCGCCCATCGGCCACGACCGGCCAACGCCAAGGGAGTTGTATTTCATGTCATCCGGCCAGGCGCGCGCACTGCAAGGCGGTCATCCGCGCTGCGCGCCTGACCTGAGCGAGCCACCGCGCGCGGCACGTCGCCGCCTGCGCTCAGACATCGACGCCTCGCGCAGGTGAGGGCGCAGGTGAGGACGTCGGTGCAGGCGAGCGTGATGGCGAGCGGGCAGCGCCCGACGCGCGTGGCGCGACACCCCAGATGCGGGTCGCGTATTCGGCGATCGCGCGGTCCGACGAGAAGCGCCCCATGCCGGCGACGTTCGCGATCGCGCAGCGCACCCAGGCCTCGCCGTCGCGAAAAAGGGCGTCGACGCGCGACTGCGCGGCGACGTAGGCGTCGTAGTCGGCGAGCAGCTTGTAGTGGTCGCCGCCCCAGAGCAGGGAGTCGACGAGCGCGCGGTAGCGGTCCGGCTCGTCCGGCGAGAACGTGCCGTGCCCGATCGCGTCGAGCACGGCCTTCAGCGGCGGGTTCGACTCGTAGATCTGCATCGGTTGATAACCGCCGCGGTTCAGGGCCGCGATCTCGGGCGTGCTGTGGCCGAAGATGAAGATGTTGTCGGCGCCGACGCAGTCGCGGATCTCGATGTTGGCGCCGTCCTCGGTGCCGATCGTCAGCGCGCCATTGAGCGCGAGCTTCATGTTGCCGGTGCCCGAGGCTTCGGTGCCGGCGGTCGAGATCTGCTGCGACAGGTCGGCGCCGGGGATGACGAGCTCGGCGACCGACACGCCGTAGTTCGGCACGAACACCACCTTGAGCCGGTTGGCGAGCCGCGTGTCGGCGTTGATCGTCTGCGCCACATCGTGGATCAGGTGGATGATCTGCTTGGCCGACGCGTAGGACGACGCCGCCTTGCCGGCGAAGATCACGCTGCGCGGCACCCAGTCGGCCTGCGGGTCGGCGAGGATCGCGTGATAGCGCGTCACCACGTGCAGCAGGTTGAGCAACTGGCGCTTGTACTCGTGGATGCGCTTGACCTGGACGTCGAACAGGCTCGCCGGGTCGAGCCGTATGCCCTGCGTGCGTTCGACGTGCGCGGCAAGGCGCGCCTTGTTGGCGTGCTTGACGGTGGCGAACGCGGCGCGCAGCGCGCCGCTGTCGGCGTGTGCCGCGAGCCCCTCGAGCTGCTGCAGATCGAGCCGCCATTCGCTGCCGATCGTGCGGTCGAGCAGCGCCGCCAGCCCCGGGTTGGCCTGCGCCAGCCAGCGCCTTGGCGTGACGCCGTTCGTCACGTTCGTGAAGCGCTCGGGGTAGAGCGAGGCGAAGTCGGCAAAGATCGTCTTCACGAGCAGCTCGGAGTGCAGCGCCGACACGCCGTTGACCTTGTGGCTGCCGACGACGCTCAGGTGCGCCATGCGCACGCGCTGCTCGCCGTTCTCGTCGATCAGCGACAGGCGGCGCAGGAAGTCGTTGTCGCCCGGACGCACGGTCGCTGCGTAGGCCAGGAACTCCTCGTTGATGCGCAGGATGATCTGCAGGTGGCGCGGCAGCACGTGCTGCATCAGGCCGACGCTCCAGGTCTCGAGCGCCTCGGGCATCAGCGTGTGGTTGGTGTAGGAGAACACGCGCTGGCACTGCGACCAGGCGGCCGCCCACGGCATGCCGTGCACGTCGGTCAGCAGCCGCATCAGTTCGGCGACACCGATCGCCGGATGGGTGTCGTTCAGGTGGATCGCGACCTTGTCGGCGAGGTTTTCGAGCCGCGCGTGTTCGAGCAGGTGGCGCGCGAGCAGATCCTGCAGCGACGCGCTGACGAAAAAGTACTCCTGGCGCAGGCGCAGTTCGCGCCCGGCCGGCGTGCTGTCGTTCGGGTAGAGCACCCAGGAGATGTTCTCGAACTCGTTCTTCACCTCGGCGGCGCGCGCGTAGTCGCCACTGTTGAAGGCGTGCAGGTCGATCTGCGCCGGCGCGGCGGCCTTCCACAGGCGCAGGGTGCTGACCTTGTGCGTGCCGTGGCCGGGCACGACCATGTCGTAGGCCTTGGCCGCGACCTCGCCCGCATGGCGCCAGACGCCGCGGCCGTCGGCCTGCGGCTCGACCCAGCCGCCGAAGCGCACCGGATAGGTGATTCCGGCGCGCGGAAACTCCCATGGCGTGCCGTCGGCGAGCCAGGGGTCGGGGTGCTCGACCTGGCAGCCGTGCACGATGTCCTGCGCAAACATGCCGTACTCGTAGCGGATGCCGTAGCCGAACGACGGCAGCCCGAGCGTCGCCATCGAATCGAGAAAGCACGCGGCGAGCCGGCCGAGGCCGCCGTTGCCGAGCGCGGCGTCGGCCTCCTGCTCGGCGACGTCCTCGAGCTTGATCGCGTGCGCGCGCAGCGCGGAGGCGGCGTCCTCGTGCAGGCGCAGGGCGGCGAGCGAGTTCGACAGCGTGCGCCCGATCAGGAACTCCATCGACAGGTAGTACACCCGGCGCGCCTTGTCGGCGCGCTCGGCGGCCTGCGCCTGCACCCAGCGCTGCGACAACTGGCGCCGCGCAAAGCGCGCCGTCGCCTGCATCAGGTCGGCCGGGTCGGCCTCCCCGGGCGCGACGCCGATCACCGTGAGCAGCAGCTTGTCGAGTTCGAGTTCGGGGGCATCGCTTGCTTCGCTCACCGGCAGACTTCCTTTCATGGGCAGTGGATTGTCGAGTTCAGGCATGGATTCCGTAGGGTCGGGCGCGCAGCGCCGCCGCGCGCAGCGTCGGGCCCGCGACGCGTCATTGTGACGGCTGGAGGCGATTCCTTCCGCGGACGCAGTCGGCCCGCGTGTGAACAGGTCCTCGTCTGCAACGCACAGCGCGCGCCGGTGCCGGCACTTGCGCAGGCCGCGTCCCCTCAGCGGCCCGACGCGGCACAATCGGCAGCATCGCGGCGCAGTACAGCGTCGAGCGACAAACAACCGGCCACCCGGCCGCCGGAGATGCCATGAACGCCTATGAACCAGCCGACATCCTTGGCCTTTCGAGGCGAACCGTTGCGCTCGTGCTCGCCGGCGGGCGCGGCAGCCGGTTGCACGACCTGACCGATTCGCGCGCGAAACCGGCGGTCTATTTCGGCGGCAAGTTCCGCATCATCGACTTTGCGCTGTCGAACTGCCTGAACTCCGGCATCCGCCGCATCGGCGTCATCACGCAGTACAAGAGCCACAGCCTGCTGCGCCACCTGCAGCGCGGCTGGGCCTTCCTGAAAAGCGAGATGCATGAATTCGTCGATCTGATGCCGGCGCAGCAGCGCGTCGACGAGGAGTCCTGGTACCGCGGCACGGCCGACGCCGTGTTCCAGAACCAGGACATCCTGGACGGCTACGACGCCGACTACATCGTCATCCTCGCGGGCGATCACGTCTACAAGATGAACTACGCGCTGATGCTCGCCGACCACGTGGCCAACGGCCGCGAGTGCAGCGTCGGCTGCATTGCGGTGCCGCGCGCGCTCGCGAGCGCCTGTGGCGTGATGGCGGTCGGTGAGAACCGCCTGATCACGGATTTCGTCGAGAAACCGGCGGACCCGCCGCGGATGGCGGAAGACCCCGAGCAGTCGCTCGCGAGCATGGGCATCTACATCTTCAATGCGCGCTATCTCTATGCCGAACTCGCGCGCGACATGGCCGACCCGAACTCGTCGCACGATTTCGGCCGCGACATCATCCCGCACGCGGTGCGCAACGGCTGCGCGACGGCGCATCCGTTCGCGCTGAGCTGCGTCTCCAAGCATCCCGAGCAGCAGCCCTATTGGCGCGACGTCGGCACGATCGACGCCTACTGGGACGCGAACATCGACCTCACCGCGACCGTGCCGCTGCTGGATCTGTACGACCGGGGCTGGCCGATCTGGACCTACCAGCCGCAGTTGCCGCCGGCCAAGTTCGTCCACAACCAGCACGACCGGCGCGGCCTCGCGATCGAGTCGCTCGTGTCGGGCGGCTGCATCGTCTCCGGCGCCGTGTTCCGCTCGGTGCTGTTCTCCAGCGTGCGCGTGCATTCGCATGCGAGCGTCAACTGGTCGGTGCTGCTGCCCGACGTGCAGGTCGGCCGCGGCGTGCGGCTGACGCGCGTCATCGTCGATCGCGGTTGCGTGCTGCCCGACGGGCTCGTGATCGGCGAGGATGCGGCCGAGGACGCGCGTCGTTTCCACCGCAGCGAGCAGGGCGTCACCCTGGTCACGCGGCCGATGCTCGCCAGGCTCGCTTGAAGGCGGCGGCCGACGACGCGGGGGCGCGAGCCGTGAGTGCGCCGCTGAAGGTGCTGCACGCCGCCGCCGAGGTGTTCCCGCTCGTCAAGACCGGCGGGCTGGCCGACGTCGTCGCCGCCTTGCTGCCGGCGCTCGCGCGCGCCGGTGCCGACGCCAGATTGCTGTTGCCGGGGCTGCCGGCGATCGCGGATGCGGTGGCGCACCAGCGCACGGTGTGCGAGATCGGCCCGGTGTTCGGCGCCGCGCGCGTCACCCTGCGCTGCGGGCAACTGCCGTTCACGCACGTGCCCGCCTACGTGATCGACGCGCCCTACCTCTACCGCCGAGGGGGTGGCCCGTACGAGGACGCGCATGGCGTCGAGTGGCCCGACAACCTGCAGCGCTTCGCGCTGCTCGGCTGGGTCGCGGCGCACCTGGCCGCGGGCGAACTCGACGTTGCCTGGGCGCCGGATGTGCTGCACGCGCACGACTGGCATGCGGCGCTCGCCTGCGCCTACATGGCGGCGCATCCAGCGGGCGCCTGCAGGTCGATCTTCACCGTGCACAACCTCGCGTTCCAGGGTCTGTTCGACCTTGCGGACTTCGGCCTGCTCGGGTTGCCGGCCGCGTTTCGGGCACCGACCGGGGTCGAGTTCCACGGCCAACTCTCGCTCATGAAGGCCGGGCTCAAGTTCGCACGGCGCGTCACGACGGTCAGCCCGGGCTATGCGCGCGAGATCGCGACGCCCGAGTTCGGCTTCGGCCTCGACGGCGTGATCCGCGGTCGCGGCACGGACGTCAGCGGCATCCTGAACGGCGTCGATCGCGAGCTCTGGAACCCACGCACCGATACCGCGCTCGCCGCCCACTACGACGCCGAGGCACCAGACGGCAAGCTGGCGTGCAAGCGCGCGCTGCAAGCCGCAGCCGGGCTCGCGCCGCAGGCCGACGCGCCGTTGTTCGGGCTGGTCAGCCGCCTGACGGCGCAAAAGGGGGTCGACCTGCTGCTCGGTGCGCTGCCCGCGCTGCTGCGCGCGGGCGGGCAACTGCTGGTGCTGGGCAGCGGCGAGCGTGTGCTCGAAGAGGCGCTGCAGGCGGCGGCGCGCGCGCACCCCGGCCGCGTCGCGGTGCGCATCGGCTACGACGAGGCGTTTGCGCACCGCCTGATCGCGGGCTCGGATGTGATCCTCGTGCCCTCGCGCTTCGAGCCCTGCGGGCTGACGCAGCTCTACGGCCTGCGCTACGGCACGCTGCCCCTCGTGCGGCGCGTCGGCGGGCTGGCCGATACCGTCGTCGACGCGTCGGACACGATGGGCGCGACCGGCTTCGTCTTCGACGACGCCACGCCTGTCGCGTTGGCCGACGCCGTGGCGCGCGCCGTCGCCAGCTATCGTGACGAGCCCGCCTGGCGCGCGATGAGGCGCAATGCCATGGCGCAGGACTTCTCATGGGACAGCGCCGCACAGGCCTACCTGGCGCTCTACGCGCAGGCCATCGCGGGCGGCTGATCCGCGCAGGCAGGTCCGGATGGCGTCGCAGGGCAGGGCGCAGTCGTAACCCCTCGCTGCGCTGCGGAATGCCAAAAAGCGGACAATAGGGGGTGGTCGGCATTTGCCGGCCGGCTTTCAACCAGGGCTTCACCGCCCCAGCGCCATGGCCACCAGAAATCAAGCTTCCAACGCGTCCTCGGACGCCGATCACAAGCTGCGTCAGACGCAGGCCGAGTACACCGCCGCGCGTCCCGCGCCCGAGCGCGGCGTCAAACCGATGATGTCGAACTCGCGAATGTACGTCTGCCGTCGCTGCCAGGCGAACTTCAAGACGGGCGACGGCAAACCCGATCTGCGCCTGCCGGGCCTCGGCAAGTGCAATCGCTGCCTCGCGGACGCCGTCACGGCCTGACGCGCCTGACGCGTCACCGGACAGGCCGCGCGCCGCCTCTTGTTGCCGCGCCCGATCCACAGGCCCGCGAACTGTCGGTATCTGCCGTATGCGAGCGGGTGCGAGCAAGTCCGAGCGAGTCCGAGCGAGTCCGACCATGAGTAGAGCCTCCATCAGCGCATTGCCAGCCGTGCGCAGCGGGATTGCTGCGCTGTGCGCGGTCGCCGCCCTGCTGCTCGTCGGCTGCGCCAGCGATTCTCCGCAAGGGCTGCCGGTGGGCGCGACCGAGGCGCAGGTCATCGCCAGGATGGGGCCACCCACCGGGCGCTACAAGCTCCCCTCGGGCGGCACCCGGCTCGAGTTTGCGCGTGGCCCGCAGGGCAAGGTGACCTACATGGTCGACTTCGATGCCGAGGGCGGCTCGGTCATCTGGGATCAGGTGCTGACGCCGCAGAATTTCATGAGCCTCGAGTACGGCATGAGCAGCGAAGAGGTGTTGATGCGCATCGGTCATCCCGGCAGCACGCGCAGCTTCCCGCGCCAGGGCCTCACGGTCTGGAACTACCGCTACCCGACTTTTGACTGCCTCTGGTATCAGGTGTCGATCAGCGACGACGGCAAGTTCCTCGGCGCCGCGAACACCACCGATCCGCAGTGCGACACGCCGACGCGGCTCTGAATTGACGGCCCCCGGCTCTCAGCGTTCGCCGCGCATGCCGATCAAGCTCTTTGGCATTGCCAACTGCGATACGGTGAAGAAGGCGCGCGCCTGGTTCGCGGCCCAGGGGATCGACGTCGCGTTCCACGACTTCAAGCGCGAAGGCCTGTCGCAGGCGCTGCTCGCACGCTGGCTGCAGACCACCGACTGGGAGGTGCTTCTGAACCGCAGGGGCACGACCTGGCGGCGTCTCGACGAAGCCGCGCGCGCGTCGGTGCACGATGCCTCGAGCGCGAGCGCGCTGATGCTCGAGCAGCCGAGCCTCGTCAAGCGCCCGGTCGTCGAATGGGCCGACGGCAGCATCAGCGTCGGCTTCGACGCCGCCCGTTTCGCCGAGGCAGCCTTGCGCCGCTGACGCCGGACTCGGCGTGCCGCGGCCGCGCGGCTTACTCGCTCAGCAACTGCCGCAGCACGAACGGCAGGATGCCGCCATGGCGGTAGTAGTCGACCTCGATCGGCGTATCGATGCGCAGCGTGACCACGACCTCGCGTCGCTTGCCATCGGCACTGGCGATGACGAGCGTGGCGTCGCTTTGCGGCCTGAGCTCGCCCAGCACGACATCCACCGTTTCGTTCCCCTCGAGGCCGAGGCGCTCCCAGCTGTCCCCGGCCTTGAACTGCAGCGGCAGCACGCCCATGCCGACCAGGTTCGAGCGGTGGATGCGCTCGAAGCTCTTCGCCACCACCGCTTTCACGCCGAGCAGTTGCGTGCCTTTCGCCGCCCAGTCGCGGCTCGAGCCGGTGCCGTATTCCTCGCCCGCGAAAATCACCGTCGGCGTGCCCTCCTCGATGTAGCGCATGGCCGCGTCGTAGATGGACATCTCTTCGCCGCCGGGCTGGAACAGGGTGCGCCCGCCTTCCGGCTGCGCGCCCTTGGCATCCGGCGGCAGCATCAGGTTGCGGATGCGCACGTTGGCGAAGGTGCCGCGCATCATCACCTCGTGGTTGCCGCGGCGCGAGCCGTAGCTGTTGAAGTCGGCCACCTGCACGCCGTGCTCCTGCAGGTAGCGGCCGGCCGGCGAATCCGGGCTTGATCGAGCCGGCGGGCTGATGTGGTCGGTCGTCACCGAGTTGCCGAAGAGGCC
>JAMLIM010000038.1 GCA_023954175.1 Rhizobacter sp.
GCAGGTCGCGGAGCGCCTGGAGCAGGTGCACAAGGGGCTGGGCGACATGCGCGATCTGGCGCGCGACGTCGGCTCGCTGAACCGCGTGCTGACGAACGTGAAGACGCGCGGCGTGTTCGGCGAGATGCAGCTCGCCGGCCTGCTCGAGCAGGTGCTCGCGCCCGAGCAGTACGCCAAGAATGTCGAGACCGTGCCCGGCACCGGCGCGCGCGTCGAATACGCGATCAAGCTGCCGGGCCGGCGCGACGACGGCGAGCCGCTGTGGCTGCCGATCGACGCCAAGTTCCCGCGCGAGGACTACGAGCGTCTCGTCGAGGCCCAGGAGCGGGCCGACCCGATCGCGATCGAGGTGTCGGCGAAGGCGATCGAAGTTCGTCTGCGCGCCGAGGCGAAGACGATCCGCGAGAAGTACGTCGCCCCACCGCACACGACCGATTTCGGCATCATGTTCGTGCCGACCGAGGGCCTCTACGCCGAGGCATTGCGCCGGCCGGGGCTCGTCGAGAGCCTGCAGCGCGAACACAAGGTGATGCTGGCCGGGCCGACGACGCTGCTCGCCACGCTCAACAGCCTGCAGATGGGCTTTCGCACGCTCGCGCTCGAGAAGCGCTCCGCCGAGGTGTGGGAAGTGCTCGGCGCGGTGAAGACCGAGTTCGGCAAGTTCGGCGAGGTGCTCGACAAGACGCAGCAAAAGCTCCGCGAAGCGTCCGACACGATCGACAAGGCGAAGACGCGGACCAACGTGATGACGCGAAAGTTGAAGACCGTCGAGGCGCTGCCGCTCGCCCAGACCGAGCTGTTGCTGCCCGGCGCGGAGTTGCCCAGCGTCGATGACGACGCCGCCTGATCCGGCCCCCGCGCGCACTCCCGCGCCGGCTGGCCTCGCGTCGCGCGCCGGTGAGGTCCCGCAGCCCGTGGGCTCGCGTCTGCGCCCGCTGGTCGCGATCATCGTCGGGCAGATCTGCCTGCACGCCTGCATGGCGGGTGTGCGTGTGGCCGCACCGCTTCAGGCGCTCGGGCGCGGGCACAGCGCGTGGGCGGTCGGGGTGCTGCTGGCGCTGTTCGCCGCCGCGCCCGTCGTGTTCGCGATGAAGGCCGGCCGGCTGAGCGACCGTCACGGCTATCACGTGCCGCTGCGGATCGCGGTTGCGCTGTGCGTCACGGGCGGGTTGCTCGCCTTCGTGTCACAGGAGTACCTGGTGCTGTGTCTCGCCGCGGTCCTGTGCGGCACCGGCGCGAACACCGGCATGATCGCGATCCAGCGCAGCGCGGGCCGGCTGGCGGCGAGCGCGACCGATCGCATCCGCGTCTTCAGCTGGTTGGGGCTCGCGCCGGCGCTGGCGAACATGGTGGGCTCACTCCTTGCCGGCGTGTTGATCGATCTGGTTGGTTTTCGCGGCGCGTTCGGCGTGCTCGCGCTGCTGCCGCTCGCGGCACTTGCGATCGCGCGGCAGGTGCCGAAGGAAGTGCCTCACGCCGCGACAGGCGCGCCGCGCCCGCGTCATGCGGCGTGGGATCTGCTTCGGTCGGCGCCGCTGCGTCGTCTGATGCTCGTCAACTGGCTGCTTTCGGCGAGCTGGGACGTGCACAGCTTCGTGCTCCCGGTGATGGGCCATGCGCGCGGCATGAGCGCGTCGGCGATCGGCCTCGTCCTCGGCCTCTTCGCGTTCGCCGTCGCCGCGGTGCGCCTGGTGCTGCCGCTGGTGGCGCATCGGCTGCGCGAGCGCGACATGCTGGTCGCGGCGATGCTGTTCACGGCCGCGGTATTCGCCGTCTATCCGCTGGTGCACGCCGTGTCGTTGATGGCGCTGTGCGCGGTGCTGCTCGGCCTGTCGCTCGGTTCGGTGCAGCCGATGATCATGTCGACGCTGCACCACATCACGCCGCCCGAACGCCATGGCGAGGCGATCGCGCTGCGCTCGATGGCGATCAACGCGTCGAGCACCGTGATGCCGCTCGCGTTCGGCGTCGTCGGCGCCGCGCTGGGCGCCGGCGCGCTGTTCTGGATCATGGGGCTCGCCGTCGCCGCCGGCACGCTGCAGGCGCGTCGCGTCTGAGGGGCGCTACCTCGCCGGGGTGCCGCTCACACGCCTAGAACCGGATCCCGTTCGCGTTGCGCAAAGGGGGCGCCGCGGGTACGTCGATGGGCGTGGGGGGCGCTGGCGCGGCCGTTTCCACTTTGGCCCGCAGCGGCATGGGCGCCGCGAACTCGTATCCGGCGGGCAACCTGGACTCGCCGGGATAGCCCGCCGCATTCAGGTAGCCATTCCATGATTCGGGTGCGAACCCCGGGACGGCCTGCACGCCGATCAGCAGCGTCGGCACGTCGCGAGTGCCGGTCAGCCGCTGCAGGGCGTCGGCGTCGTCACCCGACTGCACGATCTTCTCGTTGTGCGGAATGCCGCGCTGGCGCAGCATCGCGCGTGCGTTGTCGCACGGTGCGCAATCGACCGTGATGAACAAGGTGACCGGATAACGCTCGACCGCCTTTTGCAGCTCCGGCGGCAGCGCCGCGCTCTCGGTTGCGGCGCTGCCGGTGGCGCCCAAGGGCGTCACCTTGCCGCCCGCAGAGCCGGTCAGGCGGTCGGTGTAGGTGATCTTGCCGTCCGGCCCGACGACCTTGTAGAGCGCCTGTGCGGGCAGGGCGGTGAACAGCGCGCCGATGGCGAGGACAAACGGGGCGACCATCGGGGCGACGATCGGTGCGGCGCATCTGGTGCCGCGCGAGGTGCCGCGCGCAGCCGGCGTCGAACGACGCGTCGGCCCGCAGGGTTTCGCTCCGGTGTCCGGGAAAGTGTTGCCATTCATGCTCGTTCCTCGCCGCGCCGCGCCCGGGTTGCGGCGCTGTTCGAGTTTATCGGCGTGCCGGCCGCAATCTCAAGCCATGCCTTGCTGGCGCAGCAGCGCGTCGATCGTCGGCTCGCGCCCGCGAAACGCCTTGAAACTCTCCATCGCCGGACGGCTGCCGCCGGCTTCGAGGATCGCCTCACGGTAGCGCCGGCCGGTCGCAGGGTCGAACACGCCGGCGTCTTCGAACGCACCCCAGGCATCGGCGCTCAGCACCTCGGCCCACTTGTAGCTGTAGTAGCCGGCGGCGTAGCCGCCCGCGAAGATGTGCGAGAACGCGTGCTGGAAACGGTTGAACGACGGCGTCGGCACGATGTTGACTTCATGGCGCACCTCGTCGAGCAGCGCCTGGATGTGCGCCTCGCTGCCGGGCTCGCCGTGAAGCCGCATGTCGAACAGGGCGTACTCGACCTGGCGCACGGTCTGCAGCCCGCTCTGGAAATTGCGTGCCGCGAGCATGCGGTCGTAGAGCGCGCGCGGCAGAGCCTCGCCGCTGTCGACGTGGGCGGTGAGGCGCTTGAGCACGTCCCACTCCCAGCCGAAGTTCTCCATGAACTGGCTCGGCAGCTCGACGGCGTCCCATTCGACGCCGGAGATGCCGGCGACGCCGATGTCGTCGACCTGCGTCATCATGTGGTGCAGGCCGTGCCCGAACTCGTGGAACAGGGTCGTCACGTCGTCGTGCGTCAACAGCGCCGGGCGCGCAACGCCATCGACGACAAGCGGCGGCGTGAAGTTGCAGACGAGGTTCGCCACCGGCGTCTGCAGCGTGCCGTCGGGACGCAACCAGCGGCCGCGCACCTCGTCCATCCAGGCGCCGGAGCGTTTGCCGGGGCGGGCGTGCAGATCGAGGTAGAACTGGCCGACGAGTTCGCTGCCGTCGGCAGCGCCAGCGCGGCGTCGTTCGATGCGAAAGAAGCGCACGCTCGGATGCCAGGTCTCGGCTTGGTCTTCGCGGATCTCGACCTCGAACAGCGTCTCGACGATCCGGAACAGGCCGTCGAGCACTTTGGGCTCGGTGAAATACTGCTTCACCTCGTGGCTGTTGAACGCGTAGCGCTGCTGTTTCAGGCGCTCGGAGACGAAGGCGAGATCCCAGGCTTGCAGATCGGGCAGCCCAAGTTCGCTGCGCGCGAACTCGCGCAACTCGGCCAGATCGCGCTCGGCATAGGGCCGCGCGCGCACCGCGAGGTCACGCAGAAAGCCGATCACCTGCGCCGGCGAGTCGGCCATCTTGGGCACGACCGACATGTCGGCGAAGTTGGCGTGGCCGAGCAGCCGCGCCTCTTCCTGGCGCAGCGCGAGCAGTTCGCGCATGACCTCGCTGTTGTCGAGCGCCTCGGCGCCGAGTTCGCTCGCGCGCGTCACGTTCGCGGTGTAGAGCTTCTCGCGCAGCGCGCGGTTCTCGCCGTACTGGATCACCGGCAGGTAGCTCGGATAGTGCAGCGTGAGCTTGAAGCCCTCGCGACCGTCCGCCACCGCCGCGGCGCGTGCCGCCTGGCGCGCATCCTGCGGCACGCCGGCGAGTTCGTCCTCAGCGACGTAGCAGGAGAAGCCGTCCGTCGCGTCGAGCACATGCTCGGAATACATCTGCGAAAGCTCGGCGACGCGCTCCTGAATCGCCGCAAAGCGCGTCTTGGCCTCGCCGCGCAACTCGGCACCGGACAGCACGAAGTCGCGCATCGCGTTGGAGAGTGCGCGACGGCGCGGCGCGCTGAGCCGGGCGGCACCCGGACTGGCGTGCACCGCCTTGTACTTCGCGTAGAGGCGCTCGTCGGCGCCGAGCCGGGTGTGAAACGCGGTGACGCGCGGCAGGTTCTCGTTGTAGGCGGCGCGCAATTCGGGCGTGTCGGCGACCGCGTTCAGGTGGCTCACCGCGGACCAGGCGCGGCCGAGGCGCTCCGTCGCGACGTCGAGCACCGCCGACAGCGCGTCGTAGTCGGCCGGCACGGCGTCGCTGGTGACGCGCTCGAGCGCGGCGTCGGCCTGCTCGAGCAGCGTATCGATCGCGGGCGTGACGTGGGCGGGCGCGACGGCCGCGAAGTGCGGCAGCGACGGCATTTCGAGCAAAGGATTGGTCATGGCGTCCCTGGTTCCTGAACTGCGCGCCAGCGCCGCTCGGCCGCTTCGAGCGTGTTGACGAGCAGCATCGCGCGTGTCATGGGGCCGACGCCCCCGGGCACCGGCGTGAGATGCCCGGCGACGGCGCTGACGCCGGCGAAATCGACATCGCCGCAGAGCTTGCCTTGCGCGTCGCGGTTCATGCCGACGTCGATCACGACCGCACCCGGTTTGACCATGTCGGCCGTCAACATCGAGAGCTTGCCGACCGCGGCGACGACGATGTCGGCCTGACGCGTATGGTGCGCAAGATCGGGCGTCGCACTGTGACAGATGGTGACAGTGGCGTTTGCCTGCAACAGCAGCATCGCCATCGGCTTGCCGACGATGTTGCTGCGCCCGATCACGACCGCGTGCTTGCCGCGCGGGTCGCAACCGATCGATTCGAGCATCTTCATGCAGCCGTAGGGCGTGCAGGCGCGAAAGCCCGGCCGCCCGATCATCAACGCGCCGGCGCTGACGATGCTGAAGCCGTCGACGTCCTTCGCCGGTGAGATCGCTTCGATCACCTTGCCGGCGTCGATGTGCGGCGGCAACGGCAACTGGACCAGGATGCCGTCGATCGCCGGGTCCGCGTTCAAGGCTTCGATGCGCGCGAGCAGCGCCGCTTCGGAGATGCTCGCGGCCTGGCGTTCGAGGACGGAATGCAGGCCGCTCTCCTCACAGTCCTTGACCTTGTGGCGCACGTAGACCTGCGATGCCGGATCCTCGCCCACGAGGATCACCGCGAGCCCGGGCCGGTGGCCGCGCGCCGTGAGCGCCGCCGCGCGCCGCGCGACGTCGGTGCGGATGGATGCGGCGAGCGCGTTGCCGTCGATCAGTTGTGCTGTCATGAGGGGTGCTGTTTGCCCGATGCCTCGCACCGCCGATGCCGCGGCCGCCTGTCGCGGGGGTACCGACTCAGGCCTTGGCCTGCGCGCCCAGCGCGATCTTGAGCAGATCGGCGACAGTGTTGGCGTTGAGCTTTTCCATGATGTTGGCGCGGTGCGCCTCGACCGTCTTGATGCTGATGCCGAGGTCGTCGGCGATCTGCTTGTTCAGCCGGCCGGCGACGATGCGCTCGAGCACCTGACTCTCGCGAGTCGTCAGGCGCGACAGCAGCGCGTCGCGGCTCGCCGCTTCCTGGTGCTGCGAGAAGGCGATGCGTGCGCGCTCGAGCATGCGCTCGACGAGGGCAACGAGCGCGTCCTCCTTGAAGGGCTTCTCGATGAAGTCCTCGGCACCCTTCTTCATCGTCGTCACCGCCATCGGCACGTCACCATGGCCGGTGATGAAGACGATCGGCAGCGGCGAGTGACGCTCGACGAGTCGATCCTGCAGTTCCATCCCGCTCATGCCGTCCATGCGGATGTCGGCGATCAGGCAGGCCACCTCGCGCGGGTCGAAGCGTGACAGGAACGATTCGGCCGAGTCGAAGCACTTGACGCGGTAGTCCTTGCCTTCCAGCAGCCATTGCAGCGAATCTCGCACGGCCTCGTCGTCGTCGACCACATAAACGGTACCGCGCTTGGGAATCAGGCTCATGAAGGGGGGGGCTCAGGAAGCGGCCGTTGCGAGGCCTTCGGTTCGGGACGCGTCAACAGGCAGCGTGAACGAAAAGCGACAGCCTGCAGCAAGATTTCCATTGTATAAGTTCTGCGCCCGGATCCGGCCCTGATGCGACTCGACGATCGAGCGGCACAGCGACAGGCCGATCCCGAGGCCGTCGGTCTTGGTCGAGAAGAACGCCTCGTAGAGCCGGCCGATGATGTCGTCCTTGATGCCGGGCCCCATGTCGGTCACGCTGAACTCGATGACGCCGCCTTCCTCGGGCGTGTGACGCGGCACGACGCGCAGCTCGATGTTGCGCCGCGCAGGAGGCAGGTGCGCGGAATCGATCGCTTCCGCGGCGTTCTTCAGCAGGTTGAGCACGACCTGCTCGATCAGGATCGGATCGACATGCAGCGGCGGCAACCGTTGCGCAACGTAGGTGTGGATCGACACGTTGCGCCGGCGCAGTTCGATCCCCGCGAGCTCGACCGCATCCTCAATGATCGTGGCCGCCTCGGCCCACTGGCGCTGCGGCTCGCTGCGCTTCACGAAGGCCCGGATGCGGTGAATGATCTGCCCCGCGCGCTGCGCCTGGCGTGAGGTCTTCTCGAGCGCGGCGACCAGATCGTCCTTCTGAATGGTGCCGCCCTCGACGCGCGAGATCATGCCGTTGCAGTAGTTGCTGATCGCCGTCAGCGGCTGGTTCAGCTCATGCGCGACGGAGGAGGCCATTTCGCCCATCGTGACGAGGCGGCTCGTGACCTGCGCCTTCTCGGCCTGACTGGCGGCGAGCGCCTCGGCGCTGCGCCGCGCGGTGATGTCGGTCGCGATCAGCATCTGCGCAAGGCGTCCATCGGTCCATTGCAGATAGCGCGCACGCACGTCGAACCATTTGTTCAGCCCCTCGACGTAGACCTCGCGCGGATCGGAGCCGGCATCGGTGAGTTCATGCGTCGGCAGGCCGGAGAAGTTGTCGACCGAATCGTCCTGATCGTCGCTGGGGCCCGGCAGCGTGGCGTCGCCCCCGGCCAGCAGCGCGTGTCCGCCGCCATCGGCGCCAAACCACAGCCGGTACGAGCGGTTCGCGAACAGGAGCTCGCCCTGCTGCACCGAGAGCACCGACACCGCGGCCTCCAGGCCCTCGAGCACGGTCGTGAAGCGCTCGTGCGACGCCGAGAGCTGATCGCGCACGCGCTTGCCCTCGGTGATGTTGGTCATCGACGTCATCCACCCGGTCTGCTGGCCCTTCGGGTCGATCAACGGCGACACATACATGCGGGCGTCGAACGGCGTGCCGTTCTTGCGCATCACCTTGACCTCGAAGCCGCCGGCCGGGCTGCGGCCCTGCAACTCCTGCAGCAGCAGGCGGTTGTTCTCTTCCTGGCGGTCGGCGGGCCAGTGCGGGAAGGGCGGGCGGCGGTCGATCAGTTCGCTCTCGGCAAAACCCGTCATCGCGCAGAAGGCCGGGTTGACGTAGGTGATGCGCCCCTCCATGTCCATCGCGCGCATGCCGGTGAGCATCGAGTTCTCCATCGCCCGGCGGAAGTTCGTCTCGCTGACCAGCGCGGCCTGCATCTGCAGGCGCCTCGCCATGTGGCGCCAGGTGCCGAGCAGCATCCACAGCGTGAGCACGCTGAGCGCGACGACCATCCAGAACAGCGTGTTGCTGACGAGGCCGATCGAAGTGCGAAAGCCCTGGGCGCGCATCACGATGCCGTTGCCGGCCGGGGCCAGCGGCAGGTCGTGAATGATGGCCGCCGGGCGCGCCGTCTTGCCGGGCATCGGCATCACACTGCTGGCGAGCGGCCGGCCCTCCTCGTCGAACAGCGCAACCGCATGCCGCTTTGTCACTTCAGCCGGGACGAAGTAGCGCAGCAGGCGCTCGATCGAGTACTCGGCCACGAGCGCACCCGAGAACGCATTCCGATCGAGCAGCGGCACGAGAACCTGGAACACCTCGGAGCCGGCCGCGTTGCGAAACGGCCCCGAATACACCGGTTGACGCTGCGTGCGTGCCGCCTGGAAGGCGAGCGCGACCGCCGCGGCGGTTTCCGGCGGGGCGGGGGGGCCAGCGGCGTCTTCGATGGCGTCGGGCGCGTAGGCCGGCAGGCCGCGCACGGCGTAGCTCTCCTTGCGCGTGCCATTGGCGGCGAACCAGCTCAGCGAATTGATCTCGGGTCGCTCGAGCGCAAAGCTCGCGGCCTGCGCCAGGTACTGTTCGCGGTCGATCGTGCGGGTCGCGATCTCGCGCGCCATGCGCACGAGTTGCTCCTGGTTCTCGATCAGACGCAGGCGCATCTGCTGCTGCGAGATTTCGGCGTCGCGCTTGACGGCCTCCTGCTCGCGTTCGAATTCCTCGTTGCGCAGATACCAGAAGGCCGAGATGATCGCCGCGAGGAACAGCAGCACCGAGACGAGCGGGCCGATCGTCGCGAAACGATCCTGCCGGGCGGGCGTCTGCTGGCGCCACCAGCGGCCGAGCAGGCGCTCCAGCCGTCCGCGCGGCTTGCTGCGATGGGCCTTGACCGTCAGGGATTCCTCCATGGTGCGATTATCGAGGCCACGCGATCGTAGGGTCGTGCGCCGGCGAGGCTCGCCGACGCATATGTTCGCATAATATGAAATTCACTCGCACAATTTGAAATGCAATTCGAAGTGTGCGAAACTCGTTCCCATTCGAATCCGCCAACCGGAGACACGCATGTCCGCACTGCCTGAATCATTTCTCGGCGCCTCGGCCAACGACACCGACGCACAGGAAACACGCGAATGGCTCGAAGCCTTGTCGGCGGTCATCGGTGCCGAGGGTGGCGAGCGCGCCCACTTCCTGCTCACCGAACTGATCGACCACGCACGCCAGGCCGGTGTCGACCTGCCGTTCTCGGCCAATACCGCCTACATCAACACGATCCCCACGGACCAGGAGGAACGTACCCCGGGCAACATCGAGATCGAGGAACGGCTGCGCGCCTACATGCGCTGGAACGCGATGGCGATGGTCGTCAAGGCCAATCGCCTGCACCCGGCCGACGGCGGCGACCTCGGTGGCCATATCGCGAGCTTCGCGTCGCTCGCGACGATGCTCGGCACCGGCTTCAACCACTTCTGGCATGCCGAGACCGAGAACCATGGCGGCGACCTGATCTATCACCAGGGCCATTCGTCGCCGGGGATCTACGCGCGTGCCTTCATGGAAGGGCGCATCAGCGAGGAGCAACTGGTCAACTTCCGCCAGGAGGTCGACGGCAAGGGCATCTCGAGCTACCCGCACCCCAAGCTGATGCCCGAGTTCTGGCAGTTCTCCACCGTCTCGATGGGCCTCGGCCCGCTGATGGCGATCTACCAGGCGCGCTTCCTCAAGTACCTGCACGCACGCGGCATCGCCGACACGTCGAATCGCAAGGTCTGGGTCTTCTGCGGTGACGGCGAGATGGACGAGCCCGAGTCGCTCGGCGCGGTCGGCCTCGCGGCGCGCGAGAAGCTCGACAACCTGATCTTCGTCATCAACTGCAACCTGCAGCGCCTGGACGGCCCGGTGCGTGGCAACGGCAAGATCATCCAGGAGCTCGAGAGCGAGTTCCGCGGCTCGGGCTGGAACGTCATCAAGCTGCTCTGGGGCAGCTACTGGGATCCGCTGCTGGCGCGCGACAAGGAGGGCATCCTGCGCAAGGTGATGATGGATACCGTCGACGGCGACTATCAGGCGTTCCGCGCGAACGACGGCGCCTTCGTGCGCAAGAACTTCTTCGGTCGCCATCCGAAGTTGCTCGAGATGGTGGCGAACATGAGCGACGAGGACGTCTGGCGCCTGAACCGCGGCGGCCACGATCCGCAGAAGGTCTATGCGGCATTTCACCGCGCGAATGCGCACCGCGGTCAGCCGACGGTGCTCCTCGTCAAGACCGTCAAGGGCTACGGCATGGGTCGCAGCGGCGAAGGCAAGAACACCGCGCACCAGACGAAGAAGCTGATCGACGAGGACGTGAAGGCGTTTCGCGACCGCTTCAACATCCCGATTCCCGACGACCAGCTCGGCGACATCCCGTTCATCCAACCGCCCGAAGACACGCCCGAGACGCAGTACCTGCATGCGCATCGCAAGGCGCTCGGGGGCTACCTGCCGCACCGGCGGACGAAGGCCGACGAAAAACTCGTCGTGCCGCCGCTCGACACGTTCAAGGCCGTGCTCGAGCCGACCGCCGAAGGCCGCGAGATCTCGACCACGCAGGCCTTCGTGCGCTTCCTGTCGCAGCTGCTGCGCGACAAGGAGCTCGGCCCGCGCGCGGTGCCGATCGTCGTCGACGAAGCGCGCACCTTCGGCATGGAGGGCCTGTTCCGCCAGATCGGCATCTACAACCCCGCGGGCCAGAACTACACGCCGGTCGACAAGGACCAGGTGATGTACTACCGCGAGGACAAGGCCGGCCAGGTGCTGCAGGAAGGCATCAACGAACCGGGCGGCATGGGCAGCTGGATCGCCGCGGCGACGTCGTACTCGACGAGCAACCGCATCATGGTGCCGTTCTACGTCTACTACTCGATGTTCGGCTTCCAGCGCTTCGGCGACCTGGCCTGGGCCGCCGGCGACATGCTCGCGCGCGGCTTCCTGCTCGGCGGCACCTCCGGGCGCACGACGCTCAACGGCGAGGGCCTGCAGCATGAGGACGGCCACAGCCATGTGCTGGCGAGCACGATTCCGAACTGCATCAGCTACGACCCGACCTTCGCGCACGAGGTCGGCGTCATCCTGCACCATGGCCTGAAGCGCATGGTCGAGCAGCAGGACGATGTGTACTTCTACATCACGCTGCTCAACGAGAACTACGCCCAGCCCGGCCTGCGCGCAGGGACCGAAGAAGAAATCATCAAGGGCATGTACCTGCTGCAGGAGGGCGCGAAGAAGACGCCGCGCGTGAACCTGCTCGGCTCCGGCACGATCCTGCTCGAGAGCATCGCGGCGCAGGCACTGCTCGAAAACGACTGGGGCGTGGCGGCCAACATCTGGAGCTGCCCGAGCTTCAACCAGCTCGCGCGCGACGGCCAGGACACCGAGCGCTGGAACCTGCTGCACCCGACGCAGACGCCGCGCGTGCCCTACGTCGCCCAGCAGCTTGAGAAGCACGCCGGGCCGGTCGTCGCGTCGACCGACTACATCAAGAACTACGCCGAGCAGATCCGCGCCTACATGCCCAAGGGCCGCCACTACAAGGTGCTCGGCACCGACGGTTACGGCCGCAGCGACTTCCGCTCCAAGCTGCGCGAGCACTTCGAGATCAACCGCCACTTCATCGTCGTCGCCGCACTGAAGGCGCTCGCGGATGAAGGCACGCTGCCCGCGGCCAAGGTGGCCGAGGCGATCACGAAGTACGGCATCAACGCCGACAAGGTGAACCCGCTGTATGCGTGAGCACCGCCGAATCGAGGCCTTGCGGTGCAGGTTCACATCGCGCAGCGATGTGAGCCGGAGCCGCAAGATCAACCCGTTGAACGCCTGAAGCCGCCCCTGGCCTGGAGACAAGACATGGCATTGGTCGAAGTAAAGGTCCCGGACATCGGTGACTTCAAGGATGTGGAAGTCATCGAACTGCTGGTGAAGCCGGGCGACACGGTCGCGGCCGAGCAGAGCCTGATCACGGTCGAATCCGACAAGGCGTCGATGGAGATTCCGTCCTCCCACGCCGGCGTCGTCAAGGACATCAAGATCCAGCTCGGCGACAAGGTCAACGAGGGCTCGCTCCTGCTGACGCTCGAGAGCGAGGCCGGGGCCGCCGCGCCCGCTGCGCCCGCGGCGACGACCGAGAGCCCGGTGGCGGCGTCGCCTGCGCCCACGCCAGCACCCACGCCTGCCCCGCAAGCCGCGTCAGGCGCGGGCGGCACGGTCGAGGTGAAGGTGCCGGACATCGGCGACTTCGATCAGGTCGCGGTGATCGAGGTGATGGTCAAGCCGGGCGACAGCGTCAAGGTCGAGCAGTCGCTCATCACGGTCGAATCGGACAAGGCGTCGATGGAGATTCCGTCGTCGCACGCCGGCATCGTGAAAGAGGTTCGCGTCCAGCTCGGCGACAAGGTGAGCGAGGGCAGCGTGGTCGTGCTGCTCGAGTCCGCTGCCGGGTCGGTTGCGCCGGCCCCGTCCGCACCGGCCGCGGCGCCGGCGAAGGCAGCGCCAGCCGCACCGACTTCCGCACCGACGTCCGCACCGGCGCCCGCGCCGACCGAGCGTCAGTCGCCCACCGCGGCGCTGCCCCCGCTCGAGCCGGCTGCGCCGAGCGGGGCGCTGCCCCATGCATCGCCGAGCATCCGCAAGCTCGCCCGCGAACTCGGCGTGCCGCTTGCCGAGGTGCGCGGCAGCGGGCTCAAGGGCCGCATCACGCAGGACGACGTGCAGGATTTCGTCAAGGGCGTGATGTCGGGCAGCGTGCAGACGGCGGCGCAGAAGTCCAGGTCCGCGCCTGCGGCGGCCGCGACCGGTGGCGCGTTCCCCGGCCTGCTCGCCTGGCCGCAGGTCGACTTCACGAAGTTCGGCGCCGTCGAGCGCAAGGACCTCTCCCGCATCAAGAAGATCAGCGGCGCCAACCTGCACCGCAACTGGGTCGTCATCCCGCACGTGACGAATCACGACGACGCCGACATCACCGATCTCGAAGCCTTCCGCGTGCAGACGAACAAGGAGAACGAGAAGTCGGGTGTGAAGATCACGATGCTCGCGTTCCTGATCAAGGCCTCGGTGGCGGCACTGAAGAAGTTCCCCGACTTCAATGCTCGCTCGACGGCGATCAGCTCGTGCTGAAGAAGTACTTCCACATCGGCTTCGCCGCCGACACGCCCAACGGACTGATGGTGCCGGTCATCAAGGACGCTGACCAGAAGGGCGTGATCCAGCTCTCGCAGGAGATGGGGAACTCGCCAAGAAGGCGCGCGACGGCAAGCTCAGCCCGACCGAGATGAGCGGCGCCTGCTTCACGATCTCGTCGCTCGGCGGCATCGGCGGGCGCTACTTCACGCCGATCATCAATGCGCCGGAGGTCGCGATCCTCGGCGTGTGCCGCAGCGCGATCGAACCGCGCTGGGACGGCAAGGCCTTCCAGCCGCGCCTGATGCTGCCGCTCAGCCTGAGCTGGGATCACCGCGTGATCGACGGTGCCTCTGCCGCACGCTTCAATGTGTACCTGTCGCAGATCCTGGCGGACTTCCGCCGGGTGCTGCTGTAAGAGGAGCCGACGATGGCGATCACCGAGATCAAGGTGCCGGACATCGGCGACTTCAAGGACGTTGCGGTCATCGAACTGCTCGTCAAGCCGGGCGACACGGTGAAGACCGAGCAGTCGCTGATCACCGTCGAGAGCGACAAGGCGTCGATGGAGATTCCGTCGTCGGCGGCCGGCGTCGTCAAGGAGCTGAAGGTCAAGCTCGGCGATACGGTCAACGAGGGCGATCTGATCCTGACGCTGGAAGGCGATGCAGCCGCGAGCGTGGCTGCGCCTGCGCAGGCTGCTGCGCCGGCGCCTGCGGCTGTGCCGGCCGCTGCGGCTGCTGCGGCAAGCCCCGCCTCGCCACCTGCGCCCGCGGCTGCCGCCGCGGCGCCGAGCGTTGCGGCCTTCGATGGCAGCGTCGATCTGGAGTGCGACCTGCTCGTGCTCGGTGCCGGGCCGGGCGGCTACTCGGCGGCGTTTCGCGGCGCCGATCTCGGCCTGAAGGTGGTGCTCGTCGAGCGCCATGCGACGCTCGGCGGCGTGTGCCTGAACGTCGGCTGCATTCCGTCGAAGGCGCTGCTGCACGTCGCAGCGGTGATCGACGAGGTCAGACATTTCGACACTCTCGGTGTGAGCTTTGGCGCGCCGAGCGTCGATCTGGCCAGGCTCAAGGCGCACAAGGACAAGGTGGTTGGCCGGCTCACCGGCGGCCTCGCCGCGATGGCGAAGATGCGCAAGGTGACAGTGGTGCAGGGCAGCGCCGAGTTCGCAGGTCCGTTTCAGCTGTCGGTCGCGCTCGCGAAGGGAGGCACGCAGGTGATCGGCTTCAAGCGCGCGATCATCGCCGCCGGCTCGGAGGCGGTGAAGCTGCCCTTCCTGCCGAACGACGATCCGCGCATCGTCACGAGCACCGGCGCGCTCGAGCTGCGCCAGAGCCCGAAGCGCATGCTCGTCATCGGCGGCGGCATCATCGGCCTCGAGATGGGCACGGTGTATTCGACGCTCGGCGCGCGCCTCGACGTCGTCGAGATGATGGACGCGTTGATGCTCGGCGCCGACCGCGACCTCGTCAAGGTCTGGCAGAAGATGAACGCGCCGCGCTTCGACAACATCATGCTGAAGACGAAGACGGTCGGCGCCGAGGCCAGGCCCGACGGCATCCTCGTCAAGTTCGAGGGCGAGGGCAAGCTGAGCGAGCAGACCTACGACCTCGTGCTGCAGGCCGTCGGCCGCGTGCCCAACGGCAAGAAGATCGGCGCCGACAAGGCCGGCGTCGCGGTCGGCGAGCGCGGCTTCATTGCCGTCGATCGCCAGATGCGGACCAACGTCGCGCACATCTTCGCGATCGGTGACATCGTCGGCCAGCCGATGCTTGCGCACAAGGCGGTGCACCAGGCGCATGTCGCGGCGGAGGTCGCCGCCGGTGAACAGCTCGGCGACGACAAGCTCGCCCGCACCGCCTTCGATGCGCGCGTCATCCCGAGCGTCGCCTACACCGACCCCGAAGTGGCCTGGGTCGGCGTCACCGAGGACGAAGCGAAAGCTCAGGGGCTGAAGGTCAAGAAGGGCCTGTTCCCGTGGAACGCATCGGGGCGGGCGATCGCCAACGGCCGCGACGAGGGCTTCACCAAATTGCTGTTCGACGAGGCGACCCACCGCATCGTCGGCGGCGGCATTGTCGGCACGCATGCGGGCGACATGATCGGCGAGATCGCGCTCGCGATCGAGATGGGCGCCGATGCGGTCGACATCGGTAAGACGATCCACCCGCACCCGACGCTCGGCGAGTCGATCGGCCTCGCTGCCGAAGCGTTCGAAGGCGCCTGCACCGATCTGCCGCCGGTGAAGCGCTGAGGCCCGGGGCGCCGGCGCGCCCGCGAGAATGCGGGCGCGCTGTCGAGGGCCGCAAGGCGGATGCGCCGGCGGACGTTGTCGCGCGTCGCTGTCGCGTCGCAGTTGCTGTCACGAATTGACGCAATTCGCTCAAGTCGCCGCCGCGCCGGACGACATTGAATGGATGCGATCGAACCCGCAGCCGCCCGCGCGGCATCCGAATTCAGCGCGGCGCGCGACATGCTGAGCTTTCTCACCGGCTTCGGCGCGGCCCTGTTGCTCGCCGCAATCGTCGGTGCGCTCGTCTGGTGGCGCGCGCGACGCGATCTGCAGCACGTGGCCCGGCAGGCGCGCGGCGTGCTGGACGGCAACTACGGCGCGCTCGATGATCCCGCGAATGCCGAACTGGGTGTCGTCGTCGATGCGCTCAACGACATGCTCCAGCGCTGGCGCGACGCGCTCGGTGACCGCGCGGCCGAACTCGAGCAGTTGCGGCGCAAGGCCAATGTCGACGGCTTGACCGGCCTGTTCAAGCGCGGCCACTTCCTGGGCCGGCTCGAAGCCGCGCTGCAGCGCGAGGACGGCAACGAGCACTGCGGCCTCGTCCTGTTGCGCGTGCGCGAGCTCGATGCGATGAACCGCGAACTCGGCCGCGACGCGACCGACCAGGTTCTGCGTGCGATCGCGCAGGCCTTGAGCGCCTACAGCGAGTGTGTGCCGGGCTGCTTTCCGGGGCGCTTGAACGGTGCCGATTTCGCGCTCTGCCTGCCGGTCGGCGGCATGGCGCAGGAGACGGCCCAGGCGCTCGCGCGCGCGCTGCAGGCGGTGCTGCCGGCGATGGGCCCGCAGCTCGCGGTGGCGCTCGGCGCGATCGAGTTGCAGCGCGAGATCGGCCTGGCGCAGGCGCTCGCGGCGGCCGATCAGGCGCTCGCGCGGGCCGAGTCGCGCGGCGCCTATGCGGTCGCTTTCGGCGTGTCGGAGTCGGCGCCGCTGCCGCATCATGGCGAAGACGCCTGGCGGCGCGGCATCGGCGATGCGCTCGCCGGCGGCCGCGCGAAGCTGGCGCAGTTCCCGCTCATCGACGCCATGCATGCGCTCGTGCACCTGGAGTGCCCGATGCGCCTGCAGTTGCTGCCCGGTGGTGCCTTCGAGGTGGGCGCGCGCTGGCTGCCGCTTGCGCTGCGCGCGCGGCTGACGACGGATGTGGACGTGCGCGCGGTGGCGCTCGCGCTCGAGGCTATCGCGAACGACGGCGTCGCGCGCTGCGTCAACCTGTCGCCGGCGTCGCTTGCGGACGCGAGCCTGGCGCCGCGGCTGCGGGCGCTGCTGTTCGCCGCGCCGCGCGCCGCGCGCCAGTTGTCGATCGAGGTGGCCGAAGAGGCCGCGCTCGAGCGCTTTGCCCCGCTGCAGCAGCTCGGCCGCCAGCTGCGGCCGTGCGGCGTGCGGCTCGGGCTCGAACATGCCGGCAACGGCTTGGGCCGCATCGATCGCCTGTTCGAGATCGGCCTGGACTTCATCAAGCTCGACGTTTCGGCCACGCGCGGTGTCGCGAGCGAGGCGCAGCGCGCGGTCTTCGTGCGCGCCAGCATCGAACTGCTGCACCGCATGTCGTTGCCGGTGTACGCCGAGGGCGTCGCCGACGCCGACGATGCGCGCGAGCTGTGGGCCTGCGGCATCGACGGCATCACCGGGCCGTGGGCGAGTGCCCAGCGCCCGCAATCCGTCAGCTGAGAAGAACACCGGGCAGTTCCGTGCTGCCACCGCCGCAGGCGGCGCGCATGCGGCGTGAAGCAGACGGGCAGGGCGGGAAGAGCGGGAAGGGCGGGTCGGGCGCGCGACCTATCCGATGTCGCCGCAATGCATGTCGAAGACACCTCTGCGCCGATCGTCGAAATAGCGCTGCAACGTCTCCCGCACGGTGCGAAACGCGAGCTCGTCCCAGGGGACCGCCTCTTCGGTGAAGAGCCTTGCCTCGATCGTTTCGGCGCCCGGCGCGAAGTTGGCATCGAGCAGCCGCGCACGATAGAAGAAGTGCACCTGGCCGGCGCGCACGACGTTGAGCACCGTGTACAGGCCTTCGAGCTCGATGCGCGCGCCGGCCTCCTCGGCGGTCTCGCGCAGCGCGCCTTCGGCGAGCGTCTCGCCGAGTTCGTGAAAGCCCGCCGGCAGCGTCCACAGGCCGTAGCGCGGCTCGATGTTGCGCTTGCACAGCAGCACCGCGTCGCCCCAGACGGGCACCGTGCCGACGACGTTCAGCGGGTTCTCGTAGTGCACATGGCCGCAGACGGTGCAGGTCGCGCGATCGCGGTTGTCGTCGGCCGGCACCTGGTAGCGCACCGGGCTGCCGCAGGCCTTGCAATGCTTGAAACTGCGGGCTTGAAACATGCGCCGAGTGTAGCGTCGGGACCCACTGCGGAGCAGCCGCGATCGGCAGCGCGCGCCTCGTTGCGCAGCGCGTGGCGTGCCCGGCGGCGTGCGCGGTGGCATGGCATGATGCGACCGGTCCGCAACACGCGATGCCCGGAGTTCTTTCGCATGCCCTACGTCCTTCCTCCCGCCGCCGTCCCGAGCGTTCCGGTTCACGGTGATGCGGACGCTCGCTTTGCAGTCCGCCGCATCTACTGCGTCGGCCGCAACTATGTCGATCATGCGAAGGAGATGGGCTTCACCGGGCGCGAACCGCCGTTCTTCTTCCTCAAGCCGGCCGACACGCTGCTCGCGGTGGGCGCGGGCGTTACCGGCGAGATGCACTACCCGAGCCTGACGCAGGACCTGCAGCACGAGGTCGAGCTCGTCGTCGCGATCGGCGTCGGCGGGCGCGACATCGCGGCGCAGGATGCGCTCTCGCATGTCTGGGGCTACGGCGTGGGCCTGGACATGACGCGGCGCGACCTGCAAGGCGAAGCCAAGAAGCAGGGCCGCCCCTGGTGCATCGGCAAGGCCTTCGAGGAATCGGCACCGATTGGCGAACTGCGCCCGGCGGCAGACTGCAGGATCGACGCGGAGACCGAGATCCGGCTCGACGTGAACGGCAACACGCGCCAGCGCAGCACGATCGGCAAGCTCATCTGGAGCATCCCCGAGATCATCGAACACGTCTCGCGCGCCTGGACGCTGGCCCCGGGGGATCTGATCCTGACCGGCACGCCGGAGGGCGTCGCCGCGGTGGGGCGCGGCGACACGCTCGAGGCGAGCGTGTCGGGCGTCGGCAGCCTGCGCCTGAAGATCGTCTGAGGACCGTCTGACGCATGGATCTCTACAGCTATTTCCGCTCGTCGGCCTCATTTCGCGTGCGCATCGCGCTCGCGCTCAAGGGCCTTGCCTACGACTACAAGCCGGTGCATCTGGTGAAGTCGGAGCAGCTCAAGCCGCCCTACGCCGCGCTGTCGGCGACCGGGCTCGTGCCGCTGCTCGTGGATGACGGGCACGCGATCGGCCAGTCGCTTGCGATCATCGAGTACCTCGACGAGACGCATCCGCAGCCGCCGCTCCTGCCGGTGGACGCGCTCGGCCGGGCGCGCGTGCGTGGGCTCGCGCTTGACATCGCCTGCGAGATCCATCCGCTCGACAACCTGCGTGTGCTGCGCTATCTGGTGCGCGAGCTGGGCGTGAGCGAGGAAGCGAAGGACACCTGGTACCGCCACTGGGTCGAGACCGGCCTCGCGGCGGTCGAGGCTCAGCTCGCCGGCGACGCGCGGACCGGGCGCTTCTGCCACGGCGACAGCCCGACGCTCGCCGACTGCGTGCTGGTGCCGCAGATCTTCAACGCGCAGCGCTACGACTGCCGGCTCGACGCTGTGCCCACCGTGATGCGTGTGTTCGGCGCCTGCATGCAATTGCCGGCCTTCGTCGACAGCCAGCCGGACCGCTGCCCCGATGCGGCTTGAAGCGCCTGCCGCGAGGGTTTCGAGGTCCGCTGGATGACAAACCGGTGAACGCCGAGTGGCTGCGGCCTGCCGGGTTCCCGCCGACGGTGGGCGCGCTGATGAGCACGCGCCAGGGCGGCGCGAGCGGCGCGCCGTGGAACGCAATGAACCTCGGCGCCGCGACCGGCGACGCTGCCGACGCCGTCGCGCAAAATCGGCGCCGCTTCGCCGAGGCCATGGGCGCGAGCCCGGTATTCCTGAAGCAGGTGCACGGTGTCCGCGTCGCGCGCATCACGCGTGCCGATGCCGCGCCGGCGGCACAGCAGATCGAGGCGGACGCGAGCGTGACGACCGAGCGCGGCGTCGCCTGCACGGTGCTGGTCGCCGACTGCCTGCCGTTGCTGCTGTGCGCACCCGAAGGCCGGGGCGTCGGCGCTGCCCACGCGGGTTGGCGTGGGCTGGCGGGGGGCGTCGCCGAGGCAGCGCTGCGGGCCGTCTGCGAGGCCGCGGCGTGCGAGCCTGCAGACGTGCAGGGCTGGCTCGGCGCCTGCATCGGCCCACGGCAGTTCGAAGTGGGCGCCGATGTGCTGGCGGCCTTCGGCGTCGACCCCCGGGATGCCGACCCGCAGCGCTTCGCGGCGCGCGACTTGCCGGCCGGCGCCGAACCCAAGTGGCTTGCAAATCTGGCGCAACTGGCGCGTGATCGCCTGCAGGGCGCCGGCGTGCGTCGGCTCAGCGGTGGCGACTGGTGCACGGTCGAAGACGGCTCAAGGTTCTTCTCGTTCCGGCGCGATGGCGTCACCGGCCGCATGGCCGCCGCGATCTGGATTCGGCACTGACAACGCGCGCTCGGCTGCAACGCGCCGGGCGCGACGCTCGCGCGAGCCCAGCAGGTAGAGCACGATGCCGAGCGGCAGCACGCCATAGAGCGCAAAGGTGACGGTCGCGCCGAGCAGCGTGCCTTCGGGGCTTGCGGCCTCGGCCACCACCATCAGGACGACGACGTACATCCACGCAATGCCGACCAGCAGTCGGGTCATCGTGCTCGCCTCGTGCGGCGGCCGGGGCGGGGCCGGCGGAGGGGCGCAAGTCTGCGAGTCATGGGGGGGTAAGCATGGCGCGCTAAAACCGTGTTCCGGTTTCAGCGTCAAAATGTTGCTGCTGGCACTCGCGCATTTTCGCCTTCAACTCGGGGCGCGACCGGAATCAGGAGATGACACGATGAGCAAGAAATCCGCTGCGACAACGACCAAACCGCCTACCGCAGCTGCTGCCGCGACCACTGCTGCGACGGCAATGGCCGGCCTGACGCCGGACATCGCGGGAATGGGCGAGGCAATGGCGCAGACCTGGAAGTCCCTGTCGAGCCTGAGCGTGCCGCCTGCCGCACTCGCCAAGCTGAAATGCGACTATCTCGAGCAGGCGACGGCACTCTGGAACCAGGCGCTGTCGCAATCGACGGAAGGGGCTGCGTCGGACAAGCGCTTCGCCGCCGAGGCCTGGTCGGCCAACCCGATGGCGGCCTTCACTGCGCAGACCTACCTGCTCAATTCGCGCGCCTTGATGCAGCTCGCCGACAGCGTCGAGGGCGACGCCAAGACGCGCCAGCGCATCCGGTTCGCGGTCGAGCAGTGGATTGCCGCCGCCGCGCCGAGCAACTTCCTCGCGCTCAACCCGGAAGCGCAGCGCCGCGCGCTCGAAACCAAGGGCCAGAGCATCGCTCAGGGCCTGCGCCACCTCTGGAGCGACGTTCAGCAGGGCCGCCTGTCGCAGACGGACGAGAGCGCGTTCGAGGTCGGCCGCAATGTCGCGACGACCGAGGGCAGCGTCGTCTACGAGAACGACTTCTTCCAGCTGCTCGAGTACAAGCCGCTCACGAAGCAGGTGCACGAGCGGCCGCTGCTGATGGTGCCGCCGTGCATCAACAAGTTCTACATCCTCGACCTGCAGCCCGAGAATTCACTGATCCGCTATGCGGTGGCGGAAGGCCACCGCGTGTTCGTCGTCAGCTGGCGCAATCCCGACGAGAGCATGGCCACGGCAACGTGGGACGACTACATCGAGCAGGCGGCGATCCGCGCGATCGACCTGGTGCAGGACATCACCGGCGCGCGCACGATCAACACGCTGGGCTTTTGCGTCGGCGGCACGATCCTCGCGACCGCGCTGGCGGTGCTCGCCGCGCGCGGCCGGCAGCCGGCGCAGAGCGTGACGCTGCTGACGACGCTGCTCGACTTCAGCAACACCGGCATCCTCGACATCTTCATCGACGAGGCGTCCGTGAAGCTGCGCGAGGCGACGCTCGGCCCCGACAGCCCGGGGGGCGGCAATCTGCTCAAGGGGCAGGAACTGGCGTCGACCTTCAGCTTCCTGCGCCCGAACGACCTGGTCTGGAACTACGTCGTCGGCAACTACCTGAAGGGCGAAACGCCGCCGCCGTTCGACCTGCTGTACTGGAACGGCGACGGCACCAACCTGCCGGGCCCGATGTATTGCTGGTACCTGCGCAACACCTACCTCGAAAACAATCTCGTCAAGCCGGGCACTGCGACCTCCTGCGGCGAGCCGGTGGACCTGGGCGCGTTCGATGCGCCGGTCTTCATCTATGCCTCGCGCGAGGATCACATCGTGCCCTGGGATGGCGCCTATCTCAGCACGCGCGTGCTCACGGGCAAGAAGCGCTTCGTGCTCGGCGCCTCCGGCCACATCGCCGGCGTGATCAATCCGCCGGCGAAGAAGAAGCGCAACTACTGGGTCACGCCCGCCAACGCCGCGCTGCCGGCAAACGCGGACGAGTGGTTCGAGCAGGCGCAGGAAAAGCCCGGCAGCTGGTGGCCCGAGTGGTCGGCCTGGCTCGGCAGCCACGCCGGCAAGCTCGTCGCCGCGCCGCGCACACCGGGCAGCCGCAGCTGCAAGCCGATCGAGCCCGCGCCGGGCCGCTACGTCAAGGTCAAGGCCAGCGCCTGAGGCGGCGCGCGGCCCCGATTCCAACACCCAGGAGAAGACAGCAAATGACTCAGAAGATCGCGTACGTGACGGGCGGCATGGGCGGCATCGGCACGACGATGTGCCAGCGGCTGGCGAAGGACGGCTTCAAGGTGATCGCCGGCTGCGGGCCGAGCCGCGACTTCGCGAAATGGCTCGGCGAGCAGAAGGCACTCGGCTTCGAGTTCATCGCCTCGGTCGGCAACGTCGGCGACTGGGATTCGACGCTCGCCGCGTTCGAGAAGGTCAAGGCCGAGCACGGCACGGTCGATGTGCTCGTCAACAACGCCGGCATCACGCGTGACGGCATGTTCCGCAAGATGAGCCGGGCCGACTGGGACGCGGTGATCGAGACGAACCTGACGAGCCTGTTCAACGTCACCAAGCAGGTCATCGACGGCATGCTCGACAAGGGCTGGGGCCGCATCATCAACATCTCGTCGGTGAACGGCGAGAAGGGCCAGTTCGGCCAGACCAACTACTCGGCAGCGAAGGCCGGCATGCACGGCTTCACGATGGCGCTGGCGCAGGAAGTGGCGAACAAGGGCGTGACCGTCAACACCGTGAGCCCGGGCTACATCGCGACCGACATGGTCAAGGCGATCCGCCAGGACGTGCTCGACAAGATCGTCGCCGGCATCCCGGTCAAGCGCCTGGGCACACCGGAGGACATCGCGTCGATCGTCAGCTGGGTCGCCTCCGACGAATCCGGCTTCGCGACCGGCGCCGACTTCTCCGTCAACGGCGGCCTGCACATGGGCTGAGGTCGCGCGAGGCGGCCACTGATTTGCAGGCTCCCTAGGGATTCACCCCTTTCGCATTCGCGCAGGGACGCTACGGTTGCGCACGAGACAGCGTGCGCCCCACGGGTCGTGGCGGGCGGCGTTGTCGAAACCGGGAGCCCATGGCCGCTGTTGCGAGTGCCACCGCGAACCTGCTCGAGGTGCGGGACGTCACCGTCCGCTTCGGTGGCATCACCGCGCTCGACCAGGTGTCGTTCGATGTCGCGGCGGGCAGCGTGGTCGGCCTGATCGGGCCCAACGGCGCCGGCAAGACGACCCTCTTCAACTGCCTCTCGCGGCTCTACGACTGCAACGAGGGACGCATCGATTTCGACGGCAAGCCGCTGCTGTCGGTGCCGCGCCACCGTATCGCCGCGCTCGGCATCGGGCGCACCTTCCAGAACCTCGCGCTGTTCGGCAGCATGAGCGTGCTGGACAACGTCATGGTCGGCCGCCATTGCCGCACCGGGACGGGCTTTCTCGCCAACGCGCTGCGGCTGCCGCGGGTGAGTGCCGAAGCGCGCGCAACCGAGCAGCGCGCGCGCGAGCTGGTGAGCTTCATGGGGCTCGACGACGTCGCCGGGATCGCTGTCTCGCAGTTGCCGTTCGCGACGCAAAAGCGCGTCGAGATGGCGCGCGCGCTGGCCGCCGACCCGCGGCTGCTGCTGCTCGACGAACCGGCCGCCGGCCTGAACCACGAGGAGGTGAGCGCACTCGATGCGCTGATCCGCGAAGTCTGTGATCGCCTCGGCGTCACGGTGCTGCTCGTCGAGCACCACATGAGTCTCGTGATGAACGTGTCGGATCGCGTCGTCGCGCTCAACTTCGGTCGCCGGATCGCCGAGGGCACGCCGGCCGAGGTGCAGGCGCATCCGGACGTGATCGAGGCCTATCTGGGCGTCGCCGAGGTGGCAGCGTGAGCACGCCGGCACCCGCGCCGCTGCTCGAGGTGACGGGCCTGCAGGCCTCCTATGGCGCGACGCGCGTGCTGCATGGCGTGGATTTCCGTCTGAACGAAGGCTCGATCACGGCGCTGCTCGGCGCCAACGGCGCCGGCAAGACGACGACGCTGCGCGCGTTGTGCGCGATGGTCGCGACGCAGGGGGCGATCAGCTTCGGCGGCGAGCGCATCGAGGCGAAGGCGACCGAGGACATCGTGCGCCTGGGCATCGCCCACGTGCCGGACGGCCGCGGTACCTTCGTCAACCTGAGCACCGAAGAGAACCTGCGCCTGGGTGCCTACACGCGGCGCGACAAGGCCGAAGTCGCGCGCGACTTCGAGCGCATCTACGGCTACTTTCCGCGCCTCAAGGAGCGGCGCCACCAGCAGGCGGGAACGCTCTCGGGCGGCGAGCAGCAGATGCTCGCGGTGTCGCGCGCCTTGATGCTGCGGCCGCGCCTGCTGCTGCTGGACGAACCTTCGTTCGGCCTCGCACCGCTGATCGTGCGCGACATCTTCAACATCATGCGCGTCATCAACGAGCGCGAGAAGGTCAGCATCCTGCTCGTCGAGCAGAACGCGTCGATGGCGCTGGCGCTCGCCGACCACGCCTACCTGATCGAGACCGGGCGCATCGTGCTGTCGGGCACGGCCGACGAGATCAAGCGCGACGACGCCGTGCGCCGCTCCTACCTCGGCTTCTGACGATGGACACCTTCATTCACCAGGTCCTGGCCGGGCTCGCCACCGGCGGCATCTACGCGAGCGTGGCGCTGGCGCTGGTGATGATCTACCAGTCGACCCACCTGCTGAACTTCGCGCAGGGCGAGATGGCGATGTTCTCGACCTACATTGCCTGGAGCCTGATCCATGCCGGCCTGCCGTACTGGGTGGCGTTCGTGGCGACGATCGCGATCTCCTTCGTCATCGGGGTGCTGATCCAGCGTTACGTGCTGCGCCCGATCCGCGGCCAGTCGGTGCTGTCGCTGGTGGCGGTGTTCATCGGCCTCATCTTCATCTTCAACAGCGTGGCCGGCTGGCTCTTCGACTTCACGATCAAGGTCTTCCCGAGCCCGTTCCCGTCGGAGCCGCTGTTCGGCCAGCACTACGTGTCTTCGCATGAACTCGGCGCAACCGCGGTCACGCTGGTGGTGCTCGCGCTGCTGTATTCGTTCTTTCGCTTCACCTCGCTCGGCCTGGCGATGCGGGCGGCGGCGCAGAACCCGAACTCGAGCCGGCTCGTCGGCATCCGCGTGGCCTGGATGCTGGCGCTCGGCTGGGGCCTGGCGGCGGCGATCGGTGCCGTCGCCGGCATGATGGTCGCGCCGATCGTCTATCTCGATCCCAACATGATGTCGGGCATCCTGCTCTACGCCTTCGCCGGCGCGCTGATCGGCGGCATCGACAGCCCGGGCGGCGCCGTGGTCGGCGGCTTTCTCGTCGGCGTGCTCGAGAACGTGCTCGGTGCGTTCGTGATCGGCAATGAGCTCAAGCTGTCGGTCGCGCTCGTGCTGATCGTCGGCGTGCTCACGGTCAGGCCCTCGGGCCTGTTCGGCAGCGTCCACGTGACGCGGGTCTAGCCGGTGGACGCCCCGCCCCCCGCCAACCCGGAGCGAGGCCTGCAGCGCATCGTGCTGGTGGTGCTGATCGTTGCCGCCTGCGCGTTGCCGTTCGTCGTCAGCAACTACCGCAGCTTTCAGTTCACGCTGGTGCTCGTCTATGCGATCGCGTTGCTCGGCCTGAACATCCTGACCGGCTACAACGGTCAGATCTCGCTCGGCCATGGTGCGTTCTACGCGATCGGCGCCTATGTCGCCGCGATCCTGATGGACAAGTTCGGCGTGCCCTACTGGGTCACGGTGCCGCTGGCCGGCGTGGTCTGCCTCGGGGTCGGTTTCCTGTTCGGGCTGCCTGCCCTGCGGCTGGAGGGCCCGTACCTCGCGCTGGCGACCTTCGCGCTCGGCGTGTCGCTGCCGCAGCTGCTCAAGTACAAGCACTTCGAGCACTGGACCGGCGGCGTGCAGGGCATCGTGATCACCAAGCCGGACGCGCCGTTCGGGCTGCCGCTCAGCCCCGACCAGTGGCTCTACCTCTTCACGCTGGCGGTGACGCTGCTGATGTTCCTGCTCGGCTGGAACCTGCTGCGCGGCCGCGTCGGACGCGCGCTCGTCGCGATCCGCGACCATCCGATCGCGGCCTCGACGATGGGCATCAACACGCCGTTGTACAAGTCGCTCGCGTTCGGCGTCTCGGCGATGTACACCGGCATCGCCGGCGCGCTCGGAGCGATCGCGGTGCAGTTCGTCGCCCCCGACAGCTTCACGATCGTCCTGTCGATCATCCTGTTCGTCGGCATGGTCGTCGGCGGGCTGGCGTCGATCCCCGGCGCGGTGTACGGTGCGATCTTCATCCAGTTCGTCCCGAATGTCGCCGACCAGATCTCGAAGGCGGCGCCATCGGCGATCTACGGCATCTTCCTGATCGGCTTCATGTTCCTGATGCCGGTCGGCCTACACGGTGCGATCCGCATGGCCTGGGCGCGGATTCGCAGTCGCAAGTCCCTCAACCCCCCGGGCCGCTAGCCCGCTTCAACAGGAGACGAAGATGAACCTCAGACCCTTGCTCACCGCCGCGTCGGCCGTCCTCGGTTTGGCGCTTGCCGCGTCGCCCGCGCTGGCGCAGAAGAAGTACGACCCGGGCGCGAGCGACACCGAGATCAAGATCGGCAACACCATGCCCTACAGCGGCCCGGCCTCGGCCTACGGCACGATCGGCAAGGCCGAGGCGGCGTACTTCAAGAAGGTCAACGACGAAGGCGGCATCAACGGCCGCAAGATCAACTTCATCTCGCTCGACGACGGCTACAGCCCGCCGAAGACGGTCGAGATGGCGCGCCGCCTGGTCGAGCAGGATGAAGTGCTGCTCCTGTTCGGAACGCTCGGCACGCCGTCGAACACCGCGATCCACAAGTACATGAACGCGAAGAAGGTGCCGCAGCTCTTCGTCGCCACCGGCGCGTCGAAGTGGAACGACCCGAAGAACTTCCCGTGGACGATGGGTTGGCAGCCCAACTACCACACCGAGGCGATGATCTACGCCAAGCACATCCTGCAGACCAAGCCGAACGCGAAGATCGCGGTGCTCTACCAGAACGACGACTTCGGCAAGGACTACCTGACGGGGTTGAAGGACGGGCTCGGCGACAAGGCCAAGATGATCGTCGCCGAGGCGTCGTACGAAGTGACCGATCCGACCGTCGATTCGCAGATCGTGCAGCTGCAGGGTTCGGGCGCCGACGTGTTCGTCAACATCGCGACGCCGAAGTTCGCGGCCCAGGCGATCCGCAAGGCCTACGACACCGGTTGGAAGCCGACGCAGTACCTGACCAACGTGTCGCTCTCGGTGGGTGCCGTGCTCACGCCCGCCGGGCTCGACAAATCCGTCGGCATCATCACGTCGAACTACGGCAAGGACGCCACCGATCCGCAGTGGGAGAACGATCCCGGCATGAAGGAATGGCGCGCGTTCATGGCCAAGTACTATCCCGACGGCAATTTGAAGGACAACTCGAACATCTACGGCTACGGTGTGGCGCGCACGATGGTCCAGGTGCTCAAGCAGTGCGGCGACAACCTGACGCGCGAGAACGTGATGAAGCAGGCCGCCAACCTGCAGAAGTTCGATGCCGGCACGCTCTTGCCCGGCATCACGATCAACACCAGCCCGACCGACTTCGCACCGATCCAGGCCGTGCAGCTGGCCCGGTTCGACGGCAAGACCTGGGTGCTGTTCGGCGACGTGATCGACGGCTCGACCAAGTAGGGCGCCGCACTTGCGCAAAAGGGGGCCGCAGGCAGCGGCTCCCTTTTTCCATCTCTGGCGCTCGTCGGGCCGCCATCGGCCGTGCTCAGCGCGGCGCCGCGCCCTGCAGCAGCGCAGACGCCACGCGGCGCAGCGTTGCCGCCGCACCGTCTTCGATCGGCACGCGCTGCGCCGTGTCGAAGCCCTTGAAGTTGGCGCGCATCGACTTCAGGTAGCCGGGGTCGTAGTGAACACGCATCAGGTCGACGAAGACATCGGCCACGGCGCCGCCCACCGCCTGTGCCTGCCATGCCCGCACGGTCTCGCGTCCGCGCAACGTGACGAGGCCTTCGAGCTGGCGCGACAGCAGCGCCGGGTCGCGCACGAAGAAGTCGTAGTCCTCGAGCAGCAGCGCGAGCCGGCCTTCCTGCGGCATCTCGACGAGCAGGCATTCGCCGCGCTCGCGCATCTCGCGGATCAGCCCCTCGGGCACGCGCAGGTTGCCAACCTTCTTGCTCTCGCTCTCAATGAAGATCGGGCGTGCCGGGTCGAAGCGGCTCAGCGCGTGCCAGAGTGCGGTCTCGAATGCCTTCTGCCCGGGTTGCGGGTGGCCCGGCACGATGCCGAGCACCGAGCCGCGGTGGCTCGCGAGGCCCTCCAGATCGAGCACCTGCGCGCCGGCTTCGCGCAGGGCGCCGAGCAGGCGCGTCTTGCCGCAGCCCGTCTTGCCGCAGACGACGCGGTAGCGAAAGCGCTGCGGCAGGACGTCGAGCGCCTCCCGGACGGCGGCGCGAAACGCCTTGTAGCCGCCTTCGACCACATGGGTGCGAAACCCCATCTGGTCCAGAAACCAGGCCATCGCGCCCGAGCGCTGGCCGCCGCGCCAGCAGTAGACGAGCGGTTGCCAGGCCTTGGGCTTGTCCATCACCTCGCGCTCGATGTGGGCGGCGATGTTCTTCGCGACGAGCGCGGCGCCGCGCTTCTTCGCCTCGAACGAGGACACCTGGGCGTACTCGGTGCCGACCAGCTTGCGCTCCTCGTCGTCCAGCACCGGCCAGTTGACGGCGCCGGGCAGGTGATCCTCGGCGAACTCGGACGGCGAGCGCACGTCGATCACCGCGCCGAAGGCATCGAGTCGGCCCAATGCGAGGGCGGCGCTCAGCACCTGCACCGTCATGGCGCGGGCGCGACGAAGATCGGGCGCGGCGAATCGGTCACGTCAAGTGGGCAGGTGGGTGGATGACGCTGCTTGATTTCGTCAGGGGAGGTTGAGCAGCCACTGGATCACGCCCTTGGCGGCAAAGCCGACCAGACCGAAGCCGAGTCCCACCAGCAACACGAAGGTGCCGAAGCGTCCGGCCTTCGACTCGCGCGCGAGCTGAAAGATGATGAACACCATGTAGAGCATGAAGGCGCCGACGCCGAAGCTCAGCCCGAACTGCGCGATCTGCTCTTCCGTGTAGCCGAACATCGTCTTCGCCGGCGCGGGTCAAGGCACTTCCGGCAGGCCGGAGGGATCGATCAGATCGACGTAGGCATGCCAGCTCGCGTGGCCGAGCCAGGGCACGACGACGACGAGGCCGAGCAGCAGCGTGGCCATGCCGGCAAGCGTCAGGCCCATGATGAGCGCGGCCCACAGCGCCAGCGGCACCGGGTTGGCCATCACCGCGCGCCAGCTCGTGAGCACCGCGGCGAGGACGCCGATGCGCCGCGCGAGCAAGAGCGGGAGCGCGATCACGCTCGAGGCGAACATCGGCGCCGCGAGGATGCCGCCGAGCAGCAGCCAGGCCTCGAACAACATCGAGTCCTGGGGCAGGACGACGACGCGCAGGAAGTCCGCCGGATTTCGCACCGGCAGCGGTGCGAAGCTCGTGATCATCGCGGCCGAGGTCAGCACCCAGCCGGTGCCGGCGAGCGCGAGCAGCAGGCCGAACTTCACGAGGCGCCCGTCGCGCGGCCGCCAGGCGTCGAGCGCCGTGCCGAGGTCCGCGCGCTCGCCGCGCGCGAGTGCGCGGCTGATCGCGTACAGGCCCGTCGCGAGCACCGGTGCGACGAGCAGGAAGCCCGAGAACGCACCGGCAAGCAACCAGAATTCGCCGCGCGCGCCCCAC
Organism: Rhizobacter sp.; assembly: GCA_023954175.1. Taxonomy (GTDB): domain Bacteria; phylum Pseudomonadota; class Gammaproteobacteria; order Burkholderiales; family Burkholderiaceae_C; genus CAIKUF01. The sequence continues at coordinate 30,007 of JAMLIM010000038.1, forward strand.
AGCAGCAGCAGGCCGAAGCTGGCGAGCACCGTGCCGTGCAGCAGGGCCGGGCCGGGGCAGCGCATCAGGTCGCGCCAGCCGAGCGCAAGCCAGCGAAACGGCTGCTCGAGCGCAACCGTCCTCACGCGCGCGCGGCGCGACTCGGCAAGTGCCGCGCTGTCCTTCATGCTGCCGCCTCCCGAACATTTGTTCGGCCCGTGACGCTGTCGCTGTCGGCGGCCGGCGGCATTCGTTCGCTGCGATCCCCACTGCGTGGGGCCCCTCTTTCGCTGCTCATGCCGCCAGTGCCTCCAGCAGCTCGGTCTCGATCGCGATCTGCGCGCGGTTGTGTTGCAGCGCGGGGCCGTCGACGAGGAAGGTGTCCTCGACGCGCTCGCCGAGGGTCGTGATCTTGGCGAGTTGCAGGTTCACGTGGTGGCGCGCGAGCACGCGCGCGATCGAGAAGAGCAGCCCGGTGCGATCGCTCGCCGAGATGCCGAGCAGCCAGCGCTGTGCACGTTCGTCCGGGCGCAGCGTGACACGCGGCGTGACCGGGAAGTTCTTGACGCGGCGCGAGACGCGCCCGCGGCGCGGCTCGGGCAGCGGCCCGGTCGACTTCAACGCCTGCGCAAGCTGCAGCTCGACGAGCGGGATCAGGTCACGCGAGCGGAGCTCGAGGTGCGGGCCGATGATCTGGAAGGTGTCCAGCGCGTACGCGGTGCGCGAGGTGTGGATCTTGGCGTCGACGATGTTGAAGGCCGAGCTGTCGAAGTAGCCGCAGATGCGCGCGAAGAGGTCGGGCGAATCCGGCGTGTAGACGAGCACCTGCAGCCCTTCGCCGAGCGGCGAGGGGCGCGCGCGCACGATCGGCTCGCTCGTCTTCACGTGTGACCTGAGCGCACGCGCGTGCCAGGCGATCTCGCCGGGGTCGTGGCGCGAGAAGTAGCTGAGCTCGAGCGTCTCCCACAGCGCCGTCTCGACGCCGTGCGGCAGCGACATCAGGTTGAGCACGTGACGCGCCTCCTGCTTGCGGGTCTCGATCTCGGCCGCGAGGTTGATGTGCGCGCCGCCGAGTGCGCGCAGGCCCAGGCGGAACAGATCCTCGAGCAGCTTGCCCTTCCACGCGTTCCAGACCTTGGGGCTGGTGCCGCGCACGTCGGCGACCGTCAACAGGTAGAGCGCCGTCAGGTGGCGCTCGCTGCCGATGTCGCGCACGAAGCCGTTGATCACCTCGGGGTCGCTCAGGTCCTCCTTTTGCGCGACGCGGCTCATCAGGAGGTGCTTGCGCACGAGGAACTCGATCAGCGCCGCGTCCTCGCCTTCGATGCCATGGTCGCGGCAGAAGCGGCGCGCATCGATCGCGCCCAGCTCGGAGTGATCGCCGCCGCGGCCCTTGGCGACGTCGTGGAACAGCGCCGCGACGTAGAGCACCCACGGCCGGTCGAACTGCGACGCGAGCTGCGAGCAGAACGGGTACTCGTGCGCATGCTCGGGAATGAAGAAGCGCCGCACGTTGCGCAGCACCATCAGGATGTGCTGGTCGACCGTGTAGACGTGAAACAGGTCGTGCTGCATGCGCCCGACGATGCGGCGAAATACCCACAGGTAGCGGCCGAGGACGCTCGTCTGGTTCATCAGCCGGAAGGCATGCGTCTGGCCTTCGGGCGCCTGCAGGATCTGGCGGAACAGCGCGCGGTTGGCCGGATCCCGGCGCCAGGCGGAGTTCATCACCGTGCGCGCGTTGTAGAGCGCGCGCAGCGTGCGCGCCGAGAATCCCTTGATGCCGGGCGTGCGCTGGTAGAGCAGGAAGGACTCGAGGATCGCCTCCGGGTGCGTGGTGTAGAGGTCGTCGCTCGCCACTTCGAGCATGCCGCCGCGATCGAAGAAGCGGGCGTCGATCGGCCGCATCGGCGCGTGCTGCGAGCCGCGCACGCGCTCCTCGATGTTGAGCATCAGGATCTTGTTGAGCTGCCCCACCGCCTTGGCCGCCCAGTAGTAGCGCCGCATCAGCTGCTCGGAGGCGCGCGCCGCGGTCGTCGAGTGGTAGCCGAAACTCTCGGCGACGGACGTCTGCAGGTCGAACACGAGCCGGTCCTCGCGCCGCCCGGCGATCAGGTGCAGCCGGGCGCGAATCAGCTTGACGAGACCCTCGTTGTGCTGCAGCTGGCGCGCCTCGAACGCGGTGATCAGTCCGCCCGCGGCGAGTTCGCTCCAGCTGCGCCCCAGGCCGGCAGCGCGCGCGACCCAGATCACGACCTGCAGGTCGCGCAGACCGCCCGGGCTTTCCTTGCAGTTGGGTTCGAGCGCGTAGGGCGTGTCCTCGAACTTCTGGTGGCGCTGGCGCATCTCGAGCGTCTTGGCGACGAGGAAGGCCTTGGCGTCCATCGCCTTCGTGTTGGCGACACGGAAGGTCGAGAACACGCGCCGCGAGCCGCAGATGAAGCGTGACTCGAGCAATGCGGTCTGCACCGTGACGTCGCGCCGGCTCTCGGCGACGCACTCGTCCACCGTGCGCACGCTCGAGCTGATCTCGAGGCCGCTGTCCCAGCACGCCGTGATGAAGCGCTCGATCGCCGCCTTCGTCTCGCTCTCGTCACCACCGCCGCCACCACCACCAAGCGCCGGGCTGCGTCCGGGCGGCAATAGCACGAGCACGTCGACGTCGGAGTAGGGGAAGAGCTCGCCGCGGCCGTAGCCGCCGACGGCGACCAGCGCCGCATGGGCCGGCATGCCCTCGCGCTTCCACAGCGAAACGAGCGTGCGATCGACCTGGCGCGTGAGCGCGCGCACGAGGCGCTGCGCGGCGGTGGTCGTCGCCCGCGACGCGCGAAAGGTCTCGAGCAGCGCCGCCTTCTCGTCGCGAAAGCGGTCGCGCAGATCGGCGAGCGTGGGCTCGAATGCCACCGACGGCACGGCCGACATCGCGCGTCCGGATCAGTGCGCGGCGAGCGCGGAATCCGTCGCGAAGGCGGGCGGCGCGGGCGTGCCCTCGGAGACCGTCATCACCTCGTAGCCGGTGTCGGTGACGAGTATCGTGTGCTCCCATTGCGCCGAGAGCGAGCGGTCGCGCGTCACGATCGTCCAGCCGTCGCCGGTCTCGCGGATCTCGCGCCGGCCGGCGTTGATCATCGGCTCGATCGTGAACATCATGCCGGGCACCAGCTCTTCGAGCGTGCCGGGGCGGCCGTAGTGCAGCACCTGCGGTTCTTCGTGGAAGCGCGCGCCGATGCCGTGGCCGCAGAACTCGCGCACGATCGAGAAGCCGGCGTTCTCGGCGAAGGTCTGGATCGCATGGCCGATGTCGCCCAGATGCGCGCCGGGCCTGACCTTCACGATGCCCTTCCACATCGCCTCGTACGTCATCTGGCACAGGCGCCGGGCGGCGATCGATCCCTCGCCGACGATGAACATCCGGCTCGTGTCGCCGTGCCAGCCGTCCTTGATGACGGTGATGTCGATGTTGACGATGTCGCCGTTCTTCAGTGCGCGGTCGTTCGGGATGCCGTGGCAGACCTGATGGTTGATCGAGGTGCAGATCGACTTCGGGTAGGGCGTGTAGCCCGACGGCGCGTAGTTCAACGGGGCCGGAATGGCGCGCTGCACGTTCACGATGTGATCGTGCGCGAGGCGGTCGAGCTGTTCGGTGCTGACGCCCGCGCGCACATGCGGCGTCAGCATGTCCAGCACTTCGGAAGCGAGCCGGCCGGCGACACGCATGCCGTCGATGTCGGTGCCGGTTTTCAGGGTGATCGTCATGGGGTGTTCGGGTTCAGGGGACGAGGCGCTCGCACCCGGGCGGGTCCTCGACCAGCCGAATGGATCGCATTGCCAAGGCGGCATTGTCTCATCCGCCCCCTAAAATCGCAGGCTCCCGCCCCGGTCGCCCAGCGCGCACCGCGGCTATCGCGAATCCCCTGTCGCCGCCCAGCGTTGACTCCGCACCCGATCCGGGCCCGTCCAGCGTGACTTCCCCTGTCAAGCATCTCCAATCGTTCGAAGGCGGCAGTGCGGTGTCGGACTTCCGGCGCCGCGCGCTGCTCCTGCGGCTGCAGGGCGTGAGCGATCGCATTGCGGGGCTGCACGCGCGGCATGTGCACTGGGTCTGGAGCGATGCGGCGCTTGCGGGCAGCGCGCTGGATCGCCTCGGCGCGCTGCTGCGCTATGGCGACGCCTACGACGGGCCGGGCGACGGTGCGCTGATCGTCGTCGCGCCGCGCCTGGGCACCGTCTCGCCCTGGGCGTCGAAGGCGACCGACATCGCGCACAACTGCGGCCTGGCCGTCCACCGCATCGAGCGCGTGACCGAATGGCGCCTCACGCTGCGCGGCGGGCTGCTGACGGGCAGGAAGCCGCTCGACGATGCCGAACTGCATGCGGCGGCCGATCTGCTGCACGACCGCATGACCGAGAGCGTGCTGTTCGAGCGCGACGGCGCCCGCCGCCTGTTCGACGACATGCCGGGCCAGGCCATGGTGCACGTGCCGGTGCGCGCGCGCGGCCGTGCGGCGCTTGAGCAGGCGAATGCCGAGTTCGGCCTTGCCCTCTCCGAAGACGAGATCGACTATCTGGTCGAAGCCTTCACCGCCCTGCAACGCGATCCGACCGACGTCGAGCTGATGATGTTCGCGCAGGCCAACAGCGAGCACTGCCGGCACAAGATCTTCAACGCCGGCTTCACGATCGACGGCGAGGCGCAGGAACACTCGATGTTCCGGATGATCCGCCACACGCACGAGGTCGCGCCGCAGCGCACGGTGGTCGCCTACAGCGACAACGCGTCAGTGATGCAGGGCGGCGAGGTCGAGCGCTGGGCGCCGCAAGGCAGCGACAGCGCCGCGCGCTACGCCGCACGGCGCGAGACGATGCACGTGCTGATGAAGGTCGAGACGCACAACCATCCGACCGCGATTTCGCCCTTTCCCGGCGCGTCGACCGGGGCGGGCGGCGAGATCCGCGACGAGGGCGCGACCGGCCGCGGCTCGCGGCCCAAGGCCGGGCTGACCGGCTTCAGCGTTTCCAACCTGCATCTGCCGGACACCGACGAGCCGTGGGAGCGCGCGCCCATCGGCCGCCCGGCGCACATCGCGAGCGCCTTGCAGATCATGCTCGACGGCCCGCTCGGCGGCGCGGCGTTCAACAACGAATTCGGCCGGCCGAACCTGCTCGGCTACTTCCGCGTCTTCGAGCAGCGCATCGCCGGCGTGCAGCGCGGCTATCACAAGCCGATCATGCTCGCCGGCGGCCTCGGGCAGATCGCCGCGAGCCAGACGCACAAGATCGAGTTTCCGGCCGGCACCCTGCTCGTGCAGCTCGGCGGGCCGGGCATGCGCATCGGCATGGGCGGCGGCGCGGCAAGCTCGATGGCGGCCGGGGCGAACGCGGTCGCGCTCGACTTCGATTCGGTGCAGCGCGGCAACCCGGAGATCCAGCGCCGCGCGCAGGAGGTCATCAACCACTGCTGGTCGCTCGGTGACATGAACCCGATCCTCGCGATCCACGACGTCGGCGCCGGCGGCATCAGCAATGCGTTTCCCGAGCTCGTCGATGGCGCCGGGCGGGGGGCGAGATTCGATCTTCGCAAGGTGCCGCTCGAGGAGAGCGGCCTCGCGCCGAAGGAAGTCTGGTGCAACGAGAGCCAGGAGCGCTACGTGCTCGCGTTCGCGCCCGAAAGCCTGCCGCTGTTCACGGCGATGGCGGCGCGCGAGCGCTGCCCGTTCGCGGTCGTCGGCGTTGCGACCGAGGCCACCGAACTCGTGCTCGAGGACGGGCCCGGCGGCGAGCGCGTGATCGATATGCCGATGGACGTGCTGCTCGGCAAGCCGCCGCGCATGCAGCGCGATGTGCGACGAATCGCATGGCGCGGCGAGCC